>JAFLRP010000168.1 GCA_022511515.1 Acutalibacter sp.
ACGGCGGCATTTTCATGGGGAAGTTGACAAAGTCAACTTCGGGGAGCTGGACGGCGGTTACCGCCGTCCAGCTCCTCCGCCCCGGGACCCGCCGCCTCTGGAGAAACCTCCGCCAGACGGACGGCCGCCGGAAGGTCTGCTGCCGAATCCCCCGGAGGGTCTGCTCCCGCCGAAGCCGCCGGAAGGCCTGCTTCCGCCGTGGGAAAAACCGCCGGAATGGGAGCCGCCGCCAAAACCGCCGAAGCCCCCAAATCCCCCAAAGCCGCCGGAGGGCCTGTTGGGCGTGCCGCCCCTTGGAGGTTGGGGAGGTCTGGGCGGAATTCCTCCGAGGTGTCCGGGAGGCGGAGGAGGGGGCGGATTATAGTAGCTTCTCCGCCGGTTATTGGACATCATTCTGCCGACAAGCATACCGCGCCAGAAGTCGTTATTGCCCCCGCCGCCTGTGCCGCCGCCCATGCCGCCACCGCCGCTGCGGAGCAACAATCTCAGCACCAGAACGATGATAACGATGACCAGCACCACTAAGATCACCCTGCCGAAAAAGCGAAACACTCCGTCCATCAGTCCGTCCTTTTGCTCGGCGGGCTCAACCCAAGTATTATATTCGTCCCCGCCGTACTGATCTCCCCCATAGTAGATATCCAGCTCGGCAAGGACCGCGTCGAAAAAGCTCTTCACGCCGGCGTCATAATCGCCTGCGGCGAAATCCGGCTCCAAATAGTCATCCAACAGCTCCTGCAGGCGGCCGTCAAAATAATCCTCGATGCCGTAGCCCGCCTGGGCGTAATAGTCGTCCTCGCCGATGGCCAGCACCAACAGGATGCCGTTATTCCGCTTGACAGAGCCGATCCCCCAGGCATTGAACAGCTCGTAGGCGTAATCGTCTATGGCCTGACCGCCCAGAAAATCCACGGTGACAATGACAATCTCCGCGCCGGTGCGCTCAAACAAGGCTGCGTTATTTCGGATAATTTCCTGCTCCGTGGCGCTGCTGAGCACTCCCGCCTCGTCCAGCACAGTCATATTCGCCGGGCGCTCCGGCACGGCTGCCAGCGCCGGGGCAGCGAAAGTCACCGTCAGCACCGCCAAAATCAAACACTGTGCCAAAAGCCGGACAAAACCTTTCTTTTTCATCAGCAAGCCTCCTCTTTCCCCTCCGGAATAAACTGTCTCTGAATGCAGACAGCCGAACCGCGCAAAAGGCACATTCGGCTGCGAAAACTTTTCTACTCGATGAAACCGCTGTCAAGGGACTCCCCAAAAACTGCCAGAGGGCGGCTCCAGCCAAGCTTCTTTAAGGGCAGCAGGAAGCTGTCCAGCTTTTGATTGTACTTCCTCGCGCCGTCATTGTAGCTGCTGCGCTCCAGCTTATCCTGCTCGGACCGAAGCTGGGAGATCAACTGCCAAGGGTACTTTTCGTCCTTCTCAGACAACGTGATTTCCTCAAGCTTTTCGGCAAGCTGTTCCGCAGACCGGCACAGGGCCTGATGGTATTCCACTTCCTTCGGCGCGCCGTTGTCGTAAAAATTCTGGCAGCGCTCCACCTGGTAGGTCAAGTCGTCAATATAGGATTCCAGCTCCGGGTTGCTCTCCCGGTAGCGCTCCGCCACGGTAATGAGATTCCAGGCGGCCTCCTCCTGTTTTTCCAGACCATTATAGATGGCATAGCCCGTGCTGTCGTAATAATACTCTTCTTCCAGCACCTTTTCCCGCAATCGTTCAAAGGAACGGACAGCGCCCAGCGGCACGGAAATGAGGATCATCGCCGCCATCACCAAAGCGCCCATGACTTTTTTCTTTTTCATATTTTTCTCCGTCTCCTTTGCAACAAAGTGAGAAAAACTAAATTTCCTTCGTGAACCGAAGTTGTTCTTTTTCCTGAACGTAGCCCTGCCTGCGGTAAAATTCGTGGGCGCCTGTCCGGGAAATGCCGGAATTTAGGCGCATCAGGTGAATGCCGTGTTCCTTTGCCCACGCTTCCGCTTGGGAAATCAGAGCCTTGCCGATGCCGTTTCGCTGGAAATCGGACCGCACAGCCAATCCCAAAATGTTTGCCATGGTCTCAAAATAAAGCACGTCGTATCGCTCCACGTGGATATAGCCCACTGGACCATTGTCCCCTAAAACCGCCACGAAAACCGCTTCCCGGCGGGGATCCAGCCCCATCCATTTCGCTTCCACCAATTCCGGCGCGCAGGGATATCCCATTTCCTCGCTGCAAATGCGGCAAAGGGCGTCGATGTCCTCTTTCCGCGCCGGTCTGATTTCGGGCTTCATGCAAAATACCTCTACTTAGTTGATTATGAATCCGTGAAGTTTCCGCAAGGAAACTTCACGAAGGTCGCCCGAAGGGCGAACTTTTGCTTACTGATGAATATCCAGCAGCTTCTGCTTGAGCTCGCCTTCCAGCTTGCCGATTTCCTCCTCGGCGGCACGGCGCTTGGCTCTGCCCTCGTCCTGAATCTTGACCACCTCGTCCAAAGTCTGGATCAAGGACTGGTTGGTGATGCGCAGCGTTTCCATATCCACCACGCCACGCTCGGATTCCTTGGCAGTCTCGATGGTGCTCATCTTCAGCTTTTCCGCGTTCTTCTTGAGCAGTTCATTGGTCATGTCGGACACTTCCCGCTGGGCCTTCACCGCCTGAGCGGAATGGGCCACGCCCAACGCCAGCACCATCTGGCTTTTCCACAGGGGGATCGTGTTCACCAGAGTGGACTGAATCTTCTCCGTCATCAGCTTGTCATTATTCTGCACCAGACGGATCTGGGGAGACATCTGAACGCTGACGATCCGGGTCAATTCCAGATCGTGAAGCTTCTTTTCAAAATTATCGCAGAGCTGGCCGAAATCGTTGGCCGCCTGGGCGTCTTCCGCCAGACCGCTCTGCTTTGCCTTATTCTGCAGCTCCACCAGAGTGGTTTCCCGCTCCTGCTTCAGCTTCTTTTTACCGGCGATAATGTACATGGACAGCTCTTTGTGATAGTTCAGGTTCATCTCATAGAGCTTATCCAGCATGACCACGTCCTTCATCAACTGTACCTGATGGCTCTCCAGAGCTGCAGCGATCTTGTCCACGTTGACTTCGGCGCTGTCGTACTTTGCCTTCATGGCCGTGATCTTATTGCCGGTGTTCTTGAACCAGCCGAAAATGCCTTTCTTTTCCTCCTCGTCGATGTCAAAGCCCTTGAGCTGCACCACCAGACTGGAAATCTCGTCGCCGATCTCTCCCAAGTCCTTGGTGCGCACCTTATCCAGCGCCGTGTCGGAAAAAGAAGCGATTTTTTTCTGGGCGGCGGAGCCGTACTGCAGCACCAGCGTACTGTTGGTGATGTCGATCTTCTCGGCAAACTCGCTTACCACCTTCTGCTCCTCCGGGGTCAGGCTGGATTCGTCCAGCACCACGGGCTCGGCGGCGGTTTCCTTTGCCTGCTCCTCCGGGTCGAGGGTGAGAGCGGGGGCCTGAGGTTCTTCGGCTTCCAGTGTCAATTTGATCTCATTGTCCATCGTGCAGCATCCTTTCGGTTTTTATTTATTGAAATCTATCATTATGACCTTACTCTTTGCCGCCCGGCTTTCTTTGGACTTCCCCGTCCACAAAGCCTTCCTGCTTCAAAATCGTCTCGAACACGGAAATATCGGCGGAAACGTCCATGGCCTCATCGGTAAAGAGAGAATCCAACTGCTTTTCAAAGGCATTGGCCACAGTGTGCATCATGCCGGCGATATTGAACATGGTAGAGGTGATGTTCTCCCCCCGCACCGACTGAGCGGAAAGCCGCTGATAGCTGTTTAAGAGCTTCAGTGTGGTGGGCAGATAGTAATTCATGAATTTCCGGATCTGAGGCGCTTTCTCCGGATGATCCGCCACGAAGCGGAAAATGTCGGCGGAAGCTTTTTCCATCCGGTCAATGTCCTCCGAAAGCGTTTCCTCCGGGATGGCATCGTTGGCGGCACGGAGCTTTTTCAAATACTCCCTGCCTTCATCGATGATCTTATCCACCTCCGGGTTGCCCGTCGCGGAGGGCTTTTCCGCCTGCTTCGGCTGTTCCTTGACTTTGGGCTGCTCCGGTTCAATGGGGACAAATTCTTTTTTGCCCTTGAACAGCTTGCCGGACAGAAGGAATGCCCCTGCCAGCACCAGCCCGAAGATGATAAAGTGGGAAATCTCATACAGCGGGAAATTCATGGCGTAGAACAGCGCCGCAGCGCCCGTGATGTAATATTTGGCGGGACTGCCCATGTGCACCAACTTCATCTGGGGGGCCGGGGCGGGCTGAACGCCCTGCGGTTTTCTGCCGGGGTAAACGCCCTGGGTCCCCACAGGCTGCCTCCCGGCATTTTGCGTGCCGTTCTGCTGTGCTCCGGTGGGCTGTGCCGTCTGCCATGTGCCCTGATTATAATTGGCCGCCTTCTTGGTCTCCCCAGTAGGAGAGATCTTTTCCAGCGCGTCCACGGCCTTTCCCAACCCTTCGGCTACCTTTTCCGCCACAGGGATACCATGTTCCTTCAGCGCCTTATAGATTTGGGAATTGCGGAACTCTTCTTCCAGCGGATTGCTGCCAGTGTTTTTCATCGTTTCTCCTCAATGTCGGAATATAGACTGATACCCTTACTATTTTACGTGGAAACGGGCTCGGTGTCAACTGCTATCTCCGGCTCAAATCATGTGTACATTCCCCACTCTGGTGTAAAGCTGTCGTACTTCACTGCCGGAAGCAAGTCCCGGAGAAAAAGCCGTAGCCGACCCCGCGCATACCGCCCAGCGCAGCGCCCCGTCCATCGTGCCGTGAAGCTGCAGGCCGTACAGGAACCCTGCCACAAAGGAATCTCCCGCGCCCACAGTGGACACCGCTTCCCCTCTCACCGCGTGGCAAAAGAGCCGCCTGCCATCCTCACAGAGCAGGAGCGCACCCTTGTGTCCCATGGACACCGCCACGTTTCGGGCGCCCCGCTTTTGCAGCTCGTTCGCACATTCTGCCGCCGCGTCCAGCTCGGTGATCTCCACACCGAACAGCTCTCCCAATTCTTCCAGATTGGGCTTGATCAGGAAGGGATGGCAGGGCAGCGCCGCTTCCAACGCCCCTCCGGCGGTATCCACTACCGTGAGAATTTCTTTCTCCCGCAGAGCTTCCAAAAACTTGGCATAGGTGTCTTGCGGCAGGCCGGGGGGCAGACTGCCCGCCAGCACCAATCCGTCGCCGGGCTTTAACGTCAGGAGCTTTTGCCCCAGTTCCTCCACCGCTTCCAGGGGCAGAGGAACGCCTGCGCCGTTTAAGTCCGTTTCCTCTCCCTCGGCAGTGCGGATCTTGATATTCATCCGGGTACTGCCTTGGGGCAGAATGGTGAAATCCGCAGAACAGCCCTCCTGCTCGATGAGCCGGACCAACTCCTTCCCGGTAAACCCGGCCCCAAAACCCATGGCCACAGTCTCCATTCCCAAGGCGGACAGCATCAGCGACACATTGACCCCTTTGCCTCCAGGCAGGAATCGGTAATCATCGTAGCGGTTGACGCCCCCCGCTTTCAGTTGCTCCGGCGCGAAATAGCAGTCAAGAGCGGGATTCAATGTCACGGTAATTATCATAGTATCACAACCTTACGATTTTCTTACAAATTTTTGTAAGAATATTTTAGCATTTCACCTGCGGTGAGCAACTCGTGAAGCCGGTCTCTATAAAACAAAGCTTTTCGTGTCCCGACCGCATCTTTGTACAAATATCATAGCATTTTTTTAAAAATTTTTCAAACCGATTCTCTTTGGGTATTTTCTCACGGAAACAGGGAATTCTATCAGTCAGCGAAAGCGAAAATGAAACGCTTTGCTTCCTTGGGAGCGAAGCGCTGAAAAGAAAGGGTGCATTCTCATGATAAAAAACAAAATTTGTGCTGCGATCCTTTGCGCCGCGCTGGCTCTGCTGCTGACCGGCTGCCAGGCAGGGAATACCGTCAGCAGGGTCACCTCAAAAGCCGGTGACACGGTCTCCAAGGCGGGCGAGGATATGAGCAAGGCAGAAAGCCGGATGGAATCTGACGATCGGACGGACTCCGACCTGAATACCTCCTCCGACCACGACACCAGCCGGGACGATTCCGCCATCGGGGACAACAGCGATGTCCTCACTCCCGATGACGACATGAGCGGACTGGAAAACGGCGGAGATTGGGCGGGCTCTGACCTTCCGGCAGACGATACTTCCTCCGACCTGTCCTGACAGTTTTTCACAACACAGTTTATCCAAAAAGGGCGAAGTGAAATGCTTCACCCTTTTTCCTTTTTCTGTGAAAGATGACCCGTTGAAATTCCGAATCTCCTATAGTATACTAGTGTCTGCGCAAGTGCTGCGCTCTTAAAAAGCGAAAGGGTGGTTTCATGGCCATACGATGCGCGGTGTTCGACGCAGACGGCACACTGCTGGATTCCATGCCCATGTGGCGGGATATCACCTATGAATACGTCGCCTTCAAGGGAATTTCCGCCCCGGAGGGCCTGCACCGCACCCTGAACCGGCTGAGCATGGAACAATGTGCGGAATACTGCCGCTCACTGGGGATTTCCGGCACGGCGGAGGAGATTCTGGCAGAGCTGGAGGACTGGGCCTATCGGGGCTATCGCGACCGGGTGCAGCCCAAACCACACGCCGCGGAATTTGTTTGGCTGCTCCGGGAAAACAACATCAAAATCGCCGTTGCCACCGCTTCCTACGGCAACGGCGTTCGGGAAGCCCTGAACCGCTGCGGCATCCTGCCCCATGTGGATTTTTTTACCTCTTGCACAGAGGTGGGCAAAGGGAAAAATCACCCCGACATTTTTCTGCGCTGTGCCAAGGAATGCGGCGCTGCTTCCGGGGAGACCGTGGTGTTTGAGGATTCCGCCTACGCGCTGCGCACGGCAAGGGATGCAGGGTTTGCCACCGTCGCCGTGGCGGACAGCATTTCCATGGACGGCGGAATCACAGAAGAGACTGCCGAGGGCATTGCCGCTCTGGCGGACCGCTGCATTTTTGATTACGGAGAGCTCATTCGGGAATTGACAGAGACCGAAAGGACCCTGCAAGAGAGCTTTCCCAAATTGTTGTAAATCGCAATTCATCGTTTCGGACTTTTGGAGGAGGAAAAAACTTCATGTCCCAATTCAGAAAAAAATACATAGGCGATAGAGGATTCTATCGGACGGTCATGATGCTGGTGTTGCCCATGATCGCCCAGCAGGGCATCACGTCCTTTGTGAATCTGCTGGACAACGTGATGGTGGGGCGGCTGGGCACGATTCCCATGTCCGGCGTGGCCATCGTCAATCAAATCGTGTTCATCTTCAACCTGACCATTTTCGGCGGGCTTTCCGGCGCGTCCATTTTCGGGGCGCAGTTCTTCGGCAAAGGCGATCACAAGGGCGTGCGGGACACCTTCCGCTTCCGCATCGTATTCGCCCTTTTCGTGCTGATTCTCGGCATTGTCATCTTTCTACTGTTTGGCGAATCCCTGTTTCGGCTGTATTTGAACAAGGACGCTTCCAGTGCCGCGGATATCGCCGCCACCCTGAGCTATGCCAAAGGCTATATGACCGTCACCCTGTGGGGGCTTTTGCCCTTTGTGGCGGTGCAAGTCTTTTCCAGCGCTCTGCGGGACACCGGCGAGACCTTCTCTCCCATGGTCGCCAGCATCATCGCCATTCTGGTCAATCTAGTGCTCAATTACCTGTTGATCTTCGGCAGTTTCGGCTTCCCCAAGTTAGGTGTGGTGGGCGCCGCGCTGGCCACGACGATTGCCCGGTATCTGGAAGCGGTCTACCTCATCGTGCGGACCTACCGTCAAAAAGGGAAATTCCCCTTTCTGGACGGTGCATTCCGCAGCTTCCGGGTGCCCCTGCCGCTGGTAAAACGCATCGCCGTCACCGGCACGCCTTTGCTGCTCAATGAACTTCTGTGGTCTATGGGTATGGCGGCCATTCAGGTCTGCTACGCTACCCGGGGACTGACCGCCGTGGCGGCCGTCAACATCGAGGCCACCATCTACAATCTGTTTTCCATTCTGGTCATGGCCTCCGGCAGCGCCATCGGCATCATGTCCGGGCAAATGCTGGGCGCCAACGATATTCCCGGAGCGAAGGACACTGTGCGGAAGCTTTTGTTCCTCACGGTCACCGTCAATCTGGCCATGGGACTGCTGGTCATCGGTACCGCTCCGTTCCTGCCCTATATTTACAACACGGAGCCCATCGTGCGGGAGACCGCCACCCGGCTGCTCACGGTGATGGGCTGCTTCATGCCGCTGATGGCCTTTACCAACGGGTGCTATTTCACCATCCGTTCCGGCGGCAAGACCTTTGTTACCTTTCTCTTTGACTGCGTGTTCACCTGGGTGGTGTGTCTGCCCATCGCCTATCTTGTCAGCGCCTTTACGGCTCTTTCCGTGGTGGGGGTGTTTCTCTGCGTGCAGTGTGCGGATTTTATCAAGGCTCTCATCGGCGGAACTATGATCCATTCCGGTATCTGGGCAAATAATTTGGTCAAGGAGCAGAAAGCATGATGGGACAGAAGAAGGAACTGCAGGAATATCCCTATCGGTACGAAACCCACTGCCACTGCTGCTGGTGCAGCGCCTGCGCTGTCAGTTCTCCCCGGGAAATGGCGGAAGCGTACCGGAATGCGGGCTTTGCCGGGATGGTGCTCACCGACCACTTTCTGCGGGGCAATTCCGCCGTGGACCGAAGCCTCCCCTGGGGGGAAAAGATGAAGCGGTATTATGAAGCTTACGAGGCCGCCCGAGATTGGGCAGCGGGCAAGGACTTTCAAGTGCTGTTCGGCCTGGAACACCATTACGGCGACGGCAAGGAGGTCCTCACCTACGGGATCGACTTGCCCTTTCTGCTGGAACACCCCGACATCGACAAGCTGCCGCTGTCGGAATACGCCAAATTGGTGCATAAAGCAGGCGGTTTTTTGTCCATGGCCCACCCCTATCGGAACAGAGGCTATATCAACATGAATGTGGGGCCTCAGCCCGAGTACTTGGACGGGGTCGAGGTCTATAATTTCTACAACCGCCCGCAGGAGAATAAGAAAGCGTTTTTGCTGGCAAAAAAACACCGGCTGCTCCCCACCTCCGGCGGGGATGAGCACAACTGCTGCGGCGCGTCCATCGGCAAGTCCGGCATTGCCCTGAAGCGCCGGGTATCCACCGGCGAAGAGCTGGTCACTGAATTGAAAAGCGGGGACTACCGAATCATCGTAGACGGAGAGCTTTCCTGGATGTAAAACATTCCAAATAGGAGATTGAAAAAGCCTTGTGATCGTGCTAAAATAGCACTGTAAAAACCGCAGCGAAAGGAGAGAGTGCCGTGAGCGGAAACGCGTTTACCGGCGGCGTAGAACCGGGCGGACTTTGGACACAAAACGATATCCGCATCCTGCTTTGCTACATTCTGAGCAGCGTGGACGGCCCCCTCTCCGGCGACAGCATCTCCCAAATCGTGCAGGGCAAGGCGCTGGCCAATTACTTCGAGGTCGGGGACGCTTTGGCGGCGCTGTGCAGGCAGGGAAATGTAATTCAGGATGAAACCGGACTGTACACCGTGACCCCCTCCGGCAGGGAAATTGCCGCCAGTCTGGACGCCACGCTTCCCCTTTCCGTTCGGGATAAGGCGTTGGAAGCCGCCATGCGTCTGATGGCGGAAGCAAAGGCCCGCCGGGAAAATCGGGTGGACATCGAGGAAACGGAAAACGGATACCGGGTCACCTGCCACATCTCCGGCGGCGCCATGGAGCTGATGAGCATTTCGCTTTACGCGCCGGACTGGAATCAGGCAAAGCAGGTGGAGCAGAATTTTTACCGAGACCCGGAGGGCGTGTACGCGCTGCTTCTCTCCTCCCTCACCGGAGATGCCGCCTATGCCCATTCCTATTTTGAGGAGCACAAATCGTAATGCCGCTTACAAGGAAATAGAGAAAAGCGCTCCCTCGCGGAGCGCTTTTTGCTGCATCTTTGGTGATTTTTCGTTAAGGAAGCTGTTTCAAATCGGGGCCGGCCATCAGATCGACCAGGGTAATGCCGTCCAGATAACTGCTGATCAGAAAGCCCAGCTTCTCCCATATGGGGACGGTTCGGCAGTTCTCCCGACGGGGACATTCCTTCGCGCCCTCTTCCAAGCAGGCCACCGGCGCCAGCGTTCCCTCGGTCAGGCGCAGAATGCTCCCCACCGTATATTTTTCCGGCGCCCGGGTCAACCGGTAACCGCCGCCCTTGCCCCGGAGTCCGATGAGCAGCTTGTGCTGCACCAGTATTTTCAAAATATTTTCCAGATACTTTTCGGAAATGCCCTGCCGCTCTGCAATTTCTTTCAGGGGCAAGTAGCCGTCCTTCTGATTCTCCGCCAGATCGACCATGACTCGCAGCGCATAGCGCCCTTTCGTTGAAATCATCATATTTTTTATTGCTTTCGCTTTAGCGAAAGCCTCCTTTCTCCGGGAATTGGGGCTGGTTTTGCGAAGCAAAATTGCTGCCACACTCTACGGCAGCAAAAGCCACAAAACTGAAAGATTGTAAATTTATTTTCAATCTTTTGCCTCCCTGTTCTATCTCTCACTCAGTGTGTATTATATATTATACTACTTGTTTAGTAGGAAAATCAAGTTTTACGTGAGGGAGAGGTCTGCATGGGCAAAATTTACACGGGGTTGGACGAATTGGTGGGCAAAACGCCGCTGTTGGAGCTGACCCGGCTGGAACAGCGGTACGGCTTAACTGCCCGGCTTTTGGCAAAGTTGGAATACTTGAACCCCGCCGGTTCCGTAAAAGACAGGATTGCCAAGGCCATGCTGGATGACGCGGAGGAGCGGGGTTTACTGCAGCCGGATTCCGTCATCATCGAACCCACCTCTGGCAACACGGGGATCGGTTTGGCTGCCATGGCCTGCGCAAGAGGATATCGGGTCATTCTTGTCATGCCGGACACCATGAGCATGGAGCGTCGCCAGCTTCTCATGGCCTACGGTGCGGAATTGGAGCTGACCCCCGGCGCAAAGGGCATGAACGGCGCGATTGCGCGGGCGGAGGAGCTGGCAAAAGGAATCTCTCACAGCTTGATTCCCGGACAGTTTGTGAACCCCATGAATCCCGCCGCCCACAAGGCTTCCACCGGGCCGGAAATCTGGGACGATACGGACGGCAAAGTGGATATTTTTGTGGCGGGAGTGGGCACAGGCGGTACGGTCACCGGCGTGGGACAGTATCTCAAGGAGAAAAATCCCGCTGTAAAAATCGTGGCGGTAGAGCCCGCCGATTCTCCCGTGCTCAGCGGCGGAAAAGCCGGCCCGCACAAGCTTCAGGGCATTGGGGCGGGCTTTATCCCGGAGATTTTGGACACCGAAATTTACGACGAGATCGTGTCCGTGAAAACCGAGGATGCTTTCCGTATCGGACGGGAGTTGGGCAGAATGGAGGGCGTGCTCACCGGCATCTCCTCCGGCGCGGCGCTCTGGGCGGCAATAGAGCTGGCGAAGCGCCCGGAAAACGCCGGCAAAACCATCGTCACCCTCCTCCCCGACACCGGCGACAGATATCTTTCCACGCCGCTGTTTGGCGGAGATTAAGAAAACGGAATCTTTCCGCATAAACCCCCTGACTGTTTCTGTCAGGGGGTCGTTTATCCATTGACGAGCAGGTTGGAGATGTAATAAAAGGCAGTCGCATGGTCTCTGAAAATTTGATTCCCAATATATTTCATACCGACCTTTTCCAATACTTTTCTGGACGCCAGATTCTCCGGCTGTGCCATTCCGTAAATGCCCTTGACATCAGTTTCAGCAAATGCTTTCTCAATGATCTGCCTGCCTAGCTCTGTTGCATAACCTTTGCCCCAGTACGGTACTCCCAATTTAAACTCAATTTCCGGCTCATCTGTTTGGTAAGGATTCAATCCGCACAGACCGATCAAACGGTTTGATTCTTTCTCTATGACCGCCCCGTGAAAGCAGTCCAGCGTCTTGAAATCCCTATCTATCATGAAATTCACATATTCCTCTGTTCGGCGCTCGTCCCAGGGGTGATCCTTATCTTTCGTGTAGATATGGACTCGACTGTCAGACATGATTTGAAATAATGCGTCCGTATCATTCATGGTGTACTGCCGGACAAGCAGTCTCTCTGTTTCAAAATACAATTGCATCTAATCCTATCCTTTAAGAAATTCTTTTTTGACTATACAACATTCCTCGCAATCATGCAACTGAAAGAAGAAACGCAAAAATGGTGAAGCAAATTGCTTCACCATTTTTTCTCTGTAATATTTATCAGCCTTTCAACAGCGCCACCGCCACGTCGTTAACGTTGGTGCCGGTGGGGCCGGTGAAAATCAGGCCGCCGGTCTTTTGCAAGGCGTGGTAAGCGTCGTTGTCCCGGAGAACGCCGAAGACCTCCAGTCCGTTTTGGCGGAGCTCGGCTTCCGTTTCTCCGTCGGCGTAGCCCCCGGCCGCATCAGTGGGACCGTCCGTGCCGTCGCTGCCCACGCTGAACACGCAGACGCCCTGCATGCCCGCAATAAGGGGGGCGGTGGCCAACGCCAGCTCCTGATTTCTGCCGCCTTTTCCCTTGCCGGTCAACTGCACCACCGTCTCTCCTCCCGCCAAAAACGCCATGGGCTTTCCCGCGCCGTAATGGGTTTTCAGAATGGAAGCAAGGAAACTGCCCGCTTCTTTCGCCTGACAACAAAGCTGATCGGTGAGCACCACGGGCTCATAGCCCATCTCCCTGCACACTTTCGCGGCGGCGGCGCAAAGCTCCCGCACCGAGCCGGTGATCTGTGTGGTGACGTTGTGCAATTCTTTGGGCGTTTCCTGCCCCAAAAGCTCCTTGACCTCTTCCGTCAGGTTCAGCTTGTATTTCTCCGCGATGGCCCGAGCCTGGGCACAGGTGGAGGTATCGGGAACGGCCGGGCCGGAAGCGATCATGTCCAGCGGGTCTCCCAAAATGTCGGAAAGCACGATACTGAACACCTGTGCCGGTGCACAGGACTGGGCAAACCGCCCGCCCTTCACCGCCGAAAGCCGCTTGCGGATGGTGTTGATCTCCACAATGTCCGCGCCGCAGGCCAAGAGCTGCCCCGTCACGTCCTGCAGCACTTCCCCTGCCACCAAGGGCTTTTCAAACAGGGCGCTGCCGCCGCCGGACAGCAAAAACAGAACCGTATCCTTTTCGGTCAGCCCCTGCGCCAAATCCAGCGCCGCCTGAGTGCCCGTAAAGGAGTTTTCATCGGGCACGGGGTGCCCCGCTTCCCGGCAGTCAAAATTGGCAATGAGGCCCATCACATGGTCGTATTTCGTGATGACCACACCGGCGTCGATGCGGTCGCCCAGGCAATCGTGGGCAGCCTTTGCCATCTGCCACGCCGCTTTTCCGGCAGCCACCAGCACCACCCGGCCGGGGAATTTCTTCCCTTGGAGAGCGCGGCTCACCGCTTCGTCCGGCTGGACGGCCTTGATGGAAGCGGCAACGATAGCGTCGGCCTCTTTGCGCATTTGTTTCTCCATAAAATGTTCTCCTCGCTTGTCCCTTTTCACAAAAGATAGGGAAAATCTCCCGTTTTGTCAAGAACTATTTCCGAGAAGAAATAGAGATTCTGTCCAAGAAAACCGCAAATTTTCTCTCAAATGGCACTTTTCAACAACCACAAAATATTGTATAATAACCTCACGAAACAGCAGCCAAATCAGAGATTTGGACTGTTTCGGAGAACATTGAAACATGTTGCGATTTTCCTCACAGGAAAAATCGCCAAAGGTGGCGTTGCAAAGCAACGCAATCATGTTATAATAAGCTTTGTAAAAAACACAAGAAAAAAAGAAAATCTTAAAGAAATCGGGGTAAGATCAGGATGCAAATGGGTTTTGACAACGAAAAATATCGGGAGATGCAGTCGCGGCAAATTCGAGAGCGAATCGAGCAGGTGGGCGGTAAGCTGTATTTGGAGTTCGGCGGCAAGCTGTTCGATGACTACCACGCTTCCCGGGTGCTTCCGGGCTTTGAGCCGGACAGCAAGGTGAAGATGCTGCTGGAATTAAAGGATCAGGCGGAGATCGTCATCGTCATCAATTCCTCGGACATCGAGAAGAACAAGGTCCGGGGGGATTTGGGCATCACCTACGACATGGACGTGCTGCGTCTCATCGACGCTTTCCGGGAGATCGGCCTGACTGTGGGCAGCGTGGTGCTGACCCAGTACGCCGCCCAGCCCGCGGCGGAATCTTTCCAGAAGCGGCTGGAAGCTTTGGGAGTCAAGGTGTTCCGGCACTATTCCATCCCCGGTTACCCCTCCAACCTGCCCCTGATCGTCAGTGACGAGGGCTTCGGCAGGAACGAATATGTGGAAACCAGCCGGTCCCTCATCGTGGTCACCGCCCCCGGCCCGGGCAGCGGCAAAATGGCCACCTGTCTGAGCCAGCTCTACCACGAGTACAAGCGGGGCGTGAAGGCAGGCTATGCGAAATTTGAGACCTTCCCCATCTGGAATATTCCCCTGAAGCACCCGGTGAATCTGGCCTACGAAGCCGCCACGGCAGACCTAAACGACGTAAACATGATCGACCCCTTCCATCTGGAGGCCCACGGCGTTACCGCCGTCAACTACAATCGGGATGTGGAAGTGTTCCCCGTCCTCAACGCCATGCTGGAAAAGATCGCCGGGGAATCCCCCTACAAGTCCCCTACCGACATGGGCGTGAACATGGCGGGCAACTGTATTGTGGACGACGAGGTCTGCGTTGACGCCGCCCATCAGGAGATCATCCGCCGGTACTACAGCGCCCTGTGCGGTCAGCGCAGAGGGACGGACAGCGACGAAGCGGTGTACAAGCTGGAACTGCTGCTGAATCAGGCGGGAATCACAACGGAAAACAGAGCCGTGACGGCCCCCGCCCTGCAAAAGGCCGAGGAGACCGGCCTGCCCGCCGCCGCCATAGAGCTGCCCGACGGCAGGATCGTCACCGGCAAGACCACGGAGCTGCTGGGGGCTTCCTCCGCCGCTCTCCTCAATGCGTTAAAGGCACTGGGAGGCATTCAAAAGGACATCCATCTGATTTCCCCCATCATCATTGAGCCCCTGCAAAAGCTGAAAACCGCCCATCTGGGCAGCGTCAATCCCCGGCTGCACACGGACGAGGTTTTGATCGCCCTGTCCATCTGCGCCGCCACCAATCCCACGGCGGAGCTGGCTTTGCGGCAACTGTCCCGGCTGCGGGGGTGCGAGGCCCATTCCACGGTGCTGCTTTCCGCCGTGGACGAAAACATCTTCCGCCGCTTAGGTGTGAACCTGACCTGCGAACCCCAGTACCAGACCAAAAAGTTGTATCATAAATAAGCTTTTGGCGGACTTGCCTAAAAACTCAATTTCCCGCCCCGCAAATTTCTGCGGGACGGGATTTTTTATTGTCGAAATTTTTCTTGCGATTTGCGGTTGCCCATGCTATACTGGCCACAGACCTGCGGTCGGGCTCGTAAAGCCTCGCCTTACTGGCGCTGTCTTCACGGGAAGCCTACCCCGCAGGGGGCAGAGTAGGGTGACGTGTGTTCAAGTGCCGGCGGAACGGGGAGTTGTCCGCTGGACGAAAAGCCTCACGGCTTGCAGTGCGCCGCCCGCATCCCGCTGCCGCATAGCCAGGTTTTTGCCATCTCCTGTTTGTTGTGCGGAAGAGTTCAAAAGAACTCTCGTTCTTTTGAACTCTGGCTTTTTAGAGCCCCAGCTCTAAAAAGCCCCAGTATCTAATCTGCCGAAAACACATTACAGGAGGTATTTTTATGCTCTACCGTCATCCCTTTTCCAAGTCCTACTGGCAGGACGCCGTGCGCGACTTCAAAAAACTGCCGACCCTGATCTTCTCCGCCCTGATGATCGCCGCCTGCGTGGTGCTGTCCTACGTGCCGTCCATTCAGGTGTCCGAACAGGTAAAAATCAGTTGGGGTTTTTTGGCCCGGGCGCTTTGCGGCATGGTGGGCGGCCCCATCAACGCTTTGGTGTTCGGCGCGGCGGAGGACACCATCTCTTACCTGCTGCACCCCACCGGCGCCTATTTTCCCGGCTACGCCCTGACCACCATGCTGGGCACCATGTTCTATGCCCTGTTCCTGTATCGGGCGAAATGCTCCGTCCTCCGCATTTTTCTGGCGAAGCTTGTCACCAACATTTTGAACGTGACGCTGGGCGCGCTGTGGAGCGCCATCCTGTACAACAAGGGCTACCTGTACGTCGCTTCCACCAGCCTCATCAAAAACGCCATCATGCTGCCGGTGCAGACCGTCATGCTGGTAGTTGTTTTCGCAGCCATGCTCCCCGTGCTGCGAAACATGAAGCTGCTGCCCGGACAGGCCAGCACAAAAATCAGTTGGTGGTAAAAAGGCAACAAAAAATCCCTAACGGCTAAGCCGTTAGGGATTTTTTCTGATACGATTAGTCTGCCATGTCACGGTACATAAAGGTCACGGCTTGAGCTCTGGTGCAGCTCTGATTGGGAGAGAAAGTGGTTGCGGAAGTGCCCGCCACGATCTTGTTCTCATGGGCCCACAGGACAGCCTTATAGTAGTACTCGCCGGACTTCACGTCAGTGAACGGATTCACTGTCGTCTTCGGCTCGGGCTTTTTCGCAGACCGCCACAGGAAGGTCACGATTTGACCTCTGGTACAGTTCTGATTCGGTGAGAAGGTAGTGGCGCTGGTGCCGGAAACAATGCCGTTTTCATGAGCCCACAGAACGGCCTTGTAATAGTACTCGCTGGATTTCAGATCGGTGAAGGGGTTCACCGCCGTTTTCGGCTCGGGCTTCCCTGCCGCACGCCAGAGGAACGTGACGATTTGGCCTCTGGTGCAAT
>JAFLRP010000169.1 GCA_022511515.1 Acutalibacter sp.
TCTTTCCCTCTGCCATTTGTATTGCACCTCCTTCTGGTCTTTTGGCCCCGTGTTATTTTTGGGCAGCGCTGCAAAACGAACGTCCCGCAGCCGTGCCCTCACGGAGCAAGGAGCTTTTGAACTCCACGTGTCCGTAATGGTTTCGGACAGCCTAATTATTTTACCACAAATTCCCGGAAAGTCAAGAAAAATCGAAAAAAGAAGCAGAACGGCGCAAAATCCGTTCTGCTTTTCACTCAAATGTTTCCTCGCATTTCACAGCAAAAACGTAAGCACCGTCCGCAGCACGAAAAAGAGGATTCCCACGACCAGGGCGACGGTAGGGCTCACCCCGCCTTGTTCCTGCAGCGTCATGCCGGGGTCGCCGTCCGCGCCTTCCTCTTTTACAGCGCGCACCGTGGAAACGCAGTGCTTCAAATACATTTTATTGCCTCGCACGCCGATGACGAGCATGCAAATAAAAATCAGCACCAGCACCAAAAGCGGCGACATGATTTTCAAAACGTCTCCGGAATTCTGCATGGCCAGGGCGGAAATGGCCCGAATCTGCTCGTCGGTAAAGAGATAGAGCTCTGCGGGGTCGTAGCCCGCCTGAATGGCCAGCGCCGCCATGGTGGGGTAGGCGAGAAGCAAAAACGCGCCCTGAAAGGCAAGATACAGAAAGAACATCAGCGAAGTGATGATCGCGCCCAGCTTATATTGCTTGCGGTAGAGCATCCACGCCCCGGAAAACAGGAAAGCGGAACCGTTGAATTTATTTTTCCCCGTCTGCTTGATATAGCGGAAAACCGGCATATAATAACCGGTGTTCTGCCTGACCAGCTTGGAGGCGTCTCCGAAGGTCACGCCGCTGTCCAGTTCGTCCGCCGGGCTCACGCCGCCCATGGGATCGAAAAAGGCCGCGCCGAAGGGCATCCCCGTCCGGAACGGAGGATGGGGGGCAAAAGGAGGGGCAGCGGGGCCCTCATCTGCATCGGGTCTCTCTTGAGCGGTGGGATTTTCTTGAGAAAACGGGCTGTTCCCCGCTGCCGTATTGCGGTTCAGGGGAGCGGGATCCAAAAGAAACGTGCCGCAGCGATTGCAGAACAGGGTGCTGTGGGAATTCAGCAGGCCGCACTTGGGACATTCCCGGTCCTTGATTTCCGCGTCGGATTCCGGGACCTTGGGCGCTTCAGGCGGCGCCCATTCCTTGCCCTCTTTGTGCAGATCTTCAAAAATACATTCTCCCGCTTGATGGTAACATTCCCGGTGATAGGGCGCGCCGCATTCGGGGCAGACTACGATATCGTCGTCCTCCTGAAAGGGCACACCGCAGACGGGACATTTTACGCCATTGTAATCCAGCATAACAAAAAGCCTTTCCTTTTTTCCAAAAGTCTACCTCCTATTGTACACGATTTTTTCCAAATCGCAACGATACTTCCCGGAAATTTTCAGATTTTTCACATTTTTCTCATTTGAGGTTCTTTCTCAACGACAAGAAAATATTTACATTTTCCGGGTTTTCCTTTATACTAAGCTATTAGAGCGCCTTTACAAATTGATAGAAACATCTATTCTGAGAATATAAGAGAGGACAGATCACTATGCTGCAATTTGAAGAACTGAAGCATCAGCTGGCGGAACAGGAAAAGCTTTTAGACGAGCTGGAGAGTGCGTTGGGCTTAGAGAAACTCCGGGAAGAGGTGGAGATGCTGGAGCATAAATCCGCCGAGCCGGGCTTTTGGGACAATATGGAACAGGCGCAAAAGGTGACCCAGCGCATGGCCGCCCTCAAAGGGAAAGACGAGAGTTTTCAGAAGCTCCGCAGCAGGGCGGAGGACGCTCTGGCCCTGATCGAAATGGGCGACGAGGCGGAGGACCTTTCTATCCTGCCTGAGGCCCAGGCGGAGATTGACGAGATCAAAGCTCAGGCGGAGACCATGCGGCTTTCCACATTGCTGACCGGGGAATACGACGACCACAACGCCATTTTGACCTTTCACGCAGGCTCCGGCGGCACGGAGGCCCAGGACTGGGCGGAAATGCTGTTCCGCATGTACAACCGCTGGGGCGAGCGCCACGGCTTCAAGGTTTCCACTTTGGATTATCTGGACGGGGACGAAGCCGGTCTCAAGAGCGCTTCCGTTCTGGTGGAGGGCGAAAACGCCTATGGATATCTGAAAAGCGAAGCGGGCGTGCACCGGCTGGTGCGGGTGTCTCCCTTCGACGCTGCCGGGCGGCGGCACACGTCCTTTTCTTCCTTGGAAGTCATGCCGGAAATGGAGTTGGACAGCACCGTGGAGATCAGCCCCGACGACATCAAAATGGAAGTGTACCGGGCCAGCGGCGCAGGCGGACAGAAGGTCAACAAGACCTCCTCTGCCGTGCGGCTGATCCATATCCCTACCGGCATTACGGTTTCCTGTCAGGTGGAGCGCAGCCAGTACCAGAACCGGGACGTGGCCATGAAAATGCTGATTTCCAAATTGGTGGAGATCAAGGAGCGGGAAAATCTGGAAAAAATTTCCGATATCCGCGGCGAGCAGAAGGAGATCACCTGGGGCAGTCAGATCCGCTCCTACGTGTTTATGCCCTACACCATGGTGAAGGACCACCGCACCGGCCATGAAACGGGCAACGTCAACGCCGTGATGGACGGCGACTTAGACGGCTTTATCAACGCCTACCTTGCGGCCAAGAGCCAGGGAACCCTGGGCGAGAATATCGAATAAACAAAGGAATCATAAAATGAACTTTCAAATAATACCGGTCCGTGAGGACGAGAAAGAAATTCTTCGCAACTTGTTGGAAAAATACAATTACGAGTTTTCTCAATATGACCAGTGCGACGTAAACCCCTTGGGGCTTTACGGCTATTCCTATCTGGACAATTACTGGACGGAGAAGGGCCGCTGGGCGTTCTTTTTGAAGGTAGACGGCAAGCTGGCGGGCTTTGCCATGGTCATCGACTACCCCGAGGCGGGGAAAACCGATTACAATATGGCAGAGTTTTTCGTCATGTTCAAATACCGCCGGTGCGGCTTGGGCAAGTGGGCGGCCTTTCAACTGTTCGATAAGTTTCAGGGCACATGGCAGCTCAAGCGCCACCCGAAAAATCTGCCATCCGTGGGCTTTTGGGATCACGTGATCGGCGAGTACACGGGCGGGGATTTCCGACTGGAAAGCATGGGCGGCAAGATCGCCTACCCTGACGGCACGCCGGGGGATGTGTTCTTCTTCTCCACCAGCAAAAAGTGAATTTTTTAGAGTTGCCGAGAATTTTCTCGGCAACTCTTTCTTTTCTTGGAAACCTGTGCTATACTATCTGCACGGTCAAAATCTGAAAATAACATGCTTGACCGATTGCCGCTGGCTTTCTCTGGTAACGAGAAAGCAAACAGCCCCGTTTCCGAAAAGAGAACTCGGAAACGTAGATCGCTGAATCACGGGCAGCGTCCGTGGTAGAAAGGATGGTAAACATGACAGCAAAAAACACGAAGCCATTTGAAGAGTACGAATCCGAGGTGCGCTCCTATTGCCGCAATTTCCCTGCGGTGTTCACCACCGCCAAGGGGCCCTTCCTCTATGACGAGGAGGGGCAGGAGTATATCGATTTCTTCTGCGGCGCCGGGGGGCTCAATTACGGACACAACAACGACGAAATCAAGGAAAAGGTGATCTCCTATCTGCAAAGCGACGGTGTGATGCACGCTCTCGATATGTACACTGCCCCCAAGCGGGACTTCATCACCTTTTATGAGGAGGAAATTTTAAAGCCTCGAGGGCTGAATTATAAGCTGCAATTTCCCGGCCCCACCGGCACCAACGCGGTGGAAGCGGCATTGAAGCTGGCCAGAAAAGTAAAGAAGCGCCCGGGCATTTTCGCCATGATGGGCGGTTTTCACGGGATGACGCTGGGCTCTGTGGCGCTGACTACCGACGCCGCCTCCCGGGCCGGCGCAGGCGTTCCGCTCTACAACGTGACCCACATTCCCGCTCCTTACATGTTCCCGGAGCTGGACACCTTGCAGTATATGGAAACATTGCTCACCGACGACCATTCCGGCGTGGAAAAGCCCGCCGCCATCATTTTGGAAACGACCCAGGCAGACGGCGGCATCAATCCCTTTTCCGCCGACTGGCTGCGGGGCGTGCGGGAGCTTTGCGACAGACACGATATTCTGATGATCGTGGACGATATTCAGGTGGGTTGCGCCCGGACTGGCTGGTTCTTCTCCTTTGAGCGGGCGGGCATTGTGCCGGATATTGTCACGCAGTCGAAATCCATCGGCGGGTACGGCATGCCTTTCGCGCTGGTGCTGATTAAGCCGGAACTGGATATTTGGGATCCCGGCGAGCACAATGGTACCTTCCGTGGCTACCAGCTTTCCATGGTGGCCGCCAAGGCCGGTCTGGAAGTGATGCTCTCTGAGCACGTGGAGGAAAAAGTCCGGGAACGGGAAAGGATTATCGCCCGGTACATGGACGAGATCAAAGCCATCGCGCCGGAGAAAATCCGTGTACGGGGGATCGGCTACGTCTGGGGCGTGGACCTGTACCACTGCGACCCGGAGGGGAAGACTTCCAAGGCCGTGCTGGACGAATGTTTCCGCCATCGCCTGATCGTAGAGCGGGTGGGCAGAGGCAATTCTGTCATCAAAGTCATGCCCGAGCTCCTCATCGACGAGGAGACCCTTTGCCGTGGGCTGGAAATCCTGAAAGAAGCCGTCAAAACGGTGGTAGGCTAAACAAAAAGTAAAACGCTTGTCTTTTGACAAGCGTTTTCTGTATTTCTATGTTCCATATTACATTACAATGGTATAGATAGGAGTGTTATCTGTGAATCTGCGTTATCCCGCCGTGCCTTTGGTGACCCACACGCCCTACTTCAATATCTGGTCCATGGACGACGTGCCCAATCGTAAGCCCACTTGCCACTGGACGGGCAGACCTCACCCCTTGACCGGTTCTTTGCGGGTTGGAAATCATGAATATGGTTTTTTGGGGGAGACGAAGCACCGTCTCATGAGGATGGTTTCTCTGGAGGTGACTCCCACCTCTACGTCCTATGTGATGGAATGCCCCGAGGCACAGCTCACCTTCTGCTTTACGTCGCCCCTGCTGCTCAATGACTACGACCTGCTTTCCCGGCCGGTGACCTACCTTTCCGTCACCGTGACGGGCCGGCACGGGAGGAAACTATCCGACGCGGTCATTGCTGTGACGGCGGACGGCTCCCTCTGTCTGGACCATCCCGGCGACAGCCCGGTGGAATATCGCCCGGTCTCCGGAAAAAATTACACCGCCGGGACCCTTTCCAATGTGGAGCAAAAGGTGTTGAACCGCTCCGGGGATGACGTCCGTATCGATTGGGGTACGCTGTACCTCGCCGCAGGGCAGGGGGGAAGCGTCACCTGCGAGGAAACGGAAACCGGCAGCCGCCTAAAAGCGGAAGCCAAAATTTCCGACGGGCAGGAAGTTCTGTTCGCTCTGGCCTACGACGAGGTCAAGACCGTCCAATATTTCGGCACGGATTTGGATCCCCTCTGGAAGCGCCATCACAATTCTATGCCCGAACTGTTGGAGACGGCCTTCACCCAGTACGATTCCATCAAGGAAAAGTGCTTTGCATTCTCCAAGGAGCTTTTAGAAGAGGCGGAGAAAGCGGGAGGTAAAAAATACGCCCAGATTTTGGCGGCGGCCTATCGTCAGACCATCGCCACCCACGGCATCTGTGCCGATGGAAACGGCAATATCCTCTTTGTGTCCAAGGAATGCTATTCCAACGGCTGCGCCGCCACCGCCGACGTGAGCTACCCGTCCATCCCCCTATACTTATTGTATAACCCGGAGCTGGTCTTCGGCATGATGCGCCCCATCATGCGCTATGCCGCAAGCCCGGCGTGGCCCTTCGACTTTGCTCCCCACGACGCCGGACAGTACCCTCTCCTAAATGGGCAAGTTTACAGCAACGGCACAGACCCCAAGAACCAAATGCCCGTGGAAGAATGTGGAAACATGCTGTTGATGACCGCTGCCGCCACGCTGGCGTCAAAGGACGATTCCTTCGCCGAAAAGCACTGGGAGCTGCTGACTACCTGGGCGAAGTATCTCCGCCAAAACGGCCTTGATCCCGAAAATCAGCTTTGCACCGACGATTTCGCCGGCCATCTGGCCCACAACTGCAACCTGTCCATCAAGGCGATTTTGGGCGTGGCGGGCTACGGCGTTCTGCTGAAACGGCAGGGGAAAGAGCAGGAGGGCGGGGAATGGCTGGAAACTGCCCGTTCTATGGGCAAGCAGTGGCTGGAAGCCGCCGGCAACGGCGACGGCACCTACCGCCTGGCCTTTGACCGTCCGGACACCTTCAGTCTGAAATACAACGCTGTGTGGGACGCCTTGTTCGGCACGGAGATTTTCCCCAAGGGTACTTGGAACGCGGAGCTTCAGTCCTATCTTGCCCGCCGGAACCCCTACGGCACTCCTCTGGACAACCGGGCGGGCTACACGAAGTCCGACTGGCTGGTGTGGGCGGCGTCCATGATGGAAAGCGATGCGGCTTTCCGGGAAATGATCGCGCCGCTGTGGGATGCCTACAACGAAATGCCCACTCGTGTGCCTCTGACGGACTGGTATGAGACGGAAAACGCTTGGCAGGTCATCTATCACGACGGCGAGGGCTGGCCCGTGGGCTTCCAGAACCGCACGGTTCAGGGCGGGCTGTTCATGAAGCTCTTGATAGATCGTGGCCTGTCAAGGTAAAAAACAAAACGCCCGTTCGGGTATTGTCAAATTGCACAAAGACAAAAAAATTGGTCAATTTTTCTGGTTTTCAGAAATTTTGACCGATTTTTTTGAAATTTTTTTGGTCGAAATTCTTAGGTTTTAAGCGGGTTTGGCGAAAGATAACAAAAAAGTAACCAATTTTTTTAAGAAAAGGGTGGACTTTTTCACGCCTTCGCTATATAATAATCTACAGAAATCGAAAACGTTTGTGAAAATTGCTGTGAACTTTTTCTCCCCTGCGTGTAAAAGCGGATTTCATTTTAGGGGAAAGAAGGTTTTCGGCCGATTTGTTACAGAGGAGGGATCACAGAGAGCTTTACTAGTCTCGGAGGGGAGCTTCCCCTTACAATTAAGAAAACGGCTGCGATCCCTCAGAGAGAGGAAAGCAGTCAACGGGAGTGATGAGATTGAAAAAAGAAAGTGCAGCAACATTGCAGCCCCAACAGAAGATGAATGCTTTCCAGAAGTTCATCAGCCAGTGGGATTTGCAGATTTTGGTCCTGCCGGGCATTATCCTGCTGTTGATCTTCAGCTACTTGCCCATGTACGGCTTGATTATGGCCTTCCAGCAGTTCCGCTTGGGTGAGTTCCCCGGCATGAGCGAGTGGGTGGGCTTCAAGCATTTCCAGACCCTGCTCACCGACAAGATCTTTTATACGGCCCTGCGCAACACCTTGGCCATCAGCTTGCTGAAGCTGACCATCGGCTTTGTGTGCCCCATCGTCTTCGCCGTGTTCCTGAACGAAATGCATCAGCAGGGCATCAAGAAGACCATTCAGACCATCAGCTATCTGCCTCACTTCATTTCCTGGACTGTGTGCGCGCTGATGATGTTTGAGTTCCTCGGCAGAGAAGGCTCCATCAATGAAATGTTGACGGGGTTCGGCTGGATCAAAGCGCCGATCGGCTTCTTTGAGGACGGCAAATATTTCTGGTGGGTGGTCCTCTTTACCGATATCTGGAAAGAGCTTGGCTGGAATTCCATCATCTACATATCTGCCATGGCAGGCGTAGATGCGGAAATGTATGAGGCCGCCGATATCGACGGCGCCACCCGTGCCCAAAAGATGTGGCATATCACTGTTAAGGCAATTAAGCCTACCATTATCCTTCTCCTTATTATGAATGTCGGCGGTGTTCTGAACGCGAACTTCGACCAGATCATGATGCTCACCAAGCAGATGGGCAACGCTCTGCTGACAGAGCGCGCTGACGTCATCGACACCTTTGTGTATCGCTTTGGTATTCGCGATCAACGTTTCTCCTTCGCGACGGCTGCAGGTCTGTTTAAGGCGCTGATTAACTTCGTCCTCCTGCTCTCCGCGAATAAGATCGCAGACAAAGCGGGCGAAAGTGCGCTGTTCTAAACAGAATAAGAGAGAAAGGAGGATCTATCCCATGGCAGAAAATACGAAAAACAGAATGAAAGTGAAGAAAGTAGCCAGCGATTACGTCATCATCGTTGCGATGGTTGTTATTATGACTGTCGTGTTTGTGGCTACGCTGTATCCTTTCCTGAACGTTCTGGCGATGTCCCTGAACTACGCTTCTGATACGATGCGTGGCGGCATTACCGTCTATCCCAGACAGTTCACACTGGACAACTACAGAAGCATCTTCGGCAAATCAACCATCTGGAGAGCGTACTTCATCACCTTCTCCCGTACCATTCTCGGTACCATCGGCGGTCTGCTGGTGACCGGCTCTCTGTCCTTTGCCCTTTCCAGAAAGAGCTTGGTCGGCAGAAAGTTTTATACCTGGATCTGTCTGATCCCCATGTATTTCGGCGGCGGCTTGATCCCCACTTACTTCCTGCTGAAGACCCTGGGCTTCATCGACTCTTTCTGGGTGTACATTATCCCCAGCCTGGTCAATATCTGGAACATGATTTTGATGCGCAGTTATTTCTCCTCGTCCGTGCCGGACGCCTTGGAGGAATCCGCCCGTATCGACGGCGCCAACTACATGACCATTTTCTTTAGGATCTACTGGCCCGTATCCACGCCCATTATTGCGACCATCGCTCTGTACTTCGGCGTGTTCCATTGGAATGACTGGTATACCAGCTCTGTGTATATCGTCAGCGAAGACCTGAAGCCCATGACGTCCATTTTGCTGCGAATTGTCGCTGAAGCTTCCTTCGCTGAGAAGCTGGCGTCTCTGGGCGCCGACGCCGGCGCCATCGCCAATGCGACGAAGGGCAAGGCCGTGGATACCCGTTCCGTTTCCATGGCCACCATGATTACCTCTATCGTGCCTATCGTTGCGATTTATCCCTTCCTGCAGCGGTACTTCATCAAGGGTATCATGATCGGCTCCGTCAAGGGCTAATCGGCTCTGTTTTGCGGCAGCTTACGTGTTACAAAACTGTAATGTAATTGTTGTTGATTTTTCAGAATGGCTCTGTTATAATCGACACGGTTCGTGAAGCGACCCGAATTTTCATTTGGTTCTTAGGGCAATCCGGCCCTTAGAATAAATACTTTTACTCCTTTCTCTGAGAGACAGAGAAGGAGACCAAATCTAGGAGGATTTGAAATGAAGAAAAGAGTTTTAGCTCTGCTCATGGTCCTCGCCCTCGTAGCCGGCGTTTTCGCAGGCTGTGGCGGCAACGACACGAGCAGCGGCGGTGCTGACAAGGACAACAACAGCAAGCCTGTCAGTACTCCCGTCAACGATGGCGACGACACCTCTGGTAGCGACGCTAATGTCAGCACCAGCGGCGGTCAGGCCGACACTAGTGAACTGTACAGCTTCACTGTGTATTACAACTATGAAGGTTGGCCCTATCAGTTCGGCGCAGACGAGACTTCTCAGTTCCTGATGAATAAGTTCAACATCGAACTGGACTGGACTTTCCCCGATTCCGACCCCGCTGCGAAGCTGAACCTGATGATCACCTCCGACAGTCTGCCGGAGTCTGTCATCGTGGATCGCAATCCCACTTGGATGCAGATGTGCCGCGGCGGCTATCTGCAGGATCTGCAGCAGTACATGTATCCCGGCAATACCTTTGAGCAGGACGTTGCTGAAGGTACCCGTGAGATGCTGAAGGTTGACGGCGGCCTGTACGGTGTTCCCAACTGGTCCCGTAAGGGCGCTACCGGCGGCAACTATCAGTGGCAGGTGCAGTCCGATGCTTGGAAGGCTGCCGGATCTCCCGATCTGCAGACTCTGGAGGATCTGCATCAGTTCGCTTTGACTGTGAAGGGTCTGAACCTCAAGTCCTACACCGGTCAGGATATGCTGCCCTTCTGGTGCACCAACACCGATAACGGCTACTATGTATATCAGCCCTTCTATCGTGCAACCGGTCAGCCCAACATCATCCTGAGCTACTACACTCAGGAAAATGGTGTCATCGAGTACTGCCTGGAGAGCGAAGACTTTATCAAGGCTCTGAAAGAAGCTAACAAGTGGTATAACGAAGGCCTGTTCAACGCTGCTGTCTTTACCGATGACGGCAATATGTTCAAAGAGAAGATCACCAATGGCCGTCCCGCTCTGATGTGGTATGACTTCTCCCAGGATTCCGTCAACCGTTATCGTCAGCAGATGATGGCAGATACTAACGGCGAATCCACCTATGAGGTTCTGGGTCATGCCCGCGGCCTGCTGCCCAACTCTCCCCAGTTCCCCACCTTCGACGGCGTTGAGTTTGCATACGGCGACGAGACCGGCGGTGTTGGCTGGAACGTGAACTGCATCACCACCAAGGCTTCCGATCCCCAGCGTATCTTCGACCTGTGGACTTACATGATCACTCCTGAATTCTCCGCTATCATGCAGTATGGCCCTGAAGGCGGCACCATGCTGGATCATCTGGATTGGAGCCAGGGCGATCTGCCTGTGCCGGTTCTGAGAGACGGCAAGGCCGAGTCCGACTTCGACGACAAAGAGAAGGCTCAGGCCGGCGCTTGGGCTTGGTCCCAGCCTGCACAGTCCGACTATGTTGACGGCATCAAGTATGCTCTGAACAGATCTCAGCCCGACGACAAGAAGGATTGGACCATCGACATTCAGGATACCCTGTGCACCTATAATGCAGAGAATCCTCAGATCGGCCAGAAGTTCATGACCGACGAGAACACCGCTCTGGATGCTGACATCGATCCTGCTGAAGAACTGGGTATTGCCAAGAAGAATCTGGATGAGCAGTCCAAGACTATGCTGCCGAAGATCATCATGGCTTCCAGTGATGAAGAGTTCGATAAGCTGGTCGCTGATTTGCTGAACTATGCCAAGACCACCGGCATGGTTGACGAGCTGAAGGCCGTGTTCCAGGCTAAGCACGACCTGAACGTTCAGACTCAGGGCTACTCCGCTTACTCCGCAGAGTATGACGTATACAAGCTGCACTAAGAGATAGTTACAGTTTGATGCGTTGAGTTAAAACAACAATGGGGCGGATACCGAAAGGTATCCGCTCTTTTCTTATGGAAAAACACCGCCGACTATAGAGTCGGCGGTGTTTTTATACCTATTTCCCATTTGATCAATTATTGGAAAACTCTGAAAGTAATAATCCCTCATTGTGTTCCAATGCCCAGTTGATACTCCACTGGTTGGCAAAGAGCAGCAGATAGCGGCCCTTCATGTCCTGCACCTTTCTGGTGTCCGAGGTCAGGTTCAGCTTCTTCAGGTCGATTTCCTCGTTGTCGATCCAGCGGATCAGGGAGTAAGGCAGAGTCTGCATGGAAATGTCCACGTTGTACTCGTTTTCCATGCGATACTGGAACACATCGAATTGCAGCGTACCCACCACGCCAACAATGACCTCCTCCATGCCGGAAGCGATTTCCTGAAAAATCTGGATCGCGCCCTCCTGGGCGATCTGTGTGGCGCCCTTGACGAACTGTTTCCGCTTCATGGTATCCTTTTGCCGCACCAAGTTGAACATTTCCGGTGCAAAAGTGGGGATCCCCTGAAACGCAACTTTTTTGCCGGGAACGCAGAGGGTGTCGCCGATGGAAAAAATACCGGGATCAAACACGCCGATAATGTCTCCGGCGTAGGCTTCTTCGATGATTTCCCGGCTTTGCGCCATGAGCTGCTGGGGTTGGGACAGCTTGATCTTTCTGCCGCCCTGCACGTGGTCCACTTCCATACCCTTTTCAAATTTCCCGCTGCAAATGCGGAGAAACGCGATACGGTCTCTGTGGGCTTTGTTCATGTTGGCCTGAATCTTGAACACAAAGGCGGAAAAATCTTCGTCAAAGGGATCTACCGTCCCTTGGGTGGTGTTTCGGGGCAGGGGCGGCGGGGTCAACCGAAGGAAATTCTCCAGGAAGGGTTCTACGCCGAAATTGGTGAGAGCAGAGCCGAAAAACACGGGCGAGAGCTTGCCGTGGCGCACCTTTTCCAGGTCGAATTCATAGCCCGCGCCGTCCAGCAGTTCCACGTCATCTTTCAATGTGCCGAATAGCATTTCGCCGATTTCCTGCTGCAGTTCCGGAGCGTCTAAGGAATATTCCGTTTCCTTTACCTCTCTGCGCCCTACATTTTCCGTTTCTTGCTCAAACATGAGCACTTCCTGCTTTTCCCGGTCGTATACGCCTTTGAAATCCCGGCCCGAGCCGATGGGCCAGTTCATAGGATAGGTGCCGATGCCCAGTTCCTTTTCGATCTCGTCCAAAAGATCATAGGGACTCCGGGAATCCCGGTCCATCTTATTGATAAAGGTGAAGATGGGAATGTCCCGCATGACGCAGACCTTAAAGAGTTTCCGCGTCTGGGCCTCCACGCCTTTTGATGCGTCGATGACCATCACGGCGGAGTCCGCCGCCATCAGGGTGCGGTACGTGTCCTCGGAAAAGTCCTGGTGCCCCGGGGTGTCCAGAATATTGATGCAGTACCCGCCGTATTCAAACTGCATGGCAGAGGAGGTCACGGAGATGCCCCTCTGCTTTTCGATCTCCATCCAGTCCGACACGGCGTGCCGGGAATTGCGCTTGCCCTTGACCATCCCCGCCAGAGAAATCGCCCCGCCGTACAGCAGGAATTTCTCTGTCAGGGTGGTTTTGCCCGCGTCCGGGTGGGAGATGATGGCAAAGGTCCTGCGCCGCTCTATCTCATTCTTTATATCAGCCAAAATTGGTCAGTCCTTTCCAAAATAGTGTAGCCGTTTGAAAAGATATTTTTACATGGGACTGCCTCCTGTTCTTTGCGTGTAACCATCATAATAGCACAAATCCCCGTTTTAAGCAAGGCAAAAACCGCTGTAGGGAATCAGTGCGGCGCTTATTCCATGCTGCTCCTTTGCTTTGACAGATTTCCGCCCCGACCGCATGGTATGCTAAAGCGAGGAGGGATTCCGTATGGGGAAAATTTTTCGCCGGATCGTTTGTCTGCTGCTGTCAGTGCTTCTGATGCCGATCGGGCCAATGGCAAAGGCGGCGTTGCCCGCAGCAGAAGCAGGGAGAAAAGCGCCGGACTATGAGCTTGGCGTCAGGTGCGACCGGCAAATCACAGCCTTAAACGAACAGCTCCGCAGCTTTCGGCTGGAGTATCAGGTCTGGTGCGAGGATTGGGTCAGCCGGGAAGCCCAGCCCTGCCGTATTATTCTACTGCTCGAGGATTCCGCGCTTACGGCGGAACTACTTACCCCGCCGCAGGCAAAGGAAAAAGGCGACCTTACCGGATTGCAGGCGAGCGTACAGGACTTTCTGACAGAATTCGGCAAGCTTTCGCCGCGATCCCAGGCGGGGCTGGTGATTTTCGGCGGAGAGAATGTTCGTACCACATCGTTGACCGCTTTGGACAGCCCGGGAATCGTGAAACTGACCGCGTCCCTTTCCGGCGTTGGGGCCGGGACAGAAAAAGAATTCGACTATGCTTCGGCCCTCCGGCAGGCACAAGCCCTGATACAGGAGGAAAGCGGCGAGGATAGTCCCATCTATCTCATCACCCTTACTGCGGGAAACTGGCGGGAAGAGGGGACAGAGGCCTTGACGGAGCTCCAGACACTCCGCGGATTGGGGGCAAGAAGCTATACCGTTTCCCTCTGCAACAATCCGGAGCAGGAGGCAGAGGATTTTTGGCAGTCCATGGCATCTGCCCCGCTGTCCACTCACCACTATTTGTGCGCAGGCGACCCCAGCGGCTGTCTGAGCCAGATCCGCCGGGACGTGGGGGCGGTGCTGTCAGTGGAGGTAGTGGAGCGGCTGGACCCTCGTTTCACCCTGACCCAAAGCGAGCAGCTCCGCCTGCGCCGAGCGGGAGCGCACCTGACTTCTGACCGCAGCGGCGCATGGGAAATTTCCTGGGAAGTCCCTTTGCCTCGGAAGAAAACTGACCCGTGGAAAACCATTTTGACCGTTCAGGCAAGGACGGCCTTTCCCGGGGGAAACGACGTTCCGGTGGACAGAGAGGGCAGCGGCATTTACCGTGCCGGCGGGGAAATTCTGTCCTTTCCCGCACAGTATGCCAATGTGCCTCTGGCGCTGAGAATGAAGGATTTCACCATGGAGCTTTTCCTGGGTGAACGGGTGAAAACCGTGTACAAAAAGACCGATTTGGAGAAGCTGCTTCTCGCCACCCCGGTGCAAGAATGGTTCGGCAAGGGGAAAACAGGTGATTTCTCCTTTTTCTGGGAAACAGAGGACGGCGCCCCCATCGGGCCGTTGAAGCAACTGGGCACTTTGCAGCCGAAACAGGATAGTACGTATCGCCTGCGGGTGACCTACCGCCCGGACACCAAAGGACTGCTGTCCGCCGGAAAATCGGTAGAGGCGGTGGAAAAATCTGCCCTGCTTCATGTCAAGTTGACTTCCGGCACATTGCGCATCCGGACAACGGCAGAAAAGGGGGGCACAGGGGAGGAGATCATGTTGAATAAAAATTCTTTCCTGCAATTCCGTGTCAAGGGAGATAACGGCGTCGACAGATACTGTACCGCCCGATTGGAGGCCGACCCGGAGGGGAGCGATCTGCAGATCGGCAGCGTCTTTCTAGAGGGTGAGCTTACCGGATTGCCTTTTGGAGTGTACACGATCGTGCCGGTGTCGGGCACGGTGGACTGCGCGGAGAAATTTCAGACCTGCTGTCTCGGCGTCTGGGAGCAGGATGACACCGTCAGTCCAAGCCGGAATTTTGTCCGGGCACAGTTTACGCTGAAAGCGGAATAGGGACAAAATATCCGAAAATATATCAATATAGCTGAATATCGAGCTTGAGGGAAGGAATGCAATGTATCTGGCAATCATTTTGGCATATGTACTGCTGACCATAGGGTTCTGTACCCTGTTGGCGTGCCGTAAGAGATAGACTAACGGCTGTCTCTTACGGACGAAAACCGAATGGCCATCTCCTGCGTACCATCGAAACCCGGAAAGAAAGCCCCATTTCTTTCCGGCTTTTTCACTGCAAGGGGCAGAAAGCTTTTCCCCTGAAAAACTTTTTCACGAAAAAGGCTACTAGATATAGGGTTTTGCCTTTACAAAAACTGGGATATCATGTAAAATAGAGGAAAGGCGGCGGGGGTCGGACTCGAGCCGGTTCTTACGGGCGTATTTTCGCCGATCTGCTGCCGGAACAGAAAATACAGGAGCGGGAAAAGCGTATGACACCGAAGTATAAACGCATTTTGCTGAAGCTCAGCGGAGAATCGCTGGCCGGCAAGCTGGGACACGGCATCGATTTTGACACGGTGCTGGAGATTTGCAAGCCCGTCAAGGAGTGTGTGGACATGGGCGCGGAGGTGGCCATTGTCGTGGGCGGCGGAAACTTCTGGCGGGGCCGCAGCAGCGGACAGATGGACCGCACCAGAGCAGACCACATGGGCATGCTGGCTACGGTCATCAACGCTCTGGGCGTGGCCGACGCCTTGGAGCAGTTGGGGCTGGACGTGCGGGTGCAGACCGCCATCGCCATGCAGGAGGTGGCTGAGCCCTATATTCGCAATCGTGCAGTACGCCATCTGGAAAAGGGCAGAGTGGTGGTATTCGGCTGCGGCACGGGAAATCCCTTCTTCTCCACTGACACGGGCGCTGCTCTGCGGGCGGCGGAGATCGATGCCGACGTGATTTTAAAGGCCACCATGGTGGACGGCGTATACGACAGCGATCCCAAGAAGAATCCCAACGCCGTAAAGTACGACAGCCTGTCCTATATGGATGTGCTCAACCGCAATCTGGGCGTGATGGACATGACCGCCGCGTCCTTCTGTAAGGACAGAGGCATCCCGTTCTATGTGTTCAGCATCGAGGACCCTCAGAACATCGTCCGGGCAGTCACCGGCGAGGCCGTGGGTACGCTCGTACAGTAAGCGGGAAGTCAAAGCGAAGGGTATCCCGAGGACATTACAAAGATTATTTCGTGGGACGTTCGGGCAGCAGGAGCCCAACATTTTGTTGACGGCTGCCCTAAAATAATCAATACAGAAAGGAAGAGAAACATGGCAGAGATGAAGGAAGTTTTCGATAAAGCGGAGCATAAAATGAGCAGATCGATTGATCATCTGGAGGAGGAATACGCCGCTATTCGGGCCGGCCGGGCCAATCCTGCCGTGCTGGATAAGATCACTGTGGATTACTACGACACCCCCACCCCCATCAATCAATTGGCGGCTGTGGCGGTAACGGAAGCCAGAGTGCTGACCATCCAGCCCTGGGACATTTCCGTCCTGCGGGGCATTGAAAAGGCCATTCAGATGTCCGACCTGGGCGTCAATCCCCAGAACGACGGCAAGATCATCCGCCTGGTGTTCCCGCCCCTCAATGAGGAGCGCCGCCGGGAGCTGGCAAAGGAGATCAGTAAAATGGCGGAAGAGGCCAAGGTAGCCATCCGTTCCATCCGCCGTGACGCCATCGAAAAGCTGAAGGACATGAAGAAGAACGGCGATCTGACCGAGGACGACCAGAAGCAGGGCGAAAAGAAGATCCAGGACCTGACCGACAAGTACGTAAAAAACGCTGACTTGAGCTTCCAGCGGAAAGAAAAAGAGATCATGGAGATCTGATATCGCTATGCTGTTTCGTAAGAAAAAAGGAACTTTACCAAAAACTGAGGA
>JAFLRP010000108.1 GCA_022511515.1 Acutalibacter sp.
ACATGGAGTTCAAAAGCTCCTTGCTCCGTGAGGGCACGGCTGCGGGACGTTCGTTTTGCAGCGCTGCCCAAAAATAACACGGGGCCAAAAGACCAGAAGGAGGTGCAATACAAATGGCAGAGGGAAAGAACCTGTACGAGACCGTCATCGTCACTTCCGCCAAGCTTGGCGAGGAGGGCAGTGCGGAGCTCGTAGGTAGATTCAAGGCTCTCATCGAGAGACACGGCGGTACTGTGCAGAGTGTTGACGATTGGGGGAAGCGCCGCTTCGCCTATCCCATTCAGAAGCAGACCGAGGGGTACTACACCCTGATCAACTTCGAGAGTGACCCGGAATTTACCGCAGAACTGGACAGACGGTATCAGATCACCGACGGCATCCTGCGCACGCTGATCGTGAAGCGGGATCCCCGTTATCTGGATGCCCAAAAGCCTCAGAAGCCCCATCAGGACGAGGAAGAAGCTCCTGCTGAGCCCGTGGCGGAAGCAGTGGAAGCCGCTCCCGTAGAGGAAGCTCCTGTGGAAGAGTCTGCTCCTGTGGAGGAAGTGCCCGCAGAGGAATCCGTTGAGGAGACCCCCGCAGAAGAGCCTGCAGAAGAAGCTGCTCCCGCAGAAGAAGAATGATTCAGGAAAGCGAGTGCTGAACGATGCTGAATGTAGCCGCTATCATGGGTAGGCTTACTGCCGACCCGGAACTGAAGACCACACAGTCCGGTGTGTCCGTGACCAGCTTCACCCTTGCGGTGGACCGCTCCTATGCCAAGGCCGGCACAGAGCGTCAGACCGATTTTATCAACGTGGTGGCATGGCGCAGCACGGCGGAATTTGTGTGCAGGTATTTCACAAAGGGGCAGATGATGGCTGTTTCCGGTCCCATTCAGACCAGAAACTACGAGGACAAAAACGGCAACAAGCGTACCGCTTTTGAAATCGTAGCCAACGATGTCAGCTTTACCGGTTCCAAACGGGAAAGCGGCGGCTCGGCAGCAGGATCATCTTATGAGGACGCTCCCGCAGCCCAGCAGAGACCGGCTTTTTCTGAGCCCGCTCCTGCCTATTCCAGCGGAAGCAACGAGGATTTTGAGGAGATTCTGGGAGACGACGATCTCCCGTTCTAAGGAAAATTTCCTCAAAGCAAATTAATGAGAAGGAGGCTTTTTGGCTATGGCTGATAGACCCGAAAGAGAAGTTCGCCGGGGTGGCCGCAAGGGCCGCAGAAAGGTTTGCGCCTTCTGTGTGGACCGGGCGGAGTTCATCGATTACAAGGACGTCGCAAAGCTGCGCCGTTTCATCTCCGAGAGAGGAAAGATCCTCCCCCGCCGCGTGACCGGCACCTGCGCATTCCATCAGCGTGCCCTGACGGTGGCGATCAAGCGCGCCCGTCATCTGGCGCTGCTGCCCTATACCAGCGACTGATTTTAGTCTGTAAAAATCCCTCCCGATTGTTTCGGGAGGGATTTTTTTCGGAAGACGGTGAAACGGATCGTTTCGCCGTCTTTTTTTACGCGTGATTGACCAGCTTGACGAATTCCTCTGCCGTCATGGCGGAGCGGTAAATCACCGGGTGGTCCGTGTCAGTAACGCCGGGGACAATAAAATCCACGTAGTCGCCGTTGACGTCTACAATGGCGTAGAGGGACAGGTCCTTTCCTGTCACCAAAGAGACGTCGCGCATCACGCCGTTTTCGTCCAAGTCGTAATCCAGCGCCTTGCCGGTAATTCTCAAGTCATAGTCGGGATAGTAGGCAAACAGGGAATAATCCTTTGTGAGCGGCTGGGCATCGATCAGCATACCGGCAAAAGTTTCAATGCGCTCCCGCTTTTCTTCGGTACTGGCGTTTAAGTGGATCAGCTTCAAACGCTCCCCGTATCCCCGGGACAGGTCCAACTGCAGAGAATCGGGATGGTCGCACCCTGTGAGAAAACAGAGCAGCCCCGCAGCCAGCAATATGGCGATTCTTTTTTTCAAGAGCACTCCCTCCCACCTAAATCTGTTGTAAAGATATTCTACCCAAATTCTGCGAAAAAGTCAACGCTTCCCCTCCGATGGCGGAGAGGAAATGTTGATACGCTTCAATTTCCCGCCGCATGGACATCGATACCGCCAAGGAGATTTCACCGCTTTGGACATCCGGCTGCGGTACAGCTTTGCCCCGCAGGATTGGCATTCCAGCACGTATTTCACCGTGTCATGACGCAAGGGGGCGGTCTCCCCCTCCGCCGGGGCCAGCCGCTGAATGGAAAAGCCCAGGGCTTCGTTGACTTTTTGAGCGTAGGCCTTCCAGCGCTCGCCATGATTCCTGCACCCGGGGCAGGTGTGCAAAAGCTCATGGGCCAAGGTCTGCCGGAGCTTTTCCTTGTCCTCCAACTGCCGGGCGGAGACCTCGATGCTGTACACGCCGTTCTGCACGTAGCAGCACCCCAATCTCCGCTTGGCGCGGGTGTTGACGATCACTTGAGGCGCAAGCTTCCGGGAAACGGGAATGCCCATGCCCCGCAGCGTTTCCGCAAGCTCCATAAGCTCCCTGTTCAATTCTTCTTGGGTCATGGTATTCCCCCCACTCTATTCTGCAACTCCCGATTCCAAAATTCTAAGGGTCACACGGTTGCAATCAATTTCCGTCATTGCCCCCATGGGAAGCACCGTCATGGGCGTTCTGTGACCGAAATCCACGTTGGACAAAACCGGGATGTCCTCCCGCTTTGCTTCAAATTTCAGGAATTTGAGAAGCATGGCTTCTTCCTCCTCATTCAGCGCGCCGGTCAAAATCCCCGCCGCCTTTCGGAAAATGCCGGCTGCGTCCAGCGCCCGCAGATCGTGGAGCATGGCAAGCAGGCTGCCGTAAGAGGAGGTCACTTCCAATGCAAGAATGCAGCCGTTGAAAAAGTCCGGCTTTGGGAAATATTCCGTCCCCATGATTTGGCGGAGCGGACCGGCACAGCCGCCGAAAAGCCTTCCTCGCACAATTCCGTTCCCCTGCACCAACCGATACCCGGGATTGGGTGTCCAGACAATATCGTCCTTTCCCACATTCCGCCATTCAATGTTCGTATAGGCTGAACAAGCCGGAACGTCCCCGATGATCTCTGTGGAAAACAGACATTTCGTGATAGACAGCTTTGTATATTCGTCCAATTCGACAGGCTGGGCAATGGGCGTCAATAAATTCGGGCCGTAATACGCCCTGACACCCGCCTTGGCAAAGACCGCCATCCACGAGGAAATATCAGAATATCCCATAAAAACCTTGGGGTGCTCCTTTATTGTGTCAAGCTGAATGTGTGGAAATACCCGGTAGGAATCGTCGCCCCCCATCATACAGATGACACCGCTGATTTCCGGATTTTCCAACGCCCACATAAGGTCCTCTGCTCTTGCTTCCGGGTGCTCATACAGATACTGATTGCCCGATAACGCATGAGGTGCCGCGACAGCATGAACGCCCCAAATTTCCTCAAACCGCTTCCGACCGGTCTCATAGCGATCCAGCATATCCGCGTCGCCTGCCCTGCCGCCGGAAATGGACAGCAAGGCGACGGTGTCACCCGCTCGCAAAGCTTTGGGTACTTTCAATTCATTCATAGGAATTCCCCCTGTCCCTATCAGTATAGCGGACAGGGGGAAAAATCACAAGCCCTTTCGTTCTTCAAGCTTACGACCCGGTGGATTTATAGTGCCGAACGCCCAGCTTCCACAGCAGGGCACAGGGCAGCAAAAACCATGCCGCGCACAAGGGCAGGAAGACGAACAAGGGATTTGTCTCTCTGCCCAGCAGGAACAAGAGCGGGTGGTACTGTACCAGAGCATAAGGGACCACAAAGGTGCAGAATTGCAGCACCCGCCTGCCGTAAACGCTCCACGGGTACTTTCCGTGCTCCTTTCCCCCGTCGGTGAAGACGTTGATCACTTCCAACCCTTGAGTGGTGAAAAAAGACAGGGCCGCCCCCGCCACAAAGATGGAGGAGAACAGCAGCGCGCCTCCCAAGATCATGAAAATCAAGGTCACCACCTTGGGGAAATCCCAGGCCACTTCGCAGGTGGCAATGGAATAGGGCAGCAGAATCAGCACTTGCAGCACCCTGCCCAATCGGGTGAACTCAAACCGGCTGGTGAGCACTTGAAACACGGTACTTCTTGGCCGTACCATAATGCGGTCGAATTCGCCGTTACCTAACAAAGTGTCCAGCCGGTCAAAGCCCCGGGCGAAAAACTCCGCCAGATAAAATTGCAGCAGCACCACGGTATAGCACAGCAGCACCTGACTGTAGGTAAACCCCTCGATGGCGTGAAACCGCTGAAAGAGAAAAAAGATGCCCAAGAAGGTGTTGATGGTCACGAACCCCTGCCCCAGCATGGACAGAAAAAAGGAAGTCTTATACTGCATGGCGCTTTTGAAGTGAATCGCTAAAAATTTTCCGTATAATCTCATTTTAATCCCTCCATTTTTCGGGAATTGTGGATTTTATTCGAAAGTTTCCCTTGGGAAACTTTCAGAGGTTGACCGCAGGTCAATCTCCTGCGGAGACAAAATTGCCGCCATCGCCTCCGGCGGCAAAGGGCACAAAACCGGAAGATTGAAAACGAGGTTTTCAATCTTCAACCCCCTTGTACGACTGTGCGCTTCATGGCGGAGCGTTCCATCAGCTTGCCGGCGAAAATCAGAGCGGCTGCCCAGAACACCTGCAGCGCCACCGTGCGAAGAATTTCCCCTCCCACGATATCTCCGGCGTAAATGCGCAAAGGGGTATTCATCATGGAAGCAAAAGGAAGAATCTCCGCTACCTGACGAAAACCGTCGGGCAGGAAGGGAATAGGGATCACCGCGCCCTGTAAAAGCTCAATGAGAGAAGCCGCAATCGCCCGCGTGCCCTCCACGGAAACGGTGAAAAAGGCGCTGAAATAGATGATCATGCAGAAAGCCACGCCCACCATGGTCCCCAGTATAAGGGAAAAGACAGACAGCAGCAGGGGAAGAATCCCCGCCGGCGGGGCAATGCCGTAAGGAGCTGGCAGCAGCGCTCCCAAAATCAGCACCGGGAAGCACCGCAGCAGCACTTGGGAAAACCGCCGGGCTGCTGTCCGGGAAAACCACATGGAATACATGCTGAGAGGGCGGCAGAGCTCGTAGGCCACCGCACCGCTGCGGATGGATTCAAAGATTTCGTTCTCAAAGCCCCAGGGCTGGAACAGCATGAGAAACGCCTGCTGCAGCCAGATGTAAGTTGCCGTGGCCTGAAAGGTCATGGGAAAAGCCTCCGGCTCGCTGCGGTAAAAGGCCTGATAGCCCAGAATCAGCAGGGCCCCCCAGACAAACTGGGTGATAATTCCGGAAAACGCCGCTACACGGTATTGCAGACCGGTGAGAAAGCGCAGGCGGAAAAAGGCAAAATACTTTTTCATTCTTTCTTTTGCTTTCGCTTTAGCGAAAGCCTCCTTTCTTCGGGAATTGCGAAGCAAAACCGCGAAGATTGAAAACTTGTTTTCAATCTTCTGCCCTCGTCTATATATCGTACTGCTTGTACAACTGCGCCAGGACCTCGTCGATCTGTCCGGAGATCCCTGCGCCGGCAGGATCTCCTGCGCCAGCGGCGTTTTCAATATCTTCCAGCGTGCCGTCCAAGAGGATGCGGCCCTTGCCGATCAAAATCACCCGGCTGGCCAGCGCTTCGATGTCCTGCATGTCGTGGGTGGTCAAAATCACCGTGGTCTTTTCCTCTCGGTTTAGCTGATGAATGAAGTCCCGCACCGCTAACTTTGACACGGCGTCCAGCCCGATGGTGGGCTCGTCCAGAAACAGCACCTTCGGGCTGTGGAGCAGGGACGCGGCGATCTCGCAGCGCATTCTCTGCCCTAAAGAAAGCTGACGGGTAGGCGTGCGGAGGAGCTGTGACAAATCTAAAAGCTCCGTCAGGCGGGAGAGGTTCTTTCGATAGAGGCTGTCAGGAATGGCGTAGATTTCTTTGAGCAGCTCAAAAGAATCCAGGACAGGAACGTCCCACCACAACTGAGAACGCTGGCCAAACACCACACCGATGTGTTTGACGTGTTCCGCCCGCTCTTTCCATGGCACTCTGCCGTCGATGCGGCAATCGCCGCTGTCGGGAGTCAAAATGCCGCTGAGGATTTTGATGGTGCTGCTCTTTCCGGCGCCGTTTGGGCCGATATAGCCCACCATCTCCCCCTCCCCAATGGAAAAGCTCACATCGTTGAGGGCATGGATCTCCTCGTACTCCCGGTGAAACAAGGCTTTGACCGCCTGAGAAAACCCGGCGTTCCGCCGGGAAACCCGGAAGGTCTTCCGTAAATGGGAAACTTCGATCATAAAACCGCTCCTTTCTCGTTCTACAGTCTTTTTTCCCGACAATGGTAATCGGCACAAAACTTGATGAAACGATTCGTTTCATCAAGTTCGTGAAATATGGAAGCAAAGCTTCCATATTTCCAAATTTAAAACCAACACGTTTTGCCCCGGAAGGAATTGCCCCCGGGGTGTCTTGCAAAATATTTACGCCATTTTCAGCAAAACAAACGGTTTACACGGCAACGGTTGTCCTGCGAAAAAAGCAGTTTTTATTGTACTTCGACAGAGGGAGAATGTCAACAAAAAGTTTGGGGACTGAATTTGTCCAGTCCCCAAAGAAAAAGCTGTGTTAAGATTTCCACCCCATGCTGCGGCGGACGGCTTCCTGCCAGCGGGCGAGGTCGGTGGTTCTGCGGTCCTCGGGGTAGTTCGGGGTAAAGCGCACGCTTTCTTTCCAGAGGGAAGAAAGCTCCTCCAGGCTGTCCCACACGCCCACGGTCAGGCCTGCCAGCATGGCGGAACCCAAAGCGGTGGTCTCCAGACACTGGGGACGGCACACCTTGGCGTTCAGGATATCCGCCTGATACTGCATGAGGAACCGGCTGCGGGATGCGCCGCCGTCCACCCGAAGTTCGGACATGGCCACGCCCGACTCCCGCTCCATAGTTTTGACTAAATCATAGCTTTCCAGCGCAATGCTTTCCAGCACCGCCCGACAGAGGTGGGCCCGTTTGGTGCCCCGGGTCACGCCCAGCAGCGCTCCTCTGGCGTACATATCCCAATAGGGCGCGCCCAATCCCGTAAAGGCGGGCACAAAGGAAACGCCGCCGCTGTCCTCCACAGTTTCCGCCAACTGGTCCGCCTCCTGAGGCGTTTTGATCAGCTCCAGCTCGTCGCGGAGCCACTGAATGGCAGAACCGGCATTGAAGGCGCTGCCCTCCAAGGCATAGGTGGTCTTTCCGTTTAATTTCCACCCGATAGTGGTGAGCAGCCCGTTTTCGGACTTCACCGGCTTTTCTCCGGTATTCATCAGCACGAAACAGCCCGTGCCGTATGTATTTTTCGCCATGCCTTCTGTAAAACAGCACTGGCCGAACAGCGCCGCCTGCTGGTCTCCCGCAATGCCTGCAATGGGAATTTCCTCTCCCAATACAGAAGCTTTGCACATACCCACGATTTCAGCAGATTCCGCCACACGGGGCAAAGCGCTGCGGGGAATGCCGAATTCCCGGAGCATGGCATCGTCCCATTGCAGCTTGTGGATGTCGAACAGCATGGTGCGAGAGGCGTTGGAAACGTCCGTCACATAGGACTCGCCGTCGGTCAAGGAGTAGATGAGCCAGGTATCGATAGTGCCGAACCGCAACCGTCCCTTGTCCGCTAAATCTTTTGCCGCGGGGACATTTTCCATAATCCATTTCATCTTCGTGCCGGAGAAGTAGGGGTCGATGATGAGCCCGGTGGTATCCTTGATATACTGCTCCATGCCGGATTTCTTTAAACGCTCGCATTCCGGCGCGGTGCGCCTGCACTGCCAGACAATGGCATTGCACACGGGAATGCCGGAGGCGGCGTCCCAGGCCACGGTGGTCTCCCGCTGGTTGGTGATACTGACGGCGGCAATATCCTTAGCCGTGATTCCCGCATGCTCCACCGCCTGCCGCATGGCAAACAGGGTGGTCTGCATGATCTCCGCCGGGTCATGCTCCACATAGCCCGGCTGGGGATAAATTTGGGTAAATTCCTTCTGCCCCATGCCCGCCACGCTGCCAAAAGAATCAAACAGCACTGCCCGGGAGCTGGTAGTTCCCTGGTCGATGGACAAAATGTACTTTCCGATCATCATAGTGTTTTCCTCCATTCCCCTGCTTTTGGGTTATTTTCGAGAAAAGAGCCGGGTGAAAAAACTTCCCTTCCCCATGACTTTAGCGCTTTTCAGCCACGCCGGGTGAATCTTCTCCAGCACCACCTGGGGGCATTTGTACTCGGAAAGGGGTTTTTGCGTTTCCAGATTTTTCAGAAGCTGATTGTAATCCCGGACGGTGATCTCCTCGCAGTCCGGCCGGAGAGAGCGGTAATGTCCCGGCCGGGTGTATTGGAACACATAGAGGAAATCCGCCCACTCACTGTATTCCGTCAAATGCACCAACTTATCCGGCACGTCCAAAGTCAGCCGGACAGAGCCGGAGACCTTGCCGCCGGTGTTTTGCTTCTTACCCTTGACCACGCCGAAGATAGGGCACTCGCACCGCAGCCCCAGCAGGTCGATCATGGCCTGATATTCGTCTTTCAGGCTCAGATTGGGCTTAGCCCGGTAAGTTTCCCCGGACTGTAATATCTTCAAAACCAATTTGGATTGATAGGTCTGTATCATCATAAGTCGTCCTCCTCTCCCGTTTCGGATGGCTTACCGCTGTGGGCGTCTTTTTTCGCCCAATCGTACAAAAAGGTGTCAAATATACCGTGCTCGTTGGGCTTGACGAGAAACCGCCGGATCAACTCCTCCTCGTTGGGGAGACCCGTGCCGCCGTAAAAGGCTTCGGCGATCCCTCCGGCAATGCAGCCCACGGTGTCCGTGTCGCAGGTCACGCTCCACACATTGCGGATGCAGCTTTCCCAGTCTGTCGAATCTAAAAAGCAGCGGATGGCCAGAGGCATGGTTCCCATGGCGGTCACGTCGAATTTTCCGGTCAGTCTGTACCAGGACAGGGGCTTGTGGATAGCGTAGCCGTAGGTCTTGTGCAAGTATTTGGCGATCTCCTGTTTGGACGCTCCTGTCCGTGCCAAAAAAACCGCTGCGGCGGTGGCCTTTGCCGCCTTGATCCCCTCCGGGTGGTTGTGGGTACAGGCGGCGCTTTGCTCCGCTTCCTCCTCCACACGCTCCAGAGTATCGAAATATTCGCCGATAAAACTCACCCGCATGGCGGAGCCGTTGCCGTAGCTGCCGTAGCCCCGTTCGGAATGGGCGTCCAACCAATTTAAAAACAGATTGCCGTAGCCCGCCCTCCGGTATTTCCTGCCGAATATGCCGTATGCTTTAGCGTAGGGAATCCGCTGCAGCACTGCGTACTTGGTGGCAACGGTCAGCACCGTGTCATCGGTATAGGTGCTCATGCCGCTGAACAGTTCTTCCGTGCGCCAGTCGAAATTCTGGGGCCTGCTGAATTCAAAGCGGGAGCCCGCCACGTCTCCCAAAATCGCACCGTACAAGTTGACCACCGCCCTTTTTCCAAATACTTGAATCGATTTCGCTTTTATTTTAACACAGCGGGAGAAAAATTGCCACAACAAAAAAGGAACGGGCTTTCAGAAAAAATCCCGTTCCTTTTTTCTCCCGTGCAGCCGGCTATTGCAGGCCGAAAATTAGCGGCCCGGTTTCTCGCCCGCTCTTTTTCTCTGTCGTGCTCCCTCTACTTCTTCAAAACCTGCATATCCCCGGAGGTAGTGGAGAATCGGAAGCTGGCAGTTCCCGAGGAATACAGCGCCCGCCCGGAAGTGCCCACGCCGCCGGAAACGGGGAAATCGGAGGAAAACTTGCCGGAAATGCTGCTGTACTCCGCTTCAAAGCCGGGATTTTCCGGCATCGCCACAGTGAGCAGTCCGGAAACAGAGCTCAAATCCACTTTTTCAGGACAGGAGACAAATTCTCCCCGAATGGCGGCGGAGACGGAGCTTCCGTGGAATTCCTCCGCGCTGCCGGAATAGGTGATTTTTCCGGAAACCGTGTTCAGGTCCGCTGTTTTCGTCCGCATTTCCGTAAGCGCCGCCGATCCGGAGGTCGTATCGACGTGGAATTCCTCCCCCGCCGTCACATGGGTGCAGAGGATCGCCCCGGAAGTGGTGTCAGTCCTCAGGATTTCAGAAAGCCGAAGATCGCTGAGCGTGATATTGCCGGAGGTGGAGGAAGCGTTCAGATTCTCCGCCGTAAAACCGCTGATTTCGATTTCCCCGGAGGTGTTGCTGCAGGAAATATCGGTCATGGCGGCGGCAAGAGTCCGGGGGATTTCCACCACCAGATCCTTTCTCCGATTTTCAAAAAGCCCTAGGGAAATCAGCCGGAATTGGTGATCCCACTGGATCTTCAAAATGCCGCCGGAGGAGGACAGCTTCAGTTGATCGTCCTCACTGAGCGTGCCGGAAGCGGGGGTTTCGGTGATTTTGATCAAACTGCCGGAACCCACCTTGACTTCCACTATTCCGTTGATCCAGTCGATGTCCAGCCCGGAGATTTCCACCTCCTCCGGGTCCCAGGTGTATTCGCAGGCTTCGCCTTCCGGCTCCGCCCAGCCGGTTTTCCCCTCCTCGGCCAATCTGGAAAGACCGAAGTTATCTTCAGACAGGCCTATTGCCAGCACAAAAATCAGGAACAGCGCCGCGATGGAGCAGGCGGCGATGGTAAAAATCGCTTTCTTTTTCATAATCCTGCCTCCTATCTTACTTTGCTTCCTTGTCGTTTAAAATCAGCACCGACTTGATGATGCTGTCCACCGCCGGAGCGATGAGAAATACGATCCACGTAATATGCCACTTTCCCGTGCCGAAACTCAACAGGAAGTAGAACGCCGTCACCAGCGGCCAGTAGGCGGAGCGGATGGCCTTTAAGAGCTGCTTATTGGAAGTGCTCTTGGTCTGCCACTGCCGGAAATCCTCCACCACCGTGCCGGAGGGGGCTTTCTTTTTAGGCCTTGTGGCATTGTGGTAAATGAGAAGCCCGGTGGCTAAAGCGATCATGACGAACATCAGCACTACGCCCAAGATATCCAACCCGGGAATGGGAATGCTGCCCAGCACGATGACCGGCACCACGCTGAGTATGTATAGCATGACGGCGACGGAAGTAATGATGGCGGACCGCCTTTCCGGGCTGCCCACGGGGATGTACACGGGCTCCGTCCGAGTCGGCGTATCCTCCAATCCCTCGAACAGCTCCCGCACGTCGCCGATGCTGACCACCGTCAGGTTATAGGCGTCCTCCGGGCTTTTTCCCTCGGCGATGAGGGCGTGATATTTATCCAAAAGATTCTGGGTCAGCTCTACCTTCAACTCATATGCCTTTTGGGTTCTGGGCGCATTCTGGAACAATTCGTCCACATAAGCTCTGATGTTATATTCCATATTGAAAAACTCCTTTTTCTCTCGTCTCTATTTATGAAGTCTGCCCGGGACGGATGAGCGTTTCCAAAAGCCGCTTGGAGGCGTCCCATTCCGCCAGCATGGCATAGTAGACCTGTTGTCCCATTGGGGTGATGGAATAATATCGGCGGCGGGCGCCGGTGCTTTCATCCCCCCAATAGGAAGTGATGCAGCCCATCTGCTCCAGCCTGCGGAAGGCCGTGTAAAGAGTGGCCTCTTTCAGCTCGTACTCGCCGCCTGTCCGAAGCTCGATGGCGCGGTTGATCTGATAGCCATAGCTGTCTCCCAGCATCAACTGTGCCAAAATGACAGCGTCTGTATGGCCTCGAATCACATCCGATGCGATAGACATTTTTTCCTCCTCGTTTTTTACCCGTGAAGATAGTTGTTACAAGAAAACACTTAGCAGCCCGACCACGACTGTCCTCTGGAAATGCTTTTTTCTCCCATGCAGACAGTTTTTACAAGACAGGGCTCAGCGGCCCGACCGCAGAGTCCCCAGTAATCTATAGTATTGATTCCAATGTGGCAGATATAGCATATCACAAGATACCTCGCCTGTCAAGGTATATCATCCACATTATGGAAAATAATTTCTCGGATTTCTCTGACGCCGGCTCTTTTTGTCCACATTTTGGAAAAAAGAGATTGTCTCAGGGGAGATATTATGGTAAAATGTCTATATATTTTATGAAATTTGCGGTCGGGCTGCATACTTTTCTCTTGCAGCCGCCGGCTTTACAGAAAGAAACTGTAAGTAAGATGTTTATTTCCGGTCGGGTTTCTCGCCTTGTTCTTGCAGAAACCGACTTCACGGGAGAAAAATACGAGGTGAAAATATGATATATTTTACCATTGTCTTTCTTTGCACGGCAGGGCTTTTTCTGGCGTTGCTGCAGGACCGTTTCCGAGTCTGGACTACTCTGGCCGCCGCTGTGGCCGGATATATCCTGTCCTTGCTTGCGGCGTTTTTCCTGTGCCGAATCGTGCAGGACCCTGTGCTGGCTCAGCAGCTTCCCTGCGCGGCGGGCGCTTTCATCTTCTTCGTTCTCTCTCTGATTTTCTGCACCAACAACGTCCTGCAAAAGCTCTTTGTGGCACTGCTCTCCCTTTGTAATTTCACCTTTTTGGGCTTTTTCCTCCCCCTTTTGCTGGGCGTGATGCCCTTCGATACTGCCGGGGCGTTTGCGGGGTTCTTCTCCGCCGTGCTGTACCTGCTCTTCAGCCTTCTCATGGGGCTTTGCCTGTATCATCCTCTCCGTCATTACAGCGACAGGGGCGCGTCCGGTTTCCTTCTGGGAATGTGTCTTTTGCTTCTGGGCATTTACCTGTTCTCTCGGGGAACCTTTGATTTTCTGTTCCGCACCAATATTTTTGCCGCCAGACTGCTGGTGAGCACCCTGCTGTACGGCGCTTTGATCTTTGCTTTCCGCTCCATGTACCAGGCGGGGAGATTCCGGGAGCGGACTGCCACCATTGCCACCCGATCCGGCGTGGCGGACATGGAGACCTATTGCCTTGCCAATCTGCTCTCTGCCATGAAGGAGATCCAATCTGCCCAGCGGTACGGGACCTATGCTCTGGACACCGTTGCGGTGCTGCTGGCAGACGGAAACGAGGACAGGATCCCGGAATACATCGCCACTGTCAAAGAGAATTTCGCCCATGCTCCCATTTCGGAGCGGTATCACGAAAACCCCTTCCTGAACGCCGTGCTGGCGCTGAAAGCATCCTTTGCCGCCCAAAACGGCATCGCTTTTGAATGCAATGCCGTCACGGGAAATGCTCCGCTGAAAATCGCGGAGATCTGTATGATTGCTGATGAAATGCTGACAAAGGCATGTTTGGAGACCGCCGTCAGCGAGAACGAAAAAAAGGTGCGGTTCACCGTGTTCCCCACCGGAGACGCGCTGACGCTGGAGGCAGTTTATTCCGCCCCTCTGCCGGAGCGGGAGAAATTCACTTTCCGAGGGAAAAAGGCATCCGATGTGCTGGAATGGCTGTTTGAGGAAAATTCCCAGTCTGCCGCCGGCCCCGGACTGACCCACACAGAGGAACTCCTGGGGCTGTACGGCGGGAAGCTGACGGTTTCCGGCACGGCAGCGGAAACGATTTTGCAGGTCAATCTACGGTTTTGAGCGTGCCAAAAAGGTGTTTTTGTCCCGCTCAGAAGTTTACCAAACTGTTTCAAAGTTTGGTAAACTGACTGATTGAAACACGAAAGACAACCCTGACGGTTTTCTTTCACACTTTCTTTCCCTCCGTGCTATCTGGTCTGCGACTTTTTGACAGTCCGCGCAGTTTTAACTGCTTTCATGTAGTAAGTTCAAGATAAAGAAAGGAATGTGTTCCCATGAATCAGCAGCATACCGTGACCCCTCAGGTTCTTGAAGCTTTTGGATTTCCGGGGGATTCCCCCCTTCAAAGAGTGCAGGGCGGTCACATCAACGATACCTATGCCGTCGAAGTCAGCGAGGGCAGATTTGTACTCCAGCGGATCAACCGCTTTGTGTTCCCCTCGCCGGAGAACATCATGGAGAATATCGCTTCCGTGACGGAATTTCTGCGGAAAAAGATCCAAAGCCGGGGCGGCGATCCCCTTCGGGAAACGCTGCACATCTGCAAAACCGTGGACGGGCAGAGCTTTGTCCGGGACGAGGCGGGAGAATACTGGCGGTGCATGACCTTTATTCCCGATGCTACCGCTCATGAAACCGCCACCGGAGTCGAAATGCTGCGAGAGGCGGGCTTCGCCTTCGGCAATTTCCAGAGTATGCTTTCCGATTACCCCGCCGAGACGCTCCACGAGATCATTCCCAAATTCCACGACACGCCGGACCGTTTCCGGCAGCTCAGCGAAGCGGTGGAAAAGGACTTGTCCGGCCGTAAGAAAGACGCCCGGCCGGAAGTGGACTTCGCCTTTGCGCGGGAGGAAAAATGCGGGCTTCTGATGGACTTGCTGCGAGACGGGAAGCTGCCCCTGCGGGTCACCCACAACGACACGAAAATGAGCAACGTACTGATCGACGACATTACCGGAAAGGCCGTGTGTGTCATCGATTTGGATACAGTGATGCCGGGACTGACCGCTTTTGATTTCGGTGATTCCATCCGGGCCGGCGCCGCCACTGCCGCCGAGGACGAGACCGATCTTTCCAAGGTGCACTTCGACCTGGAGCGGTTTGAAGCATACGCAAAGGGCTTTTTGTCCGCCGCAGGAGACGCTTTGACGGAAACGGAGTTGGACACCCTGCCGGACGGGGCAATTCTCATGACGTATGAAGTGGGCATTCGCTTTTTGGCGGACTTCCTGAACGGCGACGTGTATTTCCGCACGGCCTACCCCACTCATAACCTGGACCGGGCCAGAAACCAGTTCAAATTGGTGGAGGAGATGGAGGAAAAGCGGGAGGACATGGGGCGGATTATTTCGGACTGCCGAAAGTAACTGGAGGGACGATATGAAAAAGAAAATCATCCTGATGTCCGCACTGACAGCAGTGTTCATGCTGCTTCTGCCCATTCTGGCACTGGAGCTGAGAACTGTCGTCCCCTTTATTGTATTTGTCTTTTTGCTCTATCTGATCTGTCCCATTTGCTCCATTGTCGTGGGAGCGATCGCGGGGACTGACATCCGGCGGCTGTGGTATTTCGGGTTCCTGCCCGCTTTGATAGGCTTTGGCGCTTACGCTTATATCATAGGCTGGGACAATGCCTTGATCTTTGCCGGTTGCTACCTGATGCTGGGGCTTATCGCCATGGGCATTGCCGCTTTGGTAAAAGTGTTCCGGCAGGCGAAAAAAGACAACAGAAGAAGATAACTGGGAGGTAATTTCCATGAAGGTCGCGATTATCGGCGCATGGCACGTCCACACCATGGAGTACGCGGAAGCCATTGCGAAGAATCCCATGGCAGAGCTTGTCTGTCTGTGGGACGATGACAAGGAGCGGGGCGAAGCCATGGCGCAAAGGTTGGGAATCCCCTTTGAACCGGACTTGAACGCCATCTGGACTGATCCTGCAATCGACGGAGTGCAGATCACTACTGCCACTTCTCGGCACAAGGAAGTGCTGCTGGCGGCGGCCAATGCCGGGAAGCACATTTTCACCGAAAAGGTTCTGGCTCTTACGATGGAAGACGCGGAGGAGATTGCCGCTGCAGTGCGCCGCAGCGGGGTGAAGTTCACCATCTCCTATCCCCACAAGACATGGCCGACATTAAAGGCCGCCAAGGCGCTGGTGGACAGCGGCAAGCTGGGACAGATCACCTATGCCCGAGTGCGGGACGCTCACAACGGCAGCACCGCGGACTGGCTGCCGCCCCATTTCTACGACGCTTCCCAGACAGGCGGCGGCGCCATGATCGACTTGGGCGCCCACCCCATGTATACCCTGCACTGGTTTATGGGCGAGCCCAAGTCCATCGTTTCTCAGTTCACCCAAGTGACCCGCCGGGGCGTAGAGGACAACGCCGTGTCCGTCATCGAATTTGCTAACGGCGCCATTGGCGTTTCCGAAACGGGCTTTGTCACCAACGGCATGCCCTATGTTCTGGAAATGAGCGGCACCAAAGGATCTCTCATGGTGCACAACGATATTTTGGAATACTCCTGCGAGGAGACCGGCAACAAGCTGATACAGAAAACCGATCTGCCCGAGCCGGACATCATGCCCGTGGACGCTTGGATCGCCGCCATCCACGGCGAAAATGATGCCCCCAACGGCATTGACGATGCCGTGGCGCTGACGAAATTCATGGTGGGCGCGTATGAGGCCTACCGCACCGGAAGCCGGTATCAATTTTGAATCGGGCGATACCATCAGATTACTCCTCATTTCCTTTCTTTTTCATTCGGAAAACCCCCGGATCTTTTGATCCGGGGGTTTTCTGTTTTTGCGGGGACAGCCCTTACAGCCCTATATAATTTTCCCGCAATATCTCACAAGAGTTATGGAATTGCCCCTGCTCCTCCTCAGTCAGCTTCAATTCCAGTACCCGGTCGATCCCGTGGTCGTTGACGATGCAGGGGATACCGGCGTAAACGTCCTGCTCTCCGTACTCTCCCCACAGCCGGGCGGAAACAGTCAGCACGCTGTTTTCGCCGGACAGCACCGCCCGGACAATCCGCACCAGCGCCATGCCGATGCCGTAATAGGTGGCCCGTTTCGCTTCGA
>JAFLRP010000109.1 GCA_022511515.1 Acutalibacter sp.
GGCAGCAATTTTGCTTCGCAAAACCAGTCGCAATTCCCATGGAAAGGAGACTTTCGCTAAAGCGAAAGCAATGATTAAAACATGAAAAAGCAAGCAAAAAATTCCAACATAAAGGAGTACCTCAGCGCCTTTTACAAACACAACCGTTTGTGCTTCGGAACCGCCCTGCTTTTTTCCCTTTTGGTGATCCCTGTGGACCTATCTCTCAGTTGGCTGCTTGGAGCTGTCACGAATGTAATCGGCACTGGGGATATGAACGAATTATTCCGGCTGCTAATCTTCGCGGCAGTTCTGGTTTTCGCGGGCAGCGGAATCTATCTGATCAAGCTGCGGACAATTTCGGTGTTTATCCATCGGGGACTGAAACAGTATAAGGCGCTGGCCTTTCAAAGACTTTCCCAAAAGAGCATCAGCGCCTTTACAAAAGAAAATACCGGACGGTATCTCTCCGTCCTCACCAATGATGTAAACACCTTGGAGGAAAACTATTTAAGCCGCTTTTTCGAGATGATCTACCTGTCCGTGCTCTTTGCGGCAACGCTGATCTTCATGCTCTGGTACAGCCCCCTGATGACGGTGATCACCGTGGTGCTGAGCCTGCTGCCCATGGCGAGCTCCATGGCTCTCGGCGGCGAAATGGCCAGACGAGTGAAAAAGGTCAGTGACGGAAACGAGCGGTTTATGGCACATTTGAAGGACCTGCTGGCGGGCTTTTCGGTGCTCAAAAGTTTCAAGGCCGAAACGGAAGTGGGAGCCCTTTTTGAGGAGTCCAACGCTGAAATCGAAGACCTCAAGCTGCGCCGCCGCTGGTGGGAATCCTTGCTGTCCGTGGTGGCCGGGTATTCCTGCGGCTTTACCATGCAGATCGGCATCTTCTTTGTAGGCGCTCTGCTGGCGATCCGCGGTTCCGTTCCCATCGGCACGGCAATCGTCTTTATTCAGGTGAGCAACTACCTGATTCAAGCCGTACAGCAAGTACCTCAGCAGTATGCCGCCCGCAAGGCCGCAAGAGGTCTCATCGACAAGCTCAGTGAAGTCACCGAGGAAAACACCGCCCGGAGAGGAGACGCCATCCCGCCGATTTTGCGAGACAGCATTTCCCTCGATCGCGTTACCTTCGGCTACGATGCAGATACGCCGGTCCTAAAAGATTTAAGTCTCACATTGGAAGCAGGCAAAAAGTACGCGCTGGTGGGAGCTTCCGGCTCGGGGAAATCCACTCTGATGAACCTGCTGATGGGCGCTTATGACGGCTACGAGGGCAGCATTTCCATTGACGGCAAGGGACTGAGCACCGTTGACCCGGACAGCCTGTACGACCTCATCAGCCTGATCGGGCAGAACGTGTTCCTGTTCGACGATACGGTCCTCAAAAATATCACCATGTTCAAGGACTTCCCCGCCGAGCAGGTGCGGCAGGCGGTGGAGCGCTCGGGGCTCGAAAGCTTCCTAAACGAACGAGGTCAGGATTACCGCTGCGGGGAAAACGGCGTGGGGCTTTCCGGCGGTGAGCGCCAGCGCATCAGCATTGCCAGGGCCTTGCTCCGGGGCACGCCTGTGCTGCTCTTGGACGAAGCCACCGCGTCCTTAGACAATCAGACCGCTTTTGCCGTGACCGATTCCATTCTGCACTTAGACGGCTTGACCCGGCTGGTGGTGACCCATCGGCTGGAGGAGGGGCTTTTGGAGCAATACGATGAAATATTTGTCCTCAAGGACGGCACTTTGAAGGAACAGGGCCGCTTTAAGGATTTGATGGAGCAAAAGGGATATTTTTATTCCCTTTACACGGTGTCAAATTGACAAAAGCAAAAGACAGAGGCCTCCCCAAAGGGTGAGGTCTCTGTCTTTTGCATAAACTTTTTTGCCCGCCGATACTTGCGCGCGGAAACCGCCCTGCTGCGTAAAATTGTCATGCTACTTCTCGTCCGCGATACGAGTGAGAACCACGTACCGGGCATCGCCGTACTCGTAGGAGCAGGTGGAGAGAGTGACCAGTCTGTCGTCCTCCCTTACGGTGACGCCGGGATCGTACTCGGTGTTTTCCCTTGCGTGGACCAGAAGTTTCTCCCGCTGCTCGTCTGTGAGGGGCAGGGCGTAGACCATATCGTCAGCGGCGGCGGTGTAGCCCATGATGGGCTCCAGCGTGTACCGCTTTCCGGGAACGTAGAGATACATGGTCCGATGCTCCTCAAAGAAGGCCTGATCGCTGTAATTCACCAGCGCGCCGAACATGGAGCCGTTTTTCATGTGATGCCCGTAGAGGATAGTATTTCGATCCGTCAGGTCGGCACTGCACCGGTAGTCCATAAAGGGCGTGCCGCTGTGGGAATAACTGCCGTCCAGCAGGCGGCGGAGGTAGTAATCGTTGTCCTCTCCCTGGGCGATCAGGTAATTGATCCGCGTCCCCGGGATATAGAGCCACGCCACCACATCCGGACTGTAAGCATGCAGCCTGTCAAAATCAATGGCCGTCGGAACGCCGTCCGTTTCCTCGATCAGCCCCGGCTCGCCCCCCTGATTGTTGCTGTCCTCGTCGAAAATCATCACAGATTCTTGCAGATCGCCCCAGTAATTCTCGCTTTTCTGGGAATCGATGAGATAGTCCGCGATCTTCCAACCGAAGAAAATGACCCCGGCGCCGAACAGCACCATCAAGAGCAGGAAAAAGACGGGCACACGCCTTTCGTTTCTTCTCCGTTTCATAAATCAATCTCCCGAACAAGGTTTTTTTATGGAAATACAAGGTCTAGTATACTGTACTTCGCCCGTTCCCGCAACCGGCTTTTTGGCAGCGGAAAAAATTTTTAAAAAATTTTCAAAAAGGCTGTTACGTTTTCTGTAACCGCACGCTCTATTGAATAGGACGGGACAAAAAGGTTCGTTTCGGAAAAACTGATTGGAGGAATGTGAATGAAAAACAGTCTGAAACAACTCTTGCGCACGCCCATGAAAGCCCTTTTGTTCTTTCTGCTGTTGACTGCCGGGACGGCGTTGTTCACCGTGGGCGTGTGCCTGTTCGTCCAGACCTCCGAGCGGATCGCAAACGTGGAAAGCGAATTTGTCACCATTGCCACGGTGGAACAGAAACCGGTTTCCACCTATGTGGAGGAAGGTTATAACGACTGTTTGCGGGCGCACGGAAATGAACTCACCGTTTTTTCTTCTTACATTTCCGCAGATGTTCTCAACTTTCCTGATGCCAACTACATTGGAGAGCCGGAAAGCCGTACATCTTACCTTGCCAATTGGGATGCGGAAAACATGGATTTTGGCTATCCATCTGGTCGAAACGAATTTATCGTTTACTTTTCTCCCTTGCAGGACGGGGACGGTACAGAACCTGTTTTGGCGGAAATCACAAAGGTCTGGCACTCTCAAGTATTGCCGCAATACTTGAGGAATGGCTCCATGCGGAACTTATCGCCGGGCGACATTGTCCCTATCTGTCAGCACTTTTCAGAAACGCCCACCTCATTAAAGGCCGGGAAGACCTATCTTTCCTCACTTCTTTGGAAACAGTGTCCCAATCACGGCTATACGGACTTCCCAAACGGAGAGATGGTGGTGTGGCAGTCGCCCTATACTACAAAAATGACTTTTGACGCCCAACCTGTATCCGGCGGCAGTGTTCCTCATTTATCAAGCTTGATTACAGAGGAAGGCAGCACCATACTGCGGTTCACCCAAAAGCAGCAATTCCCGTCTCTTCAAGATCCCAGTATCACCGTATTTGAGGTAAATAGCGACGATCCCCTAGACAGCAGTTGGAGCACACTGCCCGCCATGATGCGGCGAGATTCCGAAATGGTCACGGTGTACCCCACAAACGATTTGAAGTTGCTGCCGAGTTTTTATCATAATACTGTTAAAATCGCACAGGGGCGGGAAATTTCCCCGGAAGAATTTGAAACTGGATCAGACGTGTGCCTGATCGAAGACTGGTATACCCATTTTGGCTGTTCTGTCGGCAGTCAAATCACGGTCTACTTCTTGGCGGGAATGCGAAACAGCGCCATGGAAAAGCAGTTCTTTCCCTATGGGACCTATGCCCCCGATATGCTGCCCGTCCTGCGTCAGTATAGTCTGCTGGACGAAAACGGCGAAATGCTTTCCCCGTTTTTGAAAAAGGTGTATGCCGTGGTGGGGACTTATGATGCAGACGATAGGGTCATCTTTGAAAACGGCACCACCGAATTGCCTTTCCGGGGCATGGTAGTGCCTAAAAAATCCATCACCGTTTCCGACGAAGACAGTATCGTTTACTATGCTCCTATGAACGCCAAGTCCACCTCGTTCCGCATTCCTAACGGCACCATCGAGGAATTTGACCGAAAGTTCCACGAAGCCGTGCCCGAGGCGGCAGAACTGGATATCACCTATTATGACAACGGCTATACCAAAATCATGGGCGACCTCAACCGCGCCAGAAGCACGGCGGCGCTGCTGCTGTTCGCCGGGGCTGGGGCAACGGTTTCCATGGTCGTTCTGCTGCTCTATTTCTTCGTGGTCAAGCAGAAAAAGCGTACCGCTGTGGAGCGAAGCCTCGGCATGTCAAAGCATCAGTGCAGAGTGTCTCTTCTTTCCGGGCTGATGATTTTGGTGCTGCTGGCCGTCTGCGTCGGGACAGCACTGGGCGCCACATCGATTGTGGAACGGGACAGCGGAGAGGTTGAGGCCAGTACATACCTCACCACCTTTAGCGACTGGAAAAATGTTTCCATACAGACAGAGGAGGAGACTGCCGTTCCTCCTGTACTGTTCCTTGCTATACCGATCATGATGTGGCTATTGACCCTTTGTCTTGGACTGCTGCTCTTGGGCAGGAGCTTACGGATCGACCCCATATATCTGCTCAGCGGCAAGATGGAATAGGAGGGTGTTATGTTCTTCTTAAAAGAAACTTGGTATCAGTTGAGGAAGCGGGGCGTGACCCTGCTGACCCTCGTTCTGTCGGTGCTTCTCCTTGCCAGCATGGCGCTGTATTTGGGCAGCCTGCGTTCCAACGAAACGGCTCTGGATAATTTGGCAAATGTGATCGATGTGCCTGTAAAGGTCAGCGATCCCAGAGGGGAATCTTTTGTGGGACTGCAAATTCCATCGGGGCTGTACGATGCGCTTTCCGCCGCCGACGTGGTCGATTTGCGTTCTACCGCACAAGCGGTGGGAGCAATGAGTAAAGAAAGCCGTGCCATTTCCCCAGACGAGGGCGGCGTGGACACGGCGATTTCCGCAGCTAACTGTTGGGAACAGTTTTCCGGCTTGCAGTTGGAAAGAGTGACCTTTTCCGCCGGGTGTGATAAAACGATTTTTGCAGGGACAGAGGGAAAGGTTGTGGTAACAAGCCGCTTCGCAAAGGAGTATAACCTTTTCCCCGGCGATAGCTTTTCCTTACCCCTTTTCCTGCGGAATCAGCGTGGCGGCGGTTCAATTTGGTACTCGGAGTTGGGGGAAGCGGAACTTTTTGTGGCAGGTGTTCTCGATAGTGTAACAACGGGCACGACTGCAACGGACATTTATGTTCCTACCGCTTGGCTGCGGGAAGTGACGGAAAACGCGGGACTTGCTTTCTCCTACAACAGCATCTCCGCAAAGCTCAAAGATCCCCTGCATTTGAACGAGTTCAAAATCGCCATGTGGGAGCAGGGGTTTCGCGAAGCGGCCATCAAGAGCAACAATTATACGGATAACGTGCTCGTCATCAGCGACGAACTCTTTATCCGCACAGCCAGAGAGCTGCAAAAGAATATCAGCACCTTTCAAGGTTTCTTGATCCCCTTTTTCCTGCTGGTGATTTTCCTTGTCGCTTTGTCGCTGTTCCTCATTCTACGGAACTCACGGCGGGAACTGGCGGTGGCAAGCTCTTTAGGGAGGTCCAAAATCAAGAGCGGCATGGCACAGTTTGCGGCTGTGTTTCTCATTGCCCTGCTGGGGTGCTGTTTGGCCCTGCCTATCATGCTGCTGGGCGGCGGGCTTTCCGTGCAGATATCCCTTTCCGTCTGCGGGCTGTTTCTACTCTGCAACGCCGCCGGTACGGTTGCGGCTCTGGTGCTGCTCCTGCGGTTTGACGCCATGGAACTGTTGACAAAAGTGGATTGAGCAAAATGCCGAAATTGCCATGGGAGCGGCAACAGTTATCTTGAAAAATTACGCCTGACCGGCACGCCGTATTTCATACGGAAACGAATAAAACGCCTTTGCAAAACACCAAAAGGCTCTGCCATTGCCGGAGGACATTTATTTGAAATACTCTTTTATCAGCTTACTTTCCCTCGACCATGCACCTTGCCTCATCGAGGCTGATGCCCTTTTCTCGGGCGATCTTCACAAGGTCGTCGAACTCGTACTTTACGCGGGAGACGCCGTAGCCTTCGCTGACCATTACGATATGATTGTGTAATCGTTTTAAGCGGTTGTCAAACGGACGGCGGGACCTTTAGTGATTGCTGAACACAATGAGCTTGTCCGCTGCGGTCAATGCCACCTCGATATTATCCTGATCTCCCGAGAAAAGAACCATCTTGCCGCCGGGACTTGTATACCCCAAAACAATGGCCTTATTGTCTTCCGGCGATGCCCTGAACACGCCCAAAATGAGCTCTCTTGCAGTACAGCGTGAGGGGATTTCTCCCTCGCAGAAGAACTGACTGACTTCCTTTACGTACAGCTCTTTGCTTTCGTATGTATCGGCATTTTCTTCATCATAGGTAAGAATGTCGGAATAGAACTCAAACAGTGCCTGCTTTCTGCCTATCTGCGTCACCATTTTACTGATATACCGGTTGCTGATCACTACATTGTCAACGCTGTAATTGTGGACGACATCGTAGTTTTTGGGATTTAGTATTTCTACAATGACATCGATGCTTTCCCGATCAAAATCAGGGTTCTTCTGCCGGTCAAAAATGATGTCCTGCACGTAAATCAAATGGGTAAGCGCAGCAGAATCCACATCCTCGGAAGCCGTATAGTCATCTGACAAGATCAAAAGGCTGGTATCTCCCTGGTGGCTGTCGATCGCCTCCTCTATCGCGCTGCGGATCAGCGCGGCATCATACACATCTGCGGTAACCGTTTTTGTGACATAGGGATAGTCCCGATAATAATTCAACCGCTCCAAGCTCTTTTCATCATCAATCACCGTGATATTGATGATTTCGCTGCCCTCCAGATTGTGTTCTCCCCGGAACGCGGAAAAGCCGTTCATGATGTCCGCACATTTGCTGTTGTGACCTATGATCACAACATTTCTGGGCATCAAGTGATACGCCGCATTGACCTGGAATGTGCGGGACAAGGGGGAGGATTCACAGACCCGATCGCAATCAGCCTCTGAATTCGCAACGGAAAAGGCGTAACTTCCCGACGCGGTCTCCATAACAGTCAGCGGAATGGCGTGCCGGTGCGTCAGCATATACTCCTCCGTCGCCCGGTTCACGTTGTCTTCCATGGTCTGAGGCTTGAAAAAGAATTCCGCTCCTCTGTTCGAGAACAGCTCACTGTATACCGTATTGAGTTCCGGCATAATGGAAAACTGCGAAAGGATCTGTCCCAAAACCCTATTGACGTACACCGGAATAATGTGGCACTTTGCCAACTTTTCTTTGTGCGCGACAATTCTGTCCACCAATGCTGCGGTCCAGTTATCCTCCACTTCTACAATGATCGTCTGGTGATCCGCAGAATCTTCGCTGGACGTCATCTCCGCGACCTGCACAAGGGTCTTGATCGTGTTGGCATTCCCCTTGGCAAGTTCTTCTCTGCGCTCAATACTGCCAAAACGGCAGAGTTCATTTTGTTCATCCTTCGTCAGCAATATCACATTGCTCGCCTGGGAGATAGAAATGTCGTTCAACTGCTTCGTGGAAAATGTTTCGCCTTCTCTGATCACAACAGTCAGCCGATTCTTTGTGCGGTGTTTCCAATAGTAGACCGCCCTTTTCAGCCCGGAAAACTGCTCGCATTCCTTTTTGAGCGAGAGCTGATCCTTCCTGAGGGAAGCAGACAATCGCTCACCGACCTCGTGTTCGATCTCATCTGTCTTCTGGCTTGCCAAAACAACGACCGTTTCCCGCTTTCCCGTATACATGAGATCGTTGATAATTTCCGACGCCCGCGAATTCCAGTTGAGAATCACGGTGTGTCCGGAAACCTTGAGCGCGCGGTTGCCGGATTGGGAATTCTCAATAAAGCTTGAAATATAGTTGGTAACATAACCGACAACTGCTCCCGTGAATGTGATCATGCCCACAATGACGATTGCAATACACACAATGATCAGTCCGACACTTGCCTCGCCGATGTCCGCGATCACATTGTCGATGCATCCCGCATCCAGAATCATGGTAATGGTATAGTAGACCGATACCCAAAAGCCTGAGTTCGCAAGCGACTTCGGCGCCAGCCAGGATATGACTGCGGCAGCTCCCGCAAACAGCGCGAGATTGAGAATCAAAATGGAAAGTAAAATTGCCAATGACGGGTTCTTTACTACAAAAATACTGGCTCGTTCCTTCAATTTTCTGAACATAAATGCGTCCCTGCTTTCCCACAAACTACTTCCGGATTATAGCATTTTCCCCAACAAGATGCAAGTTATTTGAACACATTGATGTCCGCATAGCGAAAATCGGCAGCCCTGTGTGAAAACACACAGGGCTGCCGTCTTTGGAGCCATATCACTTGGAGCGGCTTTCCCACTTTTGGGTGCTGGCGCCCTTTACTTTACCGTGATCGCGAAGGTCGAGTATTGCGTGCGATCCACATAGGTTCGGTTTCCGGTAAGGACATCGGTGCCGTAAGTCCCATAATTATATGCCACGCGGATTTCCGCCGTACCGGCTTTCACGCCTGTCACCGTACAAGTGGAGCTCTTTTCATTCTCCAGCTTAATCAGGTCAGAGCCCGAAAGGATTTCCCAAGTATATAGCTGATAGTTGGGACTAAACACATGGTTAGGACACTCAATTTGAATGCTGCCGCCAACAGAAACCGTCAGCTCGTAATCGGAGCTGCCAGTTGTACCGGCTGTAGTTGCGGCGGTGGGCTCGGGTGTGGCAGTGGCCTTGGGCGTAGCAGTGGCCTTGGGCGTAGCGGTGGCCTTGGGCGTAGCGGTGGCCTTGGGCGTAGCGGTGGCCTTGGGCGTTTCCGCAGGCTTTGAAGCGGACTCTGCCCCAGAGCCGATCAGCTTAAAGTCAGGCAGTCCAATACTCTCCAGCGTGAATTCCAGCCCCGCTTCCCGCATTTCCGCATAGACGGTTTCCTCTAAATCGTCGAAGAGATAGAGGAACCGATCCCCGAAATCATTTTGCGCTACACCGTCGCAATTCATGATGATGGCCGAATATTCCGTGCCCGGTATCTCTTGGGCATAAACGGCGACATACTGATAGAATGTATCGCCTAAATCGGTGTTGTACTCCAACTGCCATTTGTAGTCGGTGACCAAGTCCTCCGCATAGGCGGTGTAGAATAGATACACCCGCACCGGCCCCTTGTCGGTGGCAAATTCCTGGTAAGGCTCCGCTTCGATAAAGGAAGTCAGGCTGGGAATGACCACAACATTGTCCTCTCCCCCTGTCTCCGTCTCCGCGGGAAGTCCCGCCCCTGAGCCGATTTCATATTTCACGGGGCAGTCCACCGCTTTCAGGCGGCTCTTTTCGCGGGAAATCATGTAGATGCCCGTGATCGGATCGTAATACTCTTGGAAAGAGACAAGCAGGGACGCATCTGTCGCCGCACCTGCTGTCTTATATTTGAGAGAGATAGCATAGCAGCCGATATCCTCCGACTTGAGCATGCTCTCCGGGCAGAGCACCCAGTTATAGGTCTGGGAAGAGCCGAAATCCAAAACATCGGGCTCGATCAGATCGACAAAACCGCAGTCCTCCTTCAAAAGCTGGACATAGGAAAGAATGGCGCCATACCGCTCGCTCTCATCCAGTTCCTTATTGCGAACGGGCGCAAGTCTTGCCGCCCCGCTATTATCCTGGGGAACGCCGTTATAAGTCCAGACATTGGAAAGGTACTGCTTGAAGTCCGGGTACTCGTATTTTGCGGGGCGAGTGAGGATAAAGAGCACCACTGCTATCACCGCTGCCACCGCCGCCGCTATCATACCCACACGCCGGAACATCCTGCGTTTTCTCAATCTTTCCCACGGGAAAACAGCCGCTTGCGCAGCCTGTACCGGGACGGGCGCAGATTCCGGTTCCTGTTCCGTGAAATCCGGAGCGGATCGGCGGGCTGCCGGCTGTTCAGGCTCAGGCTCGGAGCTCACCGGTTCCGATATTTCAGGTTCCGTAACTTCAGACTCGGAAATCTCGGGCTCAGCTATTTCAGGCTCGGAATTTTCAACGGGCTGTTCCTCTGCCTGAGGCTGAGCGATGGGGTCTAACTCCACTTCTGCACCGCAGTGACGGCAGAATTTCGCATTTTCTGAAATCGGTTTTCCGCATTCGGTACAAAACGGCATCCAAATCACTCCCTTACAAGCAATTCTCCGATTCTATTCCTCGTTCTTCATCGCCCTGACGTCTTCCGCAGTGCAGGAGACATTCCCATATCGGGCCTTTTCATACAGCGTATGGAGAACGGGCATAGACAGCCCGATTTCTTCCTCCAGCTCCCGGGGGGTGAGGGAGGCTCTGGGAGGCTCCTTTGCCGCGTGCAAAACCTGTTTGCGGTAGCGGCGGCGGATTATGGCGTTGGGGCTGCGGTCCAGAACGCCCGGACGGCGAATGGCAACAGCGGAAGCACGTTTGTCCTTGTCCTCTCTCTCCTCGCCCAGATACTGGACCTGATCCCTGCTGTCCGTGAAAGAGCGGCGGAAATTCAAAATCAATCGGTACACAAACAAGAGCACCAGGAAGACGATTCCGGAGACGATGACGGCGTAGAGCAGATAGGAGACAATGGGCGGAAACTGCACCGCAGGTTTGATCTCCTCCCCGAACATTTCTTCCAGAGAAAAGTTTTGGGGCTGCTCGGTCATCACCGGCTCCTCTAGCCCCTGCAGCTCCCAGTTGTTTGCGGAAGGCTTGCGGGTCAGGTCCACGGTGAAATCCCCGGAAACCCCGCCCGCAGCCGGCAGCAGCAGCGCGGCGGCCAAAAGCAGCGTGATGGCCAGCGCGCCCCCGGCGATCCGCTGAATGCGCCGGACGGGCAGGTTGTACACGGTCTCGTTGAGGCGCAGGTATTCGTCCAGCCGGTACAGCCCACGATAGCACAGGAAAATCAGAAGATAGACCGCAGCGGAAAAAACGGATACCTTTTGCAGCAGCACCTCCCCCATGATCGCGCTGAGCAGGAAGATCGCGGCAAAGAGCACCAGGCCCAGAAGATCAGGCTTGTCAAAGGCGGATTCGTCGATTTCCTCCGCCAAACGTTTCCGTGCCCGCATAAAGCAGCAGAGGGCGGTCACCACCATGCCGACGGGGTGTCCCAACAGCAGCCACGTAATGGCGCAGAGGCCGATGGAGCAAAGCAAAAACTGCCACAGACGGGGACAAATGCGGATGGCGTAAAAGCTCAGGGCTACCGGAATGGCAAACAGCAGACCCCGCAGATAGGCCTCCATGGGGCCGATGATAAGAAGATCGGGGAGAAGCGTCCCCAGTTCCTCCGCTATGTCCTTCTGGTGGAGCAGCGTGAACAGCGTGCAGCATCCCATAGCCACCAGCAGGGCGCAATGCAGCCGCCCTAAAAGCCGAAGTAGAAAGGTGCGTATGTTGGGATATAGGCGAATTCTTTTTGCTTTCATCATTATGACCATTGCTTTCGCGTCAGCGGAAGCTACCTTTCTTCGGGAATTGCGGCTGGTTTTGCGAAACAAAACAGTCGCAAACCGGGAGGTTGAAAACACATTTTCAACCTCTTGTCTCCAACCAAATGAGTTCCAGATTTTTCGGCACAGTAAGGTCGGGGTGTTCCACCTCATAGGGAACCACACAAAGTCCCCGCTCCTTCCCCGCCGCCTGAGAAAGCTCCCCGAGAAGCTCCGGGCGGGGATCCCGGGTCAGCAGGATCAAAAGGTCCTCCTCCCCCGATCTCTCCTGCTTGGGAATGTAGTCGCAGACAGGAACAAGATTATTCCCCGCCTGCACACAGGCCAGCCGCTTGCGCAGCGTCAGGACATTTCCTCCGCCGGAGAGGTTTTCCAGCCGCCAGGCTGCGCCGGTTTGCACATCGAAACCGTTGCTGTAGAGGGTAATTTCGATCCCTTCCCGCAGCAGACGCTCGCCCAGTGAAGCGGCAATACGCACCGCCGCTTCGTTCAGGAGATCGGCATGACGCACCCCTACCCCCTCCAGATCCAGCAGCAGAATGACATGCTGGGACAGGGTGGATTCGTGGAGATTGGTCAGAAGCTTTCCCGCCCGGGCGGTGGCCTTCCAGTTCACGTATTTCATGGGGTCGCCCCGGGAATATTCCCGCAGCCCCGCGAATTCAAAGGGGTCGTCGTAGACCTTTTTCCTGCTCAACAGCGTGCCCATAATCCGGGAAAAGGGAATGTTGATCTGCTCTGTGGGGACAGGCCGGGGCAGCACGTAGAACGAAGTATTCTCGGGACTTTTCGACAGATACTTTCTGGTTAAAAACAAGTCCCGCGCCGTGATGCCTGCCTCTTGAATTTGAAAATATCCCCGCCCGGCGCATTTGAATTCCAGCGTTCTCGTAATGCGCTGATTGACGGACAAGGTAAACACGTCCCGGCGGTAGGATTGATCGCTGACAGAAGCGTTCTTTTCGTCCGCAAACTGCAGCCGCCGATCCATGTGAAAATCGATCTCCACTACCGGCAGGAGCAATAATTTCCGGTTGGTAAGGACTTCGGTCAGCACGCCGATCTCGTCCTCTACGCCGTACTCCCCCTGAAAGGACAGATGGCAGGTAAGCCCCTTCTCCCAGAAGCGGTCATACAGGGAACGAATCAGAAAAAAGGCGGCGACCAGCACCAGTAAGATCACCAAAACCAGGATCATTTGCTGAAGTCCTCCGTGGGAACGGGAACGGAACCCAACAGCTTCTCCACCGCCTGTCTCTGGGGAGCGGTAAGCCCCGCGCTGCCGCTGACAGACAGCCGGTGGGACAACACGGGCACAGCCACGGCCTTCACGTCCTCCGGCGTGACGAACTCACCGTTTCCGGATACCAGCGCATAGGCCTGTGCTGCCCGGAACAGCGCCAGCGATCCACGGGGACTGACGCCAAGCTCGATGCCGGAAAATCCCCGGGACGCCTGACAGAGGTCGGCAATATACCCCGTCAACACGGGGTGGACAAAGAGCTCCTTCACTTGCTTTTGCAGAGCAAGAATATCTTCGGCGGTGCAGACGGATTCCAACTCCTCCAGCGGAGCATCGCTCTTGAAGCGGTTCAGGATGGCGATCTCCTGCTCTCTTGTGGGAGCGCACATGGAAATGCGCATCAGGAAGCGGTCCAGTTGTGCCTCCGGCAGCGGGTAAGTACCTAAAGTCTCTAGGGGATTCTGGGTGGCGATGACAAAGAAGGGCTCAGACAGCCGCCTTGTCACGCCGTCCACGGTGACCTGCCGCTCCGCCATACACTCCAAAAGGCTGGCCTGGGTACGGGGCGTGGCGCGGTTGATCTCGTCCGCCAAAAGAATATTGCAGAACACCGGGCCGGGAGAAAAGACAAATTCTCCCTGCTTCTGGTCGAAGAAGTTCAGGCCCGTCACGTCGCTGGGCAGCAGATCGGGCGTAAACTGCACCCGCCCGAATTCCACGCCGATGGATTTGGAAAGCGCCCGGGCCAGAACAGTCTTGCCCATGCCGGGCACGTCCTCCACCAGCACGTGGCCGCCTGCCAAAAGCGACGCCAGCAAAAGGTCGGTGGTCTGCTCCTGCCCCACCAGCACCTTGCCGATATTGTCCTTAATCTTTTGAATTCTGTTGTCCATAAATCTTCCCCCAAACTTCCTTGCGTTTTTCTGTTTTTCATTATATTACTTTGGTTCTGTTGTTTGCAAGTGACACAAAAGAGCGAGAAACGTCCCCTCTTTACTCCCAGGACTGTCCCGGCGGCAGCACCAGCCGGCAGGTCCGGATGAAACGGCCGGGGTCTGCCCCGTCTTCGATGTACCGCAGCAGGATCTCCGCGCAGGCCCGGCTGTCGCTGGCGGCCTGATGATGCGTGAGAGAAATGCCGTAATACTCGCAGAGAACATTCAGCTTGTGGCTCATGTTCGGCAGAAGGCGCCTGCCCATCTGCACCGTGCAGAGATACCGGGCGCTCCTTTGCCAGAAAATATTGTAGTCGTGCAGGCATTTTCGCAATACGCCCATATCAAAAACGGCGTTGTGGGCCACCAAAATGCCGCTGGACATCAAGGGCTCGATCTGTTCCCACAGCTCCGGAAAGGTGGGCGCGCCCTCCACCGTGTCCGGGCCGATCCCCGTCAGTTGGGTGTTAAAATAGTCAAAATAGGTGTCCGGGTCTACCAGCGAAAAAAATTCTTCCGTGATCTCTCCGTCCTCAATGACCGTGACGCCGATAGCGCTCATGCGGCTGTTCAGGCGGTTGGGCGTCTCCACATCGAACACAATAAACCGTGACAAAGCCTCACCCTCTCAAATTCCCGGTAAAGAGCCGATATGCTCCTTGATCTTCGCAAAGGTCTGGTCGCTGAGGTCATGCTCAATTTTGCAGGCGTCCGCAGCGGCGATTTCCTCATCCACGCCAATGGAGATCAAGAGGGCAGTAAGAACTCTGTGCCGCTCGTAGATGCGGCTTGCCACTGCATACCCCTGCTCCGTCAGGGTGATGTAGCCGTCCCGGTCGGTGAGGATATAGCCGTTTTCCCGGAGTTTTTTCATGGCGATGCTGACACTGGGCTTGGTGACCTCCATCTCGTTCACGATGTCGATGGAGCGTACCTGCCCGATGCGCTCGTGCAGGATCAGAATGGATTCCAGATAGTCCTCCGCAGATTTGTGAATAGTCACCGCAATTCCTCCCCGTCCCAGAATCTATTTATAATAAGAAGTATACCACACCGGAATATCTTTGACAAGTTCGCAGCGGAAAAGAAAAGTGTGAAATTAGTGTTGACAAACTAAGTTAGTTGTGTTAAACTCCCTTCTGTGGTTAGCATAAACTAACTCAGAAACTGCCTTTGCCGCTGGAGAGAGGAGAGATTCGATGATACCCCTGACAATGGCAAATTCCGGCGAGACGGTCACCATCTGCAAGATCACCGGGAAGGACGAGGTGCGCCAGCACTTGGCCGAGCTGGGCTTTGTGGTGAACAGCGACATCACGGTTATTACCCAGCTCAGCGGAAACCTGATCGTCCAGGTGAAGGACAGCCGGATCGCTCTGGACCGCTCTATGGCAAACAGAATCATGATTTAAGGGCAACGGGAGTTGAAGCCGTTGCCCAGGAAGGAGAGAGAACAATGACATTGAAAGATGCTAAAGTCGGCCAGACCGTGACGGTGGTGCGCCTTTGCGGCGAGGGACCGGTCAGGCGTCGTATTATGGACATGGGCATCACCAAAGGCGTGGAGATCCAAGTGCGCAAGGTCGCTCCCTTGGGCGACCCCATGGAATTGAATCTGCGCGGCTACGAGCTGTCCGTGCGCAAAGCCGATGCGGAAATGATTGAAGTGCAGTAAGTTAGAACCATACACAGCAACAAAAAGCGGCGGACAGCCGCGCACTTTTAACGTTTTAAGTTAGTTGTTACTAACCAAAGAGAGGAGAGGCAACATGGAAATAAAAATCGCGCTGGCGGGCAATCCCAACTGCGGTAAGACCACGCTGTTCAATGCCCTGACCGGCTCCAATCAATACGTAGGCAACTGGCCCGGCGTCACGGTGGAGAAGAAGGAGGGGCGGCTGAAAGGGCACAAGGACGTGGTCATTCAGGATCTGCCCGGCATCTATTCCCTGTCCCCCTACACGCTGGAAGAAGTGGTGGCCAGAAGCTATCTGGTGAACGAAAAGCCCGACGCCATTCTGAATATCGTGGACGGCACCAACATCGAACGGAACCTGTATCTCACCACCCAGCTCATCGAGCTGGGGCTGCCGGTGGTGGTGGCGATAAATATGATAGACTTGGTCCGCAAAAACGGCGACCGAATCGACCTGAAAAAGCTGGGCAAGGAACTGGGCTGTGAGGTGGTGGAAATGTCTGCTCTG
>JAFLRP010000110.1 GCA_022511515.1 Acutalibacter sp.
GTGGGTGGACTTGAACCTGCATTTCAATAAGAGAAGTTTCCCGGAGGGAAACTTTGGGAGTTAGTCCTTTGGACTAACTCCTGTCCTGCTTACCCGCACTTTTGGTGGGTGGACTTGAACCTGCATTTCAATAAGAGAAGTTTCCCGGAGGGAAACTTTGGGAGTTAGTCCTTTGGACTAACTCCTGTCCTGCTTACCCGCACCAGAAAACAGCCTATTGCATTTGCAATAGGCTGTTTTCAACTAAGTCCGCCCTTACAGGCAGGTGAAATCATCTTCGATTACGAAATCACCGTGTGATGAAATCCGCCTAACGGCGGGTGAAAGGGCGGATTTCATCGCGCTTTGCGCGATTTCATGAAACCGATTTAGTCTTTCAAAATCACGCCGTTGCCGTCATACATTCTGGCGGGGGAAGCAGCGGAGATGATGAGAACGCCTTCGACCAGCGCCCAGATGGCAATCCCGAAAGTGGCAAGGCTGAGGGTGAACAGGCCGCCCACAAGGGAAACCACCAGTTGGACCACAGCCCGGGAATTGTAACCCAAATAGAAATTGTGAATGCCGAAAACACCTAAAATGATAGCAAGCAGGCCCGCCGCCAGACGGCTTTTCTGCACATATCCGGCAGGGGGAACGTTGTAGTAGGTCTTGCCCACAGGCTGAGTGGGAACCCCATACTGGGGTGCGCCGGTGTTCTGGGGCGGCGTATTGTACTGGGTCTGCTGCCCGTAAATGGGGACGCCGTACTGAGGCGCGCTGTACTGGGATTGCTGCTGTGCGGGTCCTGTCTGCGGGGGCTCCGGCTTGGGAGGCTCCGGTGCGCGGGGCGGATCGGGCATGTGGAAGGGGTCATCCCCGGGGGCGGAAAACTCTGCCTCAGGAGGCATGGGGATTTCCGGAAGCACAGGATCGGGCTCCAGTGTCAAGTGAGGAGTGACAGGGACTTTTTCTGCCCCGAAGGGGGGCTGCGCAGAGGCGGGCTCCCGGCCCACGGCCTGTTCCTCCGTTTCGGGCTGTATCTCCTTGTTTTCAAAATCAGTCATCGTGAGGGCTCCTTTCTGTAAAAGTGAAGTCAGGGGATCAATCCTTCAAAAACACGCCGTTGGCGTCTATATTGATGCGTCCGTCCAGCAGCTTGATGCCTTCCAGAACGCCCCAGATAAACATGGCAATGGCGCCGAAGCCGCAGGTCAGCAGGGAAATCAACAGTTGCATCAGTCCCCGGGAGGTGTCCCCGAGATAGAAGCTGTGAATGCCGTAAACACCCAGCAGCATAGCAAGGATGCCGGCGGCGACCCTGCTTTTCTGAGGGTAACCGGGGGGCGGCTCCATGCCGGCCTGAGGCTGATACTGGGGCGGATTGTACATGGGAGGATGATTATTGTAATTGCGATAATCTGCCATAAACACCATCTTTCCTTTCTGTAAATGATGAATTGATTCTACAGGATTCTGAAATTGAAATCAATATGGGAATCGGAAAAGTAAGAGAAAAGTAATGAACGGAAAGAAATTTTTTGTTTTTGTAATATTGTTGCCCACTTTCTGCATTTCGCAACCCGGGGAAACACTTACGGTAACATTTTTTCCATTTTTCAAAAAAGTTGTCCTTTCGAGGGCAACTTTTTCTTTTTTCGGCACGGGTAATAGAAAGGGGAAGAAGATTTGAAGACAAGTTTTCAAAATTAAGTTGCGCAGGAGTTTGACCTCAGGTCAAACTCCCGAAAGTTTCCCTTTGGGAAACTTTCGATATAAATGTGCCATTCCCGAAGAAACGGGGGCAAGAGTTAAAAGAAATTTTACTCTCGGTTTTGCTTCGCAAAACCAAATTTGGATTTTGGAAGAAAGGAATTTCGCGAAAGCGAAAGCAAAGGAAAAGATGGACACGGAAAAATCGGTACAGGAAACGGTACAGGAGGGGTACAGACGGATCGCCTTCGGGGACGTCAGCGACCCCATCCGCCTGCTGTTCTGCGAGGAGATCACTCCCCGGATGCTCAAAGGAATGGACCTGTTCAGCATTTCGGAGATCAAGCGGCTCAAGGGCGGCGGTATGGAGATCAAGTTTTTCGACCGCATTCAGGCCCTGCAATGTATGCAGGAGCTGGAGGGGGAAAGCTCTGTAAGCGGATTTTATCAGGCCCTGGAGGAGGGCGCAAAAGCCCTGGGAAACGAATAGGCGGACAGGCGAAAACGGAGAAGGGAGGGTAAGCAGGAGCTTGACCTTCGGTCAACCTCCACGAAGTTTCCCTGCGGGAAACTTTTGGAAGGAGGTGAGCAGGAGTTTGACCTGCGGTCAACCTCCACGGGTTTGACCTGCGGTCAACCTCCACGGGTTTGACCTCTGGTCAACCTCCACGGGTTTGACCTGCGGTCAACCTCCACGAAGTTTCCCTGCGGGAAACTTTTGGAAGGAGGTGATGAAATAAAATGAAGTTAGTACCCTTTTCCCCAAAGCAGATGAAGGCCCTCTGCTGGTGGGGGAGAGAAAGCCCCTACCGGGACAGGGAAACACTGATCTGTGATGGCGCGGTGCGCAGCGGAAAAACCCTCTGCATGGGCATTTCCTTTGTGTGCTGGGCGTTTGCCCGGTTCTCCGGATGCTCCTTTGCCCTGTGCGGAAAGACCATCCGCAGCATTCGCCGGAATATGGTGACGGAGCTGCTGCCGGTTCTGCGGGAGCTGGGTTTTGCCGTTCAGGACAGCATGAGCCAAAACCGCATTACCCTGACACACCGGGGCAGAAAAAACACCTTTTACCTGTTCGGCGGCAAGGACGAAGCTTCCGCTGCTCTCATTCAGGGCATGACATTGGCAGGCGTGCTCTTCGACGAGGTGGCGCTGATGCCCCGGTCCTTTGTGGAGCAGGCGCTGGCCCGCTGTTCCGTGACCGGCTCGAAATTCTGGTTCAACTGCAACCCCGAGCACCCCGGCCACTGGTTTTACCGGGAGTGGATCGAAAAAAGGCGGGAGCGAAACGCCCTGTATCTACACTTTACCATGGAGGATAACCCATCCCTCTCCGAGGAAACGAAGGAAAGATACCGAGGGCTTTTTTCCGGCGTGTTTTACCAGCGATTCGTGGAGGGCAAATGGGTGGCTGCCCAGGGGCTTGTGTACCCCTTTGCGGAAAGCCTGCTGTGCGATGTGCCGGAGGGAGAGTTTGAAGACTGGGCGGTGTCCTGCGACTACGGCACGGTGAATCCCGCTTCCTTTGGGTTGTGGGGGCTGCAAAACGGATGCTGGTACCGGGTGGGGGAATCCTACTACGCTTCCCGGGTCACCGGGGAGCAGCGGACCGACGAGGAGCACTACAAGGCTCTGGAGCAGCTCTGCGGGAACAGACCCGTCCGCCGAGTTGTGGTAGACCCCAGCGCTGCCAGTTTTCTGGCGGTCATCGGGCGTCACGGAAGGTTTCAGACAATTCCCGCCAAAAACGATGTCTTGAACGGCATCCGTCAGGTGAGCAGCGCCCTGAAAGAGGGGCGCATCCACATCTGCAGAAACTGCGTGGATACCGTGCGGGAGTTTTCCCTGTACCGCTGGAAGGACGATTTGGCGAGGGACGCTCCGGTGAAGGAAAACGACCACGCCATGGATGACATCCGATATTTCGTGTCCACGCTGTTATCGAATACTGACTCGGGAGACCCGGCATTTTTTGCCGTTTCCCGGGGAGAAGGAGGAGCATTATGGGATTCCTGAAACGGGAGGAAAAGCTGGCGGCAGTCAGCGTACAAAGCGGCGCACAGGGGTGGACCCTGCCCCGTTCCCTGCCCACCGGAAGAGGAGAACGGGAGCTGTACCGCAGACTTCGGGAGACAGTTCCCATCATCGACGCCGCGATCTATAAATTGCGCCGTTTGATTGGAGAATACGACGTACACTGTCCCGATCCCGACGCGGAGCGGAGACTGCGGGAATTTATCGACAACGTGCAGGTGGGTGCCGCAGGGCAGGGCATGGACAGCTTCCTCGGCACCTATCTGGAGGAGCTTTTGACCTACGGCAGTGCCGTGGGGGAGATGGTGGTGTCCGGCGGACAGATTCGGGCGCTGTACAATGCCTCGCTGGACGACCTGGAGCTCATGGAGGACGGCCCGCTGGGCGTGAAAGTGCTGGTATGCGAGCCCGGCGGCAAGCGGGAATGTCCCTATCCCGAGCTTTTGCTGCTGTCGGCGCTGAATCCCCCTTCCGGCAGCCCGTGGGGAACATCGCTGCTGCGGGGACTGCCCTTTGTCAGCGAGCTGCTGATGAAAATCTACCACGCTTTGGGCGTGAATTGGGAAAGATTGGGCAATGTGCGGTTCGCTGTGACCTGCAAGCCCGATTCCGGCGGATTCCCTGCGGCAGACCGGGCCAGAAAGATGGCGGAGGAATGGAAAAAAGCCATGCGCAGCCGGGAGGTCAACGACTTCGTGGCAGTGGGGGACGTGTCCATCAAGGCCATCGGGGCGGACAATCAAATGCTGGACAGCGACGTGCCGGTCCGGCAGATGCTGGAACAGATCGTGGCAAAGCTGGGACTGCCCCCGTTTTTGCTGGGACTTTCCTGGTCGTCTACGGAAAGAATGTCCAGTCAGCAGGCGGACGTACTCACCAGCGAGCTGGAAGCCTACCGCCGGCTGCTGACCCCGGTCATTCGGAAGGTCTGCCGCACTTGGCTGACGCTGGAGGGCTATCCCGCCGAGTGTGAGATCGAGTGGGATGAGATCACCATGCAGGACGAGGTGGACCACGCCAACGCCCGATATCTCATCGCCAAGGCAAGACAGTTAGAACTGGAATTGGAGCAAACGGGAAAGGAGAGAGAGGAATGAAAGAAGGAATGGTCATAAAAAGCGGGGACGCCGCAGCGGAGGAGATGGAAAAAATCAACCGCTACACCCGCCGGGAGTACAAGCCCGAGGAAGTCTACACCTTTTCATTGATTCTCTGCGACAACGAGATTGACAGAGATTTCGAGCGATTTTCCGCTGCAGCGCTCAGCAAATTGCAGGAGCTGTTTTTGGGCAAGACCTGCATCCTGGATCACGAGCGGAAAAGCGCCAACCAGACCGCCCGCATCTACGACACGGCGCTGGAGCGGGAGGAGAGCCGAATCACCAGAGCCGGCGAACCCTATGTGCGGCTGACCGCCAAGGCCTACCTTCCCAAGACGGAGAAAAACCGGGAGACCGTGGAGCTTATCGAAAGCGGCATCCTGAAGGAAGTCAGCATCAGTTGCGCCGTGAAAAAATCTGTCTGCGGCATCTGCGGCAAGGAAAGCTGCTCCCACCAAAAGGGAAGAGAGTACGGCGGCAAGCTGTGCAGCCGCATTCTGGAAGAACCCACCGACGCTTACGAATGCTCCTTTGTGGCGGTGCCCGCCCAGCGGGAGGCCGGAGTACGCAAGAGCTGGAAAGACCCCGCCGGTATGGCAGACGAGGGACTGGAAAAGCTGAGTGCTGCCGGTGAGCAGGTCACGCTGACGGCAGAGGAAGCCCGTTCTCTTCGGGACAAGCTCCGCACACTCACGGAGCAGGCAGTTTGGGGGCAGGGCTATCAGGCTTCCCTGCAGGCGGATATTTTGAAGTACAGCCGCCTCATCCAGCCGGAAGTGCCGGAAGATGTGATGAAAACAGCCATTCAACATTTGTCTCTGGAGGAGCTGACCCGGCTGGGCAAAGCCTATGCCATGATGACCCAGCGTGTTCTGCCCCTTCGCCCCCAGCTTGCCCCTTCGGAAAAAACAGCAAAAGAGGAGACAAACGGGGCATATCGAATCTAATCTCAGGGAAACGCCGGCTGAGCAAAATCAGACGGAGTTCCAAATACAGCACGGAGAAAGGAGAACAGTTATGAAGGTATCGTTCAATGGACTTGGAGAGCAGGTGGCCACTTTTGAGGCGGTCACCGACGGCGACAATCCCGCAGCAGCGGGCAAAATCGCCGTCATGAACGGAAACGGCAAGGTCGGCTCCACCTCGAGGGCAGGAGATCTGCCGGTGGGGCTCATCCTCGATGTCCGAGGGGGCTACGCCACCGTGCAGATCAGCGGCTACATGAAGATGCCCTGCGCCAGCTCCATATCCGCAGGCTACCAGCATGTGGTGACAGACGCAACCGGCGTGTTGAAGCTCGCCACTACCGGCAGACCCTGCCTCATCACAGATGCGGAAAACGGCGTCTGCGGCATCATTCTGTAAGAAAAGGAGGAAACCGACTATGGCAGATTTTGAAAACATCGTTTTGGAAAAGGGTATGTACGGCATACCCGGCAAAAGCTTTACGCAGGTGTTGGAGGAGCTGGACAGCTCCGAAAACTACAAGGGTACGGCCTTGGAGGGCCTGGACGCTTATCAGCGTCAACTGAAGCGCTTCGGCATCAAGGTCAGCGGCCCGGGCTCTGACACGGTGGAGAAATTCTTCAGCACCACCTCCAGCGCCGCCCTGTTCCCGGAGTACGTCTCCCGGGCGGTCAGTCAGGGAATGGAATCCGCAAACAAGGTCACCGATCTTGTGGCTACCGTTACCAAAATCGACGGTATGGACTACCGCACCATCGCTGCCGAGGAGGATCCGGAGTACAAGGAGCTGAAGCCCGTCATGGAAGGAGCCCATCTGCCCCAGACCACCATCCGCGTGGGAGACGGCCTGGTGAAGCTCAAAAAGCACGGCAGAATGCTGGTCAGCTCTTATGAAGCGCTGCGCTTCCAGAAGCTGGATCTGTTCACCGTGGCTCTGCGCCAGATCGGCGCGTACATTGCCACCTCTCAGATGCAGGACGCCGTGGACGCCCTGATCAACGGCGACGGCAGCAAGCCCGGCATCTCCTTCACGGAAGGCACTCCCAACTACAGCGACTTCATCACCCTGTGGGGCAAGCTTGCTCCCTACAGCCTGAACACGGTGATCGCCGGCACCAAGGCCATGGAGAAGCTCTTGCAGATCCCGGAATTCAAGGACGCTCAGGCGGGCATGAATTTCCAGGGAACCGGCAAGCTCTGCACGCCTTTAGGGGCAAACCTGATCCATATTTCCGGCATGGAAGAGGGAAAAATTATCGGTCTGGACAAGAACTGCGCGCTGGAAATGGTGCAGGCGGGGGACGTGAGCACCGAGTACGACAAGCTCATCGATCGCCAGTTGGAGCGGGCCTCCATCAGCGTGATCACAGGCTTTGCCAGAATCTATCAGAACGCTGCACAGGGCATTTCCTGTTCTGATTAAGGGTCTCTTGTTGTAACAAAAACGGGGCGGAAGGCGGGAGACCGTTCTTCCGCCCTTCCTTCAAGAACGGAAAAGGGAGGCAGAAGATTGAAAATAAATTTTCAATCTTCGCGGTTTTGCGGGTGCTTATGCTTCGCAAAATTACCCGCAATTCCCGAAGAAAGGAGGCTTTCGCTAAAGCGAAAGCAATAGTGATGAGTATGGAACTAGATCGAGAAAAAATCCTTGAAACATTTTATCTGTACAGCGGAGAAGACCGTGAGGACGAGGAACGCGCCGCTTTGTGCACTCAGCTCTGTGAGGAAAGCGCAGAGAAAATCGAGCGCGCCCTCGTGGACCGCCGGGAGGCGGACATCCAGTCCTGTCAGAACGCGCTGGAAAGCTGGGCGGCAGCGGAGGCGTTTTACCATTTGACCTTGACAGACGAAGCCACCGCCCCGGAACGCATCACCGCCGACGGAGTTTCCGTCAGTGCCGGAGAGTGTTCCCAAAAGGCCAAGGTCCTGTTGGAGGAAAAGCGGGTTGCCATTGCTTCCATATGGGGAGAAGGAGGTTTCTACTTTGGGAGAGCCTGAGAGAGCAAAAAGATTTTTTTGCCGCCTGTTTCGCCGGGCCGGAAAGGTCGCCCTGGAAACGTCCACCGGGGAAAGCTTTTCCGGCAGGGGCGTTATTACAGCGCTGAAAAACTCGGATAATGAATGGGGCGGACTTCGTCACGGCCTGGGTGTGCTGGACCGCCCGCTGTACCGCTTTCTGGGTACGCTGCCCATGGAATCCTGCGGGCAAAAAGGCGTGCTGACCCAAAGCGGGCACAGCTATCAGGTGCTGCGGCTTTCCCCGGTCAGACTGGGCGAGTATGAGATCTGTATGAGCGGACTTTTGGAGAGGAGGGAACAGGATGAAGAGCCATGAGTTATTGGAAGCGCTGCTGGCGCTGTTTGAGGAAAATATCCCGTCAGCAGATTTCTTTCGGGCGTATCAGGGCGGCCCGGGGAGCAGAGCCCCCAAGCGTCCCGTTGTCACCGGAGAGGTGGACAGCGAAACGGTGAAGCCCGGCTCGGAGGAATTGAAGCTCCGTTTCCGCATCTACCTGACAGAGCAGGAGGGCTTGGAAAAAGCGGAGGAAATTTTTGCCGCTATGTGCAAACTCTGCGGGGAGAGCTACCCGGGATTTTCCGCTATTTCCAGAGGGGCGGCGGAACGAGACAAAACCACCGGACTTCTCTCGGTGGTCTGCTCCCTGTCCTTTCTCACCCAAGGGTCCGGCGGTTCGGGAGGTTCGGGCGGTTCGGGGACGGTCTACGGCGTCAAGGTGATTTTGGGCGGCAAAGAATACACTGCTTCCGGGGTGAAGACCTCCATGAGCAGCAGTGGGAAAAACCTGATTTCCATCGGGGAGACCGAGCCCTTTGCCGTGCTGAATGAGGAAACGGAATACACCGTGGAGTTGGAAGGCATCGAAACGGCAGGTCTGAACAGATTGGCCGGCTTTACGGCGGAAATCGGCGAAGGCAGCAGCAAGGCGAGATATCAAAATTGCCGATGGAAGCAGCTTTCCGACGTGCTGCGCAAGGCCGTCTTTGTTACCTCCGTAAAAGTTTGACCGGCGGGCAGCCTCCCGAAAGTTTTCCTGCGGGAAACTTTTGAATTAAGAAGGGCCGCAATTTTCAAGGAAATGGAGGCAAGAGTTAAAAGAAATTTTAACTCTCGGTTTTGCTGCGCAAAACCAAATTCAAATCTTATAGAGAGGAATTTCGCGGAAGCGAAAGCAATGGGAAATTATGGAAAGCGTAGAACGGGCAGAGGAATTGTCTCTGGAAATCGAGCGGGACAGCAGACGCTATCCCGCAACACTCAACTAGTGAGGTGACAGTATGAATCTGATGAGCATGAGCTTCAAAGATTTTATTTGGCAGAACAATCCCACCTCCCTGACGGTCAGCGACGAGAGAACGGTCAAGGAAACGCTGCTGCCTTATGCCGGCACAGAGACCGAGGATTTGGGCCGGCAAAAGCGACGGGTGACCGGCGAAGGCTACTTCGTGGGGCAAGACTGTTGGGAGCAGTGGAACGCCTTGCACGATATCTATTTGCAGGGCGGGTCGGGCAGTCTGCGGCTGCCGGGTCAACATCCCTTCCTTGCCGTCATGGACGGATTGAAGCTCATCGGCGTTTCCGGCAAAAACCTTTTGCGGTACAGCTTTTCCTTTGTGGAATTGCAGTCAGAAGAAGAATATCGCGGCAGGGGCGTACATCTTGCAGCGGAAGGGGAGAGCCTGTGGGACTACGCATGGCGCTGGAAACGGGACATCGAAGAACTGCGTTTGGCGAATCCCCAACTGCAGGATATCGGCTATCTGCTTTCCGGAGAGGAAGTGATCGTCCCGTGACCTTTTTGGGCATTGCTTTAACAGGGGAAACGATAGACCTGGGCGAGCCGGAGGAATTGTCCCTTTCCTACGATCGAGACGCTCCCGCCGACCTGCTGCGGGTGAAATTTCCCGCGCGGTCTTTGTGGCCGGAGCTTCGGGAAGTGCGCCTGCTGGAAAACGGAGAAAGCTTCTTCCGGGGGATCGTGGACGAACAGAACACCGCTCTGTCCTCTGCGGGACTGCGCACAGAGCTAATCTGCCGCAGCCCGGAAGCGTTGCTGCTGGACAACGAAGCCCAGCCGGAAACGATCACCAATCCGTCCCTGACAATGTTAGAGGATAAGCTGCTGACACCGGTGGGTTTGACACTGGGCGCAGGCGATGCGGAACGAAAACGGGGCGAGCTTACCGTCGGCAAGGGCGATAGCTGCTGGACGGTGCTCAATGCCTTTTGCAGGAGCTTTTTGGGGACAACGCCCTATGTGGACGAAACCGGCGTTGTCCGGTGCGATACGCCGGAAGTGAAGCGGGTCAGTCCATCTCAGGTGATTTCAGCCCAAATCCACTACAAGCCCTGCAAGGTCATCAGTCAGGTGTGGAAGCAGAGCAGCCGGGGTGAGTACGATACCCTGTATCAGGGGAACAGACAGGCCGTCTGCCGCCGCCGGTACGTGAGTATGGAATCGGGAAAGGACCCCCGCAGCGTCATCAGTGAAGGCGAGCGGAACAGCTTTCTCCTGACCGTCACCTGCCGGGGCGCGTTCTGGAATCTGCGAAACGCCCTGGTCACAGTCCATGTGCCGGGCGTGGGAGAATTCACCGATTGCCCGGTCCGGCGGGCGGTCTATCAGCAAAACAAAAACGGCCGGCGCACCAGGCTGGTGCTGGAGAAAGGGAAGGAGGAAACCCCATGTGGCTGACACAGCAGTTATATAAGACGGACGGCGTCAAGCTGACCAGCGGGCAAGTCCAGAGCGGACAGGAATTTTCCGTACAGGGGGAAAGCGAGTACCGTTCTCCGGAGCTCTTATTTCCCTACGGCTTTTCCAGTATGGCGGAGACCGGCGGGAAAGCGGTGATGCTGGACGGCTTCTGCGCCGGGGTATCAGCCGTGCCCGACCTTTCCCTGGAGGAGGGCGAGGTGCGGCTCTATTCCGCCGGCGGAGCGGAAATCCTGCTGAAAAACAACGGAGACGTGGTAATCAACGGGCAGGTTTTCTCTCCCAGATGATCGGCAAGACCCGAAGAAAGGAGGCTTTCGCGGAAGCGAAAGCAATAAAAATATGGGATTAAAATTGATCGACGGCACTTACACGCTGCAGGAAAACGGATTGCCCGCAGAAAACGACGAGGAAGAAGAGCTGCTGCAAAATGCCCAGCTTCGGCTGGCCGTCGTGCAGGGCAGTTTCCCCTACGGGCGGCATATCGGCAGCCGTCTTGACCGGCTGGACAAAGAGGGAGAACACGCCAAGGAACAGGCCATCAGCTTGGCAAATGAGGCCTTGCTGGACCTGCCCGGCGTACAGGCGGAGCAGGCGGCGATTCTGTCCGGCGGGACTATACGCTTTACGCTGGCCACGCCCTATGGCACAAAGCGGGTACTGGTCACTCCGTAGCAGGAAGACTTTTACCAGAAAGGAGATCGCGATGGACACATATGAACAGATCCTTTCCCACATGAAAGAGGTCTACGAGCAGGAAAGCGGCCACAGTGCGGAGGACGTTTCCGACACCGGGCTGCGGCTCAAAGTGATGGCGGGAGAGCTGTACCGGCTGCAGACGGAACTTTCCTGGCTGAGGCGGCAGGCTTTCCCTCAAACGGCCACAGGGGAATATCTTGACCGCCATGGGGCAATGCGGGGCGTGATCCGTAAGGAAGCCGCCCACGCCAAAGGAGAGATCACCTTCTCCCGGTATCTGCCCCTTTCCTTTGACTTGGTGCTCCCCAAGGGGACGCTGTGCGCTTCCACCGGCAGCGACCCCATCGAGTACGAAACCACAGAGGAGGCGGTGCTGGCCGCCGGAGAGCTGAGCATTACCGTTCCGGCACAGGCCGTGCTGGGCGGCACGGGGGGAAACATTGCGGCAGGGTATGTCAATACTCTGCTGTCCAATCTGACGGGATTCAACTATTTGAGCAACCGAAAGCCCTTTACCGGCGGCAGAGAGCAGGAGCCGGACGAGGAATACCGCAGCCGGATCTTATCCGCTTACGCCAATCTCCCCAATGCCGCCAATGCCGCCTACTACCGGGACGTTGCCCTGTCCTTTGACGGGGTGGGTTCTGTGGGCGTCATCCCCCGGCAAAACGGCGACGGCACCGTGGGCGTATACGTTTGGGGAGAGGGAGAAGCCCCTGCCCAATCCGTGCTGGACGCTTTGAAAAAGGAATATGAGAAGCGGCGGGAGATGGGCGTCACTGTTTCCGTTCAGGCGGCGGTGGAAAAAAGCGTGAATGTAGGCGCGCGGATCAAACTTCCCGCCACCGGAGATATGGCCCGGGCACAAGAGGACATCCAAAAGGCTATGCAGGCCTTCTTTGCCGGACTGTCGGTGGGTAGCCCGGTGTATCTGGCTTCTCTGGAGCGGGTGATTTTGAATGCTTGCCCCGCCGTGAAAATCAGCTTCTTTATGACCATGCGGGACTATGTGGGAGCAGAAAATACCGTGCCGGTTCTGGGCACTGTGACAATGGAGGAAAGTCCATGAGAAAACAGGCGGCGGAGCGAATGCGCGGCATTCTGAACGGCACCGGGGCGTATTACCTCACCGGAGAAAGTCCCGGCGACTGGGATGTCAATGCCTGCGGGGCAGGGCTGGACAGGCTGGAGACAGCCATGGACGATTTGATTTCTGATCTGTTCCCGCCCACCATGGGGGAGGCGCAGTTGACTGTATGGGAGATTTTGTACCGTCCTCAAAGTGCCGACGCTTCTTTAGAGGAGCGCCGGAAAATGCTGGCGGAAAGACTGGCCATGAATCCCGGCAAACTTTCTCCGGAGGATTTTTCCTCCATGCTCTGGGGCGCAGGTGTTGCGGGAGAGTTGAGGGAGACGGAGGACGGCTTGTTGGTGCTGGTGGGGAAATGGCTGGGCGTCTCGGAAGAGGAAGCTCTCCGGGAGCTGGACGAGATCCTGCCCGCCCATCTCCCTTGGACATGGCTGGAGGACATGAACTGGGTCAAACTGGACGCCTGGGCGCCGGATTTCGCCTTTTTGGACGGCAAGGGGCTCGCTTGGGAGGAATTTGACGGCATAACCCAAGAAGAGCTGGGAAAACTGCAAAACACAGAGCCGGAAGAATTTGAAAACGAGGAGGAACCTAAATATGGCTTCATCGAATAAGACGGAAAAGCTGGGGCTGTCCCTCTGGGACTCCACAGACCGCCCGGAGCGGATGGATTTTGTAAAGGACAATGAAATTTTGGAACAGGTTCTGGGCGAGCATCTGGCGAATTCACTGCTGCACGTCGACCCTGGGAAAAAGGATTTTCTGGATCAGCCGTTTTGGATCCAAACGGCAACCGGAACCAGTTCCGACAGCCGTTATGCCCCTGCAGGCGGGCTGCCGAAGCTGATTATTCAGATGTGTACGAGTTACCCGCCGGTGGTCCCGCGACCGGACGGCAAGCTGGACGTGTACTGGGATTTCTTCTACACTCTCGATGGGACTTATAAAAATACATACAGTCTGGGAGGCCTAGACTTCGATACGAAGGAAAAGCGCTGGGTATGCCATTCCAGAACAAGTCCCGTCAACAAGAATCTGGTGATGCACATGAACGATCAGGGGCTGACCTATGTGGTCCTGTTTCTGCCCTTCACCAACTAAACGATTTTTGGGGCGTTGACAGAAAAAGCGCGGGATGATAGACTGGGGTATGATTTCAAAAGAAATGCGGCCGGACGGGAGGGAGCAACTTGTTTGAAAACACGGAAAAGCAGGAGAGAGCTCTATTGCTTTCCCTGGATACCGGGGAATACGACGCGGAGACTTCCCTCGCTGAGCTGGGAGAATTGACCCGCACAGCCGGGGCAGAGCCGGCGTTTACCCTCCTTCAGAAGCGTCCCGCGCCCGACGCCGCCACCTGTCTGGGTTCCGGCATGGCGGAAGAAGCGGCGGAACTGGTAAAGCGGGAAGAACTGGACTTGGTGGTCTTTGACCGGGAACTGTCGCCCACCCAGATCAGAAATCTGGAAAAGCTGTGCGGCGTGCGGGTCATCGACCGCACCACCCTGATTTTGGATATCTTCGCCCAGCGTGCCGCCAGCAAGGAAGGCAAGCTGCAGGTGGAGCTTGCTCAGCTTCGCTATCTTCTTCCCAGACTGTCCGGGCAGGGCGCGTCTATGTCCCGCTTGGGCGGCGGCATCGGCACCAGAGGGCCCGGCGAAACAAAGCTGGAAACGGACCGGCGGCATATTCGGCGGCGGATCGACAGCCTGAAAGAACAGCTCAGAGACGTGGAAGCCGCCCGGGGCGTCATTGAAAAGCGCAGGAGAAAAAACGGCACGGTTACCGTGGCGCTGGTGGGCTACACCAACGCAGGGAAAAGCACGCTGATGAACAGATTGACTCAGGCGGGCGTGCTGGCAGAGGACAAGCTCTTTGCCACACTTGACCCCACCGCCAGAGCCTTAAAATTGCCCAGCGGAAAAACGGTGATGCTCATCGACACGGTCGGCCTGATTCGCCGGCTGCCCCATCACTTAGTGGAGGCCTTCAAATCCACTTTGGAGCAGGCTGCTGCCGCCGACATCCTTCTGAATATCTGCGATGCTTCCAGCCCGGAAGCGGGAGAACACCTCCGGGTGACGGAGGAGCTGCTGCAAAGTTTGCGCAAAGGAAACCAGGAAGATTTTTCCCGCCCGGTGATCCCCGTCCTGAACAAGTGGGACGCCGTGGAGGAGCCGGAGTTTGCCCTGCGGATCCCCGGCGCAGTGCGTATCAGCGCCCTGCACGGCGAAGGCATTGACGAGCTGCTGAAAGCCATCGAAGAAAACCTGCCCGAAAAGACCTTTGATGTGGAATTGCTGCTGCCCTTTTCCAAAAGCGGACTGGCGGCAAAGCTCCGAGAAGAGGGAGCGGTGCTTTCCGAAGAATACGTGGCGGAGGGACTGCGTCTCACCGCCCGGGTGGGGGACAGGCTCTACGCCGCTGTCAGGGAATTCGACATCGACCCGCAGCGAAACAGTTCCCAATAAATCAGTACTGCCGAACAAGTTTTTGACTTGTTCGGCAGTCGCTTTTTTTGCTAAAAAAGGCATTGACAAAAAGGAGACTTCTGTGCTATTATAACAATCTTGTTCTTTGTACTTGTCCGGAAAAAACCTCTCAGACCTGTAAACTTAATCTGGAAACACAAACATTAAGGAGGAATGGTCATGGAAGTGAAAGAAAACCGACAGGAGCCAATCGATTTGGAAGCGTCTTTCCCGGGGGAGACCGCCCATCTGCAGGATATCGAAAAGCGGGTGTGGGCGGAGCTCGAGGATGCTCAGGACCGGGTGGACCGCATGGAGGAGGAACAGCGGGAACTTCAGATGTACATGGCGGAACACCGGGGCGAGGGCGACGCCAAGGAGATGTTCCAAACCGAGCGGATCATGCAGGACGTGAACGCCTCCGGCACTTCGGCTGTGCTGTATCTGAACCGGCTGAAAAAGGTGCAGGATTCTCCCTACTTCGCCCGCATTGATTTCCGTCCGGAGGAGGGCGAGGAAGCGTCCTATTATGTGGGACTCTACGCTTTCCGCCATGAAAAGAAGCTTTTCATCATCGACTGGCGTTCCCCTGTGGCCAGCATGTTTTACGATTTCGAGACAGGGCCCGCCTCTTACACCGCCCCGGAGGGCACTTTCTCCGGCGAGCTGACCTTAAAGAGGCAGTTTAAAATCAAAAACGGGCAGATGGAATTTGCCTTTGACAGCTCCCAGAACATTCAGGACGACATCTTGCAGCAGGAGCTGGCCCACACCTCCGACGAGAAGATGAAATCCATTATCTCCACCATTCAGAAGGAGCAGAACCGCATTATCCGGGACGAGAAAGCGGACGTGATGATCATTCAGGGCGTGGCGGGCTCGGGAAAAACCAGTATCGCCCTGCACCGGGTGGCGTTCCTGCTGTACCGCTTCCGGGACACCATCAAGGCCCAGAACGTGACCATCATTTCTCCCAACAAGGTGTTCGGCGACTACATCGCCGGGGTCCTGCCGGAATTGGGCGAAGAACCTATCTTTGAAGCCAGTCTGGAGGACTTGGCCCTGATCCAGATCGAGGAGGGCGTGGACTTTATCGGGGATAGAAACCCGTTGGAATATGACGATCCCGCCTGGACAAGGCGGGTGCGCTTCAAAGGCACGGCCGATTTCGTCCGGCAGATGGACGAGTTCGTGGAAAAACTGCCGGAGCTTGCCTTTCGGCCTCAGGACTTTATTTTCGGAGACTTTTCCGTCCCGGCGGACTGGATCAAGGATCGGGTTAATATCTACCGCCGTTTCCCGCTCATGAAACGATTGGAACAGGTGGCGGACGACATTTACAGCAGATCGGAA
>JAFLRP010000111.1 GCA_022511515.1 Acutalibacter sp.
GATCCTTTCGCAGTTTCCCTTACACAGCATGGCCTCGGTATCCATGTCGATGAGCTGATACTTCAGGGAGGAACTGCCTGCGTTGATGACTAGAATTTTCATGTTCTGCCTCTTCCTTTCCAAATTACTGACCGGGAACACGCCCGGGAAAGTCTGACCTTTTTCGCATAGGCTGCTTTGAAGAAGCGAGTTTCGCTTGTAAAAAGAAACCAATTGCGGTAAGATAAAGAGAGTCTGAAATTATTTTAGTACATTTTGCAGTCAAATTCAAGGAGTTTCGGGGAAAATGCCTGAGAAAATGACAGGAAAAGGAAAAACGGCCGCCGTCATCTGCGAGCTGAACCCTCTGCACAAGGGACACGAAGCCCTCTTTCGGCAAGTAAAAGAGTACGCGGACCGGTTGGTGTGTGTGCTCAGCGGGAATTTTGTCCAGCGCGGCGAGCCGGCGATCCTGGACAAATGGGCCCGCTGCCGTCTGGCTCTGGAAGCCGGAGCGGATCTGGTGATAGAATTGCCTCTGCCCTGGGCCTGCGCCGGAGCAGAAAAATTTGCCGCCGGCGGGGTATATTTGGTGAACGCCTTGGGGGCTGTGGACTATCTCGCTTTCGGCAGCGAATTTCCCGACATTGCGCGGCTGCAACAGATTGCGGAAACCTTGCTTTCGGAAGAATTCTCCTCCGCCTTGCCCCAGAGCGGGGAATCCTTTGCCCGCCGCCGGGAAACGGCGCTTTCCTCTCTGTTGGGAAAAGAAGTTCTGCCCATACTGCGCTCCCCCAACGCCATTTTGGGCATCGAATATCTCAAAGCGCTGCTGCAGGAGCAAAGCGAGATTGCTCCTCTTGTATTTCACCGGGTCGGCGCGGGTCACGACAGCCCGGCAAAGGAGGGGGAATTCTCCTCTGCCGGAGAATTGCGGGAGCTCTTGTGGTCGGGAAAATCTCTGAACGGCCTTGTCCCCGACTGCACCCTCGCCGCATTGAAAACGGAAACGGACGCGGGACGCTGTCCGGCGGATGTTTCTTTCTTGGGACGAGCAATGTTATGTAAACTTCGCATGATGGAGCTGCCTGATTTCGCTGCCCTGCCGGATATCAGCGAAGGGCTGGAGCACCGGCTTTTTGACGCGGCCAAACAGGCGGGAACTCTGGAAGAATTCTATACTCTGGTGAAGTCCAAACGGTACTCTCACGCCCGCATTCGGCGGCTGACGATAAGTGCCTTTTTGGGGGTGACAAAGGATTTCCCATCGCTGCCTCCCTATCTGCGGATTTTAGGCATGACGGACGCCGGAGCGGAATACTTGCAGTCCTGCTCCCCCGCCTTACCTTTCGCGGCGCGGTCGGGCGATTTTCAAAGGCTGGGCGGCGACGCCCTGCGGCTGTTCCGGCTGGAAGCCGCTGCCGATGACCTGTACGCGCTGGCCTGTCCCACTCCCCAGCCCTGCGGGCGGGATTACACGGAGAAACTCATACGGAGATAGAAAAAACTCGGGAATCCTTTTCCCGAGTTTCCTTTTTTAAACAATTAATAATTTCTTAATCCCTTGGGATAGCGGTTTTTCAGCCGCCCGCCCGAGGCTTTGCCGAAGCCTGTGACCACGCCGTTGACGCACACTGCCGTGTAACCCGATTCCCCGCAGTCGATTTCTTCTCCCTTGAGAAAAGCCGACAGGGCCGGGTCGTCCGGAGAAAAATCCAAAGCGCGGCGGCAGACTGCTTTTGCTCTACTCATAAATAATCCGTGGGCAGGCTCAATTCGCTTCCCGCGCAGTTCGCCCAATTCCACTCCGGCACGGAGCACGCCCAGTCCCTCCAGCTTGGGCAATTCCCGAGGCAGCAGCAAAACACTGTCTCCGAATACGGCTAGTGGTGCCGTCAATTCGTCCGAAAACAGATCTTCATACAGGTGTTTTGCCAACTCAATTGTTTCCTTGAGGGTTTTTGCTGAAAAGGGCGGCACCTTACAGTGATTTTCGCCGACACGTTGCATTTTCGCCACAAAATGTCCTTCCCCGCCATCCATGGGAAAGATGCGCAGAGCAAAGGAACCGTCCAGCGCCGGTCTGCCAAAGTCTGCCTCGATGGGAACAAGCGTGAACTCCGGGTGGCGCTGCAAAAAAGCGCTGACCGTGTCCTCGTTTTCTTCCCGGGAAAAGGTACAGGTGGAATACACCAAAATTCCGCCTTCCTTCACCGCAAGTGCGGCGGAATCCAAAATGGACTGCTGCCGCTGGGCGCATGCCGCCGGACTTTCCGGCGTCCATTCGCGAACGGCGGTTTCATCCCGGCGGAACATGCCCTCGCCGGAGCAGGGAGCGTCCACCAGCACCCGGTCAAAATACCCTTGCAGTGTTTCGCAGAGCTTTTGGGGATGGCAGGAAGAAACGACGGCGTTTTTCGCACCCATGCGCTCTAAATTGGATAGCAGAATATTTGCCCTCCCCCGCACGATCTCGTTGGCCCACAGCAATCCCTCTCCTCCCAGCATACCGGCGATCTGGGTGGATTTCCCGCCGGGAGCGGCGCAGAGATCGAGGATTTTTTCTCCGGGCTGAGGGTCCAAGGCGGTCACCGCCGAAGATGCGGAGGGCTCTTGGGAATAGAACATTCCCGCGTGGTGAGCTGGGAGGAGGCCCGGCTTTTCCAAGCCCGGGGCATATCTGCAAAGGGGGGAAAAGGGCGTGGGCGACAGGGATACGGGAATACTTTTCTCCAGAGTTTCCCAATCGCATTTCAAAGAATTTAGCCGCACGCCTTTGACTGGCCGCTGCTCCATGCAGGCAAGAAAAGCTTCAAATTCTTCGCCCAGCATAGCTTTCATGCGCGCTGAAAATTCCGCCGGCAGCTTCATACTTATAATCATCGCTTTCGCGTTAGCGAAAGCCTCCTTTCTTCGGGAATTGCATATTTGTTTCAAAAGTTTCCCGTGGGGAAACTTCTCAAAGTTCGTCTTCTACGAACTTTTATGAAAAGCAAAAGCCGACAAAACCGGAAGGTTGAAAACTTGTTTTCAACCTTTTCCCTTTTCAAAAAAATTTGCATAATCTCTTTCTTTCCGTTCAAAATAAGAAACAGGAAAGGAGCGATACGCTTATGTGCAACAACAATCAGAACCAGAGCCAGAACAAGAATTCCAAGAATTCAAAAAATCAGAACAGCAAGAACCAGAATTCTCAGAATTCCAAGAATCAAAACCAGAACCAGAATCAGAACCAGCAGCAGGAGCAGCAGTACTAAGGCTGATCTCCACAGGACAGAACATTTTGGAAAACCCCGGTGGCTTGCAACCAAGCCGCCGGGGTTTCCTCGGCTTTTCGGAAAATTTCTTTTCTGACCTCTATTTCTCCTCTTTTTTTCGTAATCCCTGCAAAAGCTCTTTCAGAGGCTTGTCGTCGGAGTGCGCCGGGCGGAAACCCTCGCCGGTGATTTCTCCGGCATCGCCCACAATGACGAAAGCATTCGGGTCCTCTTCCCGGATGATCTGCTGGATATGGTACACCTCAAACCGCCGGACGGCGCAGAGCATGGTCTCCCCCGGCTCTTTGGTATAGCCGCCGTGGGAATCCAGATAGGTGACGGACCGGTCCAGTTCCTTGATGACCCGGTCCCCCATGGCGCGCACCTTGGGAGACATGACAAAGAACAGCTTGCCCGTGCCGGAATCCGTGCCGTACAGGATGGCGTCGATAATTTTGGTGGTCACATAGATGACGATGCAGGCGTATACGGCGTTTTCGATGCTGCCGTATATAAAGGCGGATACCGCCACGATGACGCCGTCGATAAAGAGCATCAGTTTTCCCATGGAGAAATGGGGCATTCTGTGGCCCAAAAGTCTTGCCAGCATATCCGTGCCGCCGGTGGTGGCGCCCCGAATGAAGACCAGAGACAGCCCCACGCCCTCGCAGACCCCGGCACAAAGGGACACCAAGATCATATTTCCCCGATAGGGCGTGATGAACATAGAAAACACGTCGATCATCAAGGAAGAAAGGGCGATGGCGAACATGGTCCTCGCCACCAGCTTATAGCCGATCTCCATGATTGCCCAGACGACAATGGGAATATTGATGAGAAACGCCATCATACCGATGGGCGTGCCGAAGACGAAATTCAACAGGGTGGCAACGCCCGTGACCCCGCCGGGGGCAATATTGTTGGGCGAAGTAAAGGTGGTCACAGACATGGCATAGATCACCGATCCCGCCAGAATAAAGGCGAAATCCAACAACAACTGTTTTGCTTTTTTCTTACTCATACCGCATCACTCAATTCCCTCTAAAATGACAGAGAACAGCTCCCGCAATCTGGCTGTTTCTCCCTTTAAGTACAGATAGCCGAACAGAGTCTCCAGGGCCGTGGCGCCGTGGTAATCCGCCACCTCGGCGTTTTTCGGCACATGCCCCACGTGGGCATTGCGCCCCCGGTTGGCCACCGCCTGTTCCTCATCACACAAAAGCCCCCAAAGCCGCTCAGTCAGCGCCTTATTCTGGGCCTCGCACCGCACCAGCTCCACCGCTCTGCTGTGAAGTTTTTTCACAGGGCAATTCCCCTTGCCCACCAGGTATTCCCGCACGAATACTTCATACACGCCGTCCCCCAGAAAGGCCAGCGTCAAGGGGCTCAGCTCATTTAAAGGCGGAACTTCGCCGCCGTACAGTCGTTCCAAGACAACCCCACCTTACTCGATAAAGTCAAATTCCAGATCGTACAGATCGACAGTATCTCCCTCTTGCACGCCGGCCTCCCGGAGAGCGTCGATGACCCCGGTCTGGATCAGCACCCGCTGGAAATACTGGAGAGAATCGGTCTCGTCAAAATTCACGGTGTTCATGATCTTCAAAAGCCAGGGGGCGCGGACGAAGTAAATACCGTCTTCCTGGGTGATCTCCACCTTGCCCCTGCTGAGGCTCTCCACCGGAGCCAGCACCGGCTGCTCGATTTCATACCGCAAAATGGGCGGAAGCTGGGAAAGCCGGGCCAAAACCGCGTTCATCAGCTCGTCCACACCCTGCCGGATGGGGGCCATGATGGGGAAAAACTCGTACCCCTGTCCCTCAACAAATTGCCGAAAATCCTCTATTTGCTCGTCGGCGGCAAGATCGCATTTATTGCCCGCCACCAGCATGGGGCGCTTGGCCAGCTCGGGGTTAAATTTCTGCAATTCCTCGTTGATAATACGGAAATCCTCTTTCGGATCTCTGCCCTCGCTGCCCGCGATATCCACAATATGCACCAGCAGGCGGCAGCGCTCCACATGGCGAAGAAATTGATGGCCCAATCCCACGCCCTGCCATGCGCCCTCGATGAGCCCGGGGATATCTGCCATGACGAAGGAATTTCCCTCCTGCATCCGCACCACGCCCAGCACCGGGGTCAGGGTGGTGAAATGGTAATTGGCGATATTGGGCTTTGCTTCGCTGACAACGGACACCAGCGTGGATTTCCCCACATTGGGAAAGCCCACCAGCCCCACGTCTGCCAGAAGCTTCAATTCCATTTGAATTTCCAGTTCCTCTCCCGGCGTGCCGGGCTTGGCAAAACGGGGAGTCTGCCGGGTGGGCGTGGCAAAATGGGCATTTCCCCAGCCGCCTCTGCCGCCCTTGGCAATGACCTGGGGCTCGTCCCCGGACATGTCCGCCAGCACGCGGCCGGTTTCCGCGTCCTTGATCAGCGTGCCTCTTGGAACACGCACAATAAGGTCGGGAGCGCTTTTCCCAAAGCAGCGGTTGCCTCTGCCGTTTTCGCCCCGCTGGGCGATGTATTTGCGCTGGTAGCGGAAATCCGCCAGCGTGGACAGGTTGTCGTCCACCTGAAACACCACGCTGCCGCCTCTGCCGCCGTCGCCGCCGTCTGGGCCGCCGGCCGCCACGTACTTTTCCCGGTGGAACGATACCGCGCCGTCGCCGCCGTCGCCGGCCTTTACCTTGATTTTTGCAATGTCGATAAACATGGATTTCTCCTTTTCAAGCAAGAAAAAACTTCCTCAAGTGCATTGCAGGCAACGACCCCACAAAACACATCTTCCTCAGATTGCTGCAAACAGCAAGTCTTATAAAAGAAAAAACTCCTTCAAGTCGTTGCCTCGAAGAAGTTTTTGTTTCTCACTATTTCGGGACAACCGGGGAGAACGTCTGCTTTCTGCTCAGAAAGCCGCGTTTCCTTTAAGTATCCCCATCTTTTGAAAAATTACAGCAGTATTACTGCTCCACAGCGTAGACGCTGACCTTCTTGCGGGTGGCGCCCATGCGCTCGAACTTGACGTGACCGTCGATCAGCGCGAACAGGGTGTCATCAGAGCCGCGGCCCACGTTGTTGCCGGGATGGATCTTGGTGCCGCGCTGCTTGACCAGAATGTTGCCGGCCAGCACGAACTGACCGTCCGCACGCTTGACGCCCAGACGCTTAGACTCGGAATCGCGGCCGTTCTTGGTGGAGCCCATTCCCTTTTTGTGAGCAAAAAGCTGGATATTTACCTTCAGCATGAATATCTCTCCCTTTCCGTAAATGTGAATTAAATTTCCAAAGATTCCACCCGGATATAGTCGGAATACTGTTCTTCCAGTTGGATCAGGTGGAGTTTCAGTCCTGCCAAAATGTCCCGGCAGGCGGGTTCGTCTTTCTGTTCGATACGGAAAAACATATCGCCGTCCCCCACTCGCAGCGCCAGAGGCGTGACATGAAGGACATCGGTGACGGTGTTTACCGTCAGATAGGCGGCGGAGGAAACTGCCGCGCACACAATATCGGTGTTTTCCTCGCCGTAGCCGGAATGTCCCTGCATGGAAAAGCCAAGGATATGCCCGGTGTGGCTAACCAGAAAGGCGACGTTGATCATAAGTTTAGCCCTTTACGGCTTCGATCTGTACCTTGGTATAGGGCTGACGGTGACCCAGCTTGCGCTTGGCATTCTTCTTGGGCTTGTAGGTAAACACCGTGATCTTCTTGGCTTTGCCGGACTTGATCACTTTACCCGTGACAGAAGCACCCTCCACATAGGGAGTGCCCACCTTGGTTTCGCCCTCGCCGAAGAGAGCAATGACGGGGAATTCCACGGTCTCGTTGTCGGCCACATCCAGCTTTTCCACATAGATGACGTCGCCGAACTGGACCTTGTACTGCTTCCCGCCGGTCTCAATGACTGCAAACATTTCTTTTCTTCCTTTACATTAGTCTCGCTACGCTCAGGTGAAATGGAAAACCATTTACTTTCTGCAAAAAGGGCATACTACCCCGCAACCTGCCATATGCGGCTTGTATACTATACCACACCGAAGGGATGGAAGTCAAGCAAATTTCTTACAAAAAATCACTTTAAATCACTTTTTGGCGACCAGCACTGCGGTGAAGCCTTGCCGCCAGACCTCCTCCACCTGGGAAAAGCCCGCGTCCAGGAGCATTTTCTTTTGGTTCTCTACGGTGCAGGGGGTGTCATAGTGGTACTCCTGGTTTTGATCCAGCCCCTGTTCTTTCTTCAATCGCTCGTACTCAGCGAAGTAGAAATCCTCCAAGCCTTGCGGGTCTTCTTCCTCCATGGGGATCATGTAGTCGCTTTCGATATAGACGCCGCCGGGCTTCAGGGAGCGCAAAATGCGGCGGTACAGGTCGGTCTTTACCTCATGGGTATAGTGGTGGAGGGTCATCACCGTGAGGCCGGCGTCGAAGCGGTCCTCCCCCATGTCGTAGTCAAAATAGCTCATTTGGTGAAGATCTAACTGTTTCTCGGGATATTTTCCACGAAGCAGACGGAGCATTTCTGCCGACAGGTCGATACCCGTCACGGAAATTTCCGGGAAACGCGCAAAAATGCTTTCCAACTCTAATCCCGTGCCGATGCCTAAGTCCAGCAGAGTGCGGCAATGTTCCGGCAAATACCGGGCTGTAACACGCTTGCCCTCTATGCCGCCGTCGATGTGCCCCACATGCACTTCGTCATAAGTTTCGCTGCGGGCGTCGAAAAAAGCTCCCATTTCTTCCAATCGATCAGACATTTTTTCTTTGTCCTTTCCCTGATTCCTTTTCTCTTATCTTAGAGATTTCCCGGATCGTTGTCAAGCCATACCTCTCTTCTGTCCTGACATTGTTCCGCCTTGACCGACCAAGCCGGAATGGATATAATAGATGCAGTAAGTCTTTGTTTATTAGTAAGGAAAAAGAGTTTATGAAAGTAATCGTATTGATCGGCGGCGGGGATTCCGGCGGGGCGAAAACCCATGTGCTGAACCTGCTCAGAGAATTGAATCATTTTATTGACGCGCGGCTGGTCTGCTTCCGCAAGGGGGATTTCTCTGATGACGCGGAGCGCATGGGCATTCCCATCGACGTGATCGAATCCGGCAATCCCATCGTGGGCCTGCGGGAGATCAAAAAATTGATCTCCGGTGAAAAAATAGACCTGATCCACTGCCACGGCGCCAGAGGAAACCTGATGGGAAACCTCTTGAAGCGCCATCTGAAGGTGCCGGTCATTACCACCGTGCACAGCGACTACCGGCTGGATTATCTTGGCCGTCCGGTGGCAAGGCTTTCCTACGGCACCACCAATATGGTGGCGCTGCGCCGGGTGAATTATTACATTGGTGTGTCCGACCCCATGGCCGATATCCTCATCGACCGGGATTTCCCTGCCGACCGCATCTACACCATCTACAACGGCATCGATTTTAAGACTCCCATCACCACCGTACCGAAAGAAGAATACCTTCGCTCCATCGGCGTGGACTATCAGGAGGGAGACGTGGTGGCGGGCATCGCCGCCAGATTAAACCCCGTAAAGGACTACCCTACTCTGCTGCGGGCTATGAAAATCGCCATGGAACAAAATCCCCATTTGCGTTTAGTGGCTGCCGGAGACGGCGAAGATTTGGAGATGCTCCAGAATCTGGCCAAATCTTTAGGTATCAGTGACCGGGTGTGCTTTGCCGGGTGGGTCACGGATATGAATTCCTTCTACAATGCCATCGACATCAATCTGCTGACCTCCCTTTCTGAGACCTTCCCCTACGCTCTGACCGAGGGCGCCAGAATGCACCGGGCCACTATTGCTTCCAGAGTGGGCGGCGTACCGGTGCTGATCGACGACGGCAAAAACGGCTTGATCTTTACCCCGGGAAATGAAAAAGAGCTGGCGGAGCATCTGGTGACTCTGGCAAACGACAAAGCTCTGCGGGAGAAGATGGGCAATCTGCTGTATGAAAAGGCATCGGCAGAATTTTCCATTGACCGCATGGTAGAGCACCAGTTGGAAATTTACCACAGCGTGCTGGAACGGGAAGAACGGAAGAAAAACCGGCAGGGCAAGCGGGACGGGGTCATCATCTGCGGCGCGTACGGTCACGGCAACGCCGGCGACGACGCCATTTTAAAATCCATCATCCAGTCGGTGCAGAAACTGGACCGGCACGTGCCCATCACCGTTTTGGCTAAGAACACTCTAAGCATCAAAAAGCGCTACCGGGTGGATTCCATCTACACCTTGAACGTGCCGAAAATGCTCTTAGCGATGCGAAAATCCACCCTGTATATCAACGGCGGCGGCACGCTGATCCAGAACGCCACCAGCCACCGCAGCCTGTGGTATTACCTCTTTACTCTCCGGGCGGCCAAACTCTTGGGAAACAAGGTGGATATGTACGGCTGCGGCATCGGTCCTGTCATCGGAAAACGGGACATCGGACTGGTAAAAAAGGTGCTGGAGCGCTCGGTGGACATCATCACCACGCGAGAGGAGGACTCCATGGGGGAACTTCAGAGTTTCGGCGTGAAGCAGCCGGAGATTTTGCTCAGCTCCGATCCCGCTTTGGCACTGGGGCGCTGCTCCGCCCAGGACACCGAAGTATATTTAAAAAATCACGGGCTGACCCCGGGAAAAAAATATCTCTGCTTCATGCTGCGCACCTGGTACGGGTTTGCGGAAAAGGCAAAAGCCTTTGCGGAATGTGCCAATTACGCCTACGAAAAATACGGGCTCACGCCGGTATTCCTCTCCCTGAACGTGTACCACGACACCAAGGCCGCCAAGCAGGTGATCGAGTACTTGTCCTGTCCCTACCACATTCTGGACGACAGCACCGAGCCGGAAATGCTGATCTCCGCCTTGTCCTACATGGAAATTGTCGTTTCCATGCGGCTGCACGGGCTGATTTTGTCCTCCTTGAGCGGCGTGCCGCTGGTGGGCGTTTCCTACGATCCGAAGATCGGCTCTTTCCTGAAGTATCTGGAGTACGGCACCTGTCTTGATCTGGAGGATGTGACGGCGGAGGGCCTCATTGCCGATCTGGACAAGGCTGCAGCGCAGATTCCGGAACGGGAAAAGCTGCGGGAACACGCGGCGCGGCTGCAAGCCGTGGAAAGGCGGAACAGCGAGGCTGTCTCCCGGCTGCTGGAAATCAGTTCCGAAAACGCATAAGGATAAAAAAGGACAGGGTACTTGCCCTGTCCTTTCTTTCTGTATGTTTCCAATCTTCTGCGTATTCCCGAAAGACAGAAGAATTGCTCTTTGGGGAGCAGGCCCTGCTATTCTAAATCTGCAAACAGGGCGTTTACCTTCTGAATGTATGCGTCATCGATTTGATACTCGAAATCCGAATTTGGCAGGATGCAGGGCGTTATGAAAATGCTCTCCTTGGAAAGATGATAAGAGGACAGAATGACTTTCATTTCTTCAACTGTAGCGCCGTGGTCTGCCAAAACGCCGAGTTCCTCGTGCATCTTTGTCCGATTTGTTCCGGGAAGAATTCCGCAATAATAGGTGTTTTCTGCTGTTTGCCACACATATACCTCAAGACCCTTCGCGGTATTCAAGTCATAGTACTCGGGGAATTTTTGCCGCACTGTTTCCTGCGTGACGGATTCACCGCCGCAGGCAGCTAAAGCAATGATAAGGGCAAGAATGCAGAGCAGCGCAGAGTATCTTTTCACAGCATTTCCTCCTAAAATTATGTAAACTACTCATGGCTTTTTACACTCACCGCTTCTTGGCGATGATGATGAAGCGGTGCTCTTCCAGCTCTAAAAATCCCCTGGTATCAATTTCTTTTTGCACCTGCTCCCAAATCTTTTTTTCCTTCTCCAAAAGACCGGGAAAGAACGGAGATTGCTCCGAGAGATAGTCCCAAAGCTGCTCCCCGTCTGAAAAACGGCAAATGGGATAAGCCTGATTGCGGTACATGATCCGAAAGCCCATTTTCTCAAATTTCGGCATCTGGTTTTCCAAATTGAAGTCGGGTCCCTTTTTGCATGCATCTCCCAGAAAACGGCGCAAAAATGCGGCGCAATGCTCACTTCCGTATTGCTGGGTAAGGAAAAATCCGCCGCTTTTCAGCACCCGGCAGACTTCCGAAAGGTCATATTCCCCGCCGTCGTTGAGTATCAGATCAAATTTGTTGTCCGGGAAGGTGAGTTTTTTCCCCTGCCGCATCTCTGTGCAAAGGGCAGCCGGGTGGGATAGAGAACGCAGAAATAATTCGCCGCACGGACTCAGGTCCAGAAGGCGGCTGTCCGGCTTCAAAAAATTCAGCACCTTTTCCCGCCAGCTCCATGGCAATTTTTCTTGTTCCATACGCTTCCTCAGAATAAGGTAGTCTGGCTGCTTTCCGGCATTCCCTGCAAAGCGCCTACGCCGCGCAGTGTCTCCACCACGGCACTGGAGATCTTGGCCCGGGTCTGAAGGTCGTCCACGGAAATGTATTCCCCGGAGTCCCTTGCCTCCATCAGGCTGACTGCCGCCGCTTCCCCGACACCGCTCAAAGCGGAGAAGGGCAGACGGATCTTCCCGTCCTCCACAAGGAACTTCACCGCATCGGAGCGGTACAAATCCACGGGCAGCAGCTCGATCTTTCTCGCCAACATTTCATTGATGATCTGCAAAGTGCCAAATTCGGATTCTTCCTTGGGAGTGGCTTCCCGATTCTTGATCTTGGTGTCCAGTTCCTGCATTTTCCGGGCAACGGTATCCCTGCCCTGCATGGCGGAAACACCGTCGAAATCAGTGCTGCGTACGGTGAAATACGCCGCGTAAAATTCCAGCGGGCGGTGGACCTTATACCAACCCAGCCGCAGGGCGGAGATCATGTAGGCCGCTGCGTGAGCCTTGGGGAACATGTACTTGATTTTGAAGCAGGAATCGATATACCATTCCGGCACGTCGTGCTCCTTCATGGCATTGATGTGCTCCTCCGTCAACTGAGAAGACGCCTTACCCTTTCGGGTGATCTCCATGATCTTAAAGGCCATTTTCGGCTCCAACCCCTTGTTCAGCAGATAGGTCATAATGCTGTCGCGGGTACCGATGACCTGGGAAATGGTGCAGACCTTATTCCGGATCAGCTCCTGAGCATTTCCCAGCCACACATCCGTGCCGTGGGACAGACCGGAAATTTGCAGCAGGTCGGAGAAGGTTTTGGGGTGGGATTCCTCCAGCATGCCCCGGACAAAATTGGTGCCCAGCTCCGGCATAGCGAGAGTGCCGGTTTTCACAGAGCCCAGATCCTCCGGAGTCACGCCCAGCACCGCCGCAGATTCAAACAGACTCATGACCTCCGGATCGCTCATGGAAACCTGCATCACGGGAACGCCGGTATAGTCCTCCAGATAGCGGTAGATGGAGGGCACATCGTGTCCCAGCTCGTCCAGCTTGCACACGTTGTCGTGAATGGAATGGAAGTCAAAATGGGTGGTAATGTTGTCGGATTTTTGATCGTTGGCGGGGCGCTGCACCGGGCAGAAGTCGTACACCTCCATGTCCCGGGGAATGACGATCATACCGCCGGGATGCTGACCGGTGGTGCGCTTGATGCCTGTGCAGCCCAGCGCAAGCCGCTTTTCCTCTGCCCTGTGAAAGGTGGTCTCATGCTCTTCCGCATATTTTCTCACAAAGCCGATGGCTGTCTTGTCCGCCACAGTGCCGATGGTGCCCGCCTTGAACACGTGATCCCTGCCGAACAGTTCTTCCGTATAACGGTGAGCGCCGCTCTGGTACTCGCCGGAGAAATTCAGGTCGATATCGGGGACCTTGTCGCCGTCGAAGCCCAAGAAGGTTTCAAAAGGAATGGTGTGGCCGTCTCTGTCCATAGGCGTGCCGCAGTGGGGGCAGTCCTTAGGGGGCAGGTCAAAGCCGGAATCGATGCTGCCGTCGGTGAAGAACTCGCTATGCTGACACTTGGGACAGACATAGTGGGGCTCCAGAGGGTTTACCTCGGAAATGCCGGACATGCTGGCCACGAAAGACGATCCCACCGAGCCGCGAGAGCCCACCAGATAGCCGTTTTTCTCGGAATCCATCACCAGCTTCTGGGCCGTCATATACAAAACGGAGAAGCCGTGCTTGTTGATGGAGCCCAGCTCCTTTTCCAGCCGCTTCTGCACGATCTCCGGCAGGGGATCGCCGTAGCGCTTCTTGGCCCGCTCCCAGGTGATGGAATTGAGCTGCTCCTCCGCTCCTTCAATGAAGGGCGGGAAGTTGCCCATGGGCACGGGACGGACGTAATCGATCATATCCGCGATCTTGTTGGGATTGGTGACCACCACTTCATAGGCCTTTTCTTCCCCGAGGTAAGAAAATTCCTGCAGCATTTCCGCAGTGGTACGCATATAGAGAGGAGCTTGCTGATCCGCGTCGGAAAATTTGCGGCTGGCCATGATGATCTTGCGGAACTCCGCGTCCTTGGGGTCCTTGAAATGCACATCGCAGGTAGCAACTACCGGCTTTCCCAGCTTCTCGCCGATCTTCACAATAGTGCGGTTGTACTCCTGCAAGTCCTCCACGGTCTTTTCCCCGTTCCGCACCATGAACATATTGTTGCCCAGAGGTTGAATTTCCAGATAATCGTAATACTCGGCGATCTTGCACAGGTCGTCGAAGGATCTGCCCTCCACCATGGCGCGGAACAGCTCCCCCGCCTCGCAGGCACTGCCCAGTAACAGGCCTTCCCGGTATTGGTCCAGCAGACTTTTGGGTGTGCGGGGCCGGCGGTAGAAATACTCCAAATGTCCGGCAGAGATCAGGCGGTACAGGTTTTTCAGTCCCGTGTGATTCTTCACCAAAATGATTTGGTGGAACGTGTTCTTTTTGGGGTCGCTCGCAACATCGGGATCCAGGTCGTTAAAGAAATAAGCCTCCGTGCCGTAGATAACTTTGAAATCCGCGCCCCCCTTCCGGAGCGCCTCTACGGTGTTCATGGCCTCGGGGAAGGCCTGGGCCACGCCGTGGTCTGTGATGGCGACGGCCTTTTGTCCCCATTTATGGGCCTGCTTGATGAGCTCTGCCGCCGGGGTCATGCCGTCCATATCCGACATATTGGTATGCAAGTGCAGTTCCACCCGCTTCTCGGTTGCGTCGTCCACCACCTCGATCTGGTCCACAGTGGCAATGGACTTGGCGCGCATCACGTTTTCCCGGTCGTAGGTATCGTAGGACAGATCGCCCCGCACCAGCAGGGACTGCCCTGCCTTCAGCTTGTCCAGCTCCTTGCATTCATTGGCGTTTTGCAGCAGTTTCAGAGTGATGGAGCCGGTGTAGTCCGTCATGTCGATACTGTAAATTTTTCTCGCCTTGTCCCGGGTTTCCCGGACGTCGATGGAAAAGATTTCGCCCCAAACCGTGATGGTTCCCGAGTCGACGGCGGCCTCCCGCAACGGGGTCAGTTTTCCCTTGGGAACAGAGCCCAACACGGGCTTTGCCGTTTCCGGGAGGATCGTCGGCAGGAGAGTGCTGTCGTCCCGGATGTTGATTTTTCGCCGTCTTTCCTGCCCCCGTATGGATTCCTCGTACTCTTCCATTTCCTGGATGACGGCTTCCCTTCGGCGCTTTTCCTGTTCGGTGCGCACCTGCTCTAAGAGAGTGCCCTCGCCGTCCTTTACCGCCAATTTACCCTCAAATTTGACAGAGCATTCCACGCCGAACCAGGCGCGGATCAGCTCTTTCAATTTCAAGTCGGTATTGTGGGCCGCCAGCAGGTCGTAGCCGCCGTGGGCCAGACGGATGAATAAAGTGTTGTCCCGATATTCCGCTTCCGCCTGCTTGAACGTGCCGTTCAAGGTAGCGTCCATTTCCTTCAGCGCCATAACCAAGGAGCTAACGCATTTCACGGTAAAGCTTTCCGCCGGAAAACGAGGCAAAATCTTTACCGTGCTCAGCCCAAAAGCAGGGCCGGTCAGCGCTTCGGAAAGGGCTGCCAGATCCTCATATTCTACAAATTCCGAAAACCGGGCAGAAATTTTCACCGCCCGGTCTGTGCGATCCACCGAAAAGCTGATGATCTCGCCGCTTAATAAAATTTCGGGAAAGGTTTCCCCGGTAAGTTCTTTTTCAAAAAATTTCCCCAGTGTGTTCAATGTGTATGTACTCCTCACCGTTTCTGATTTTCAGGATAACTTTCACTGCGGCAGCTTGTCCACTTCGGCCAAAAGCTCCTGCAAAAGCTGATCTTCCGGCACTTTTTTAAGGATCTCTCCTTTGCGGAACAGCAGGCCTTCTCCCCTGCCGCCGGCCACGCCGAGATCCGCTTCCCGGGCTTCTCCCGGGCCGTTGACCGCGCAGCCCATCACCGCCACGGTGATGTCTTTTTTGCAGTCGGCCAGGGCTTTTTCCACCCGATTTGCCAGAGAGATCAAGTCGATGCGGGTGCGCCCGCAGGTGGGGCAGGAAACGAGCTTCACACCGCCCCGCAGCTCCAGCGCACGAAGAATGTCCTTCCCCGCCTTGACCTCCTCCACCGGGTCGGCGGTCAGGGACACCCGAATGGTGTCGCCGATGCCCCGCTGCAGCAAGCTGCCGATGCCCACGGCAGATTTGATCAGCCCCATACGGGCCGTGCCGGCTTCCGTCACGCCGAGATGGAGAGGGTACTTGCACCGTTCGGCAATCAATTCATAGGCGCGGATCATGCTGTCCACGGAGGACGCTTTCAGCGAAATCACGATGTCCCTGAAATCGAATTTTTCCAACAGGGAAAC
>JAFLRP010000112.1 GCA_022511515.1 Acutalibacter sp.
GTGTCCGAGTGGTTTAAGGAGCTAGTCTTGAAAACTAGTGATCCCGCAAGGGACCAAGAGTTCGAATCTCTTCCTCTCCGCCACCTGCCAATCATAATAAGATATTTTAGATATTTTTTACCAACATGGAGAAGTACCCAAGTGGTGAAGGGGCTCCCCTGCTAAGGGAGTAGGTCGGGAAACCGGCGCGAGGGTTCAAATCCCTCCTTCTCCGCCAACAAAGAAACCTCTTTTGTCTACCGGGACAAGAGAGGTTTCTTTTTGTATTTTCAGTTCTCCGCAGCCGGAGCGGTTATCGTGGTTTTGGGTTCGTCCATGAAATGGTGGTAGAATATAGTAAGAAAATGTGATAAGATATAATCACAGGTTATAACGATAAATCGGAATTTATTGGAGTGGAAATTATGCTTGATATTAGAATTAGACCATATATACCGTCAGACTATAATGATATTTGTAGAATCCATGATGCCGCCCGACAAATTGAACTTTCTATGGCTTCCCTTGATGCGGCATTTCTACCTTTTTCAGTTACAGCGGAAAGGGAGGACTTTTTTGACTATCCGCATATCGATGTGGCAACTGTTGACCATGAGGTTGTAGCATTCAGTGCATACACAGACGAGGAGTTTGCGTGGCTTTATGTGTCTCCAAACAGAATGCGTCAGGGAATCGGAAAAAAGCTTTTAGAACGGGCTTTGTGTGTGGAACCAGATGTAAAAAATATCGAGGTACTATGTGGAAACGAACCCGCAAGAAAACTGTATGAATCGCTTGGATTTTATGTCCAGGAGATTATAGAAGGAGTTATGCCTGGAAACGAATCATTTCATGTCAAGGTGTACAGTATGTATCGAACTCCCAAAAGCCGCTAATGCAAATTCTGGTTTATCGAACAGGTGACAGATGGTGAAAAGCGAAAGAGTTACGCACCTTTTCGCGTTTTTTATCCCTATCTGCGCACCGTTTGCGCGGCCTTTCGCAAATAAAAAAGCGCCCAAGAGGGCGTTTTTTTATTTGGCAAAGGCGATTTGAACCCGGGAGGGTCTGAGCGTGAAGAAAACATCCCAGTGGGATGTTTTTAGCGAAGAGCGGTGAGACGGGTACTGTTGCGGAGCAACGGTCGGCGAGCCAGCAAGGACAAGCGAAGTTTGCTTTTGGCAAACTTCTGCGCAGCTCCTTGGTCAAATCCCTCCTTCTCCGCCAAGAGATAATCGCGATTCTGATACAGGTTGCGGTTATCCTCTTTTTATGCTAAAATGCGATAAGGAGGTAATCAGAATGATACCTTTTGCTGATATTTCGAGATTATTTGCACGAAATTTGTACAACAAGTCTTGCATTGAAATAGACTTTTGTGTCGCTGGATTTCCGGATTATCAAAACTGCTGGATGGGAAAAATGCCTGATCATCTCGACAAATCCAAAGAAGTGTATTGGTTCGGTTTAGTCCCGGACGGTTCGCAAGCCTATGATTTTGACAATTATTCTGATTTTGCAAATGCGCCTGTCTTTGACGGAAAATCTTTGAAACAAGTGTGGGATCGCGTGGAACTGTTTTCGATCGACGGTTGTGATCCCGAAAGGAGAATCAAAGACTTGGTTTACTGATTCTGTTTTTACACAGCATCCCTAAGGATACTTTTGCACCCCCTGCACTGAAAGGGGGTGCATCTTAATTTGCAAAACAAATACTTCATTGAAAATTATCTGATCTTCTGCTATCATAAATACAGTTGAAAAGTCTTCTCACCAAATCCACACCCTCTGTGTACTATAAGCAATGGGGTGGTTTTGTGCGATACATATTGAGACGATGTTTTCCTGCCCGGTACAGAACGGCCGGGAGAGGGAAAAAGCGCAGAAAGCTTCTGGTACTTGTCGTATCGGTACTGCTGTTGTGGGGCATCTTATCGGAAACAGGACTTTCCTCCGTCACGCAGGAGTTGACGGAAACCGTCACAAGGGGATATCTGCTTTCCGCGATACAGCAGGCGGTAAAAGAGGAATTGCAGGTCGAAGAAAGGGATTTTGTTGCCGTCAACCGTACCGGCAGCGGGGAGATATCCGCCGTCAGTGCAGACGTCACGGCGCTGAACGACCTGAAAGCCGGCATTTTGCTGCGCCTGTCCAAATCCTTGAACGGAAAGGCGACTGCTCATATTCCCATCGGCAGCCTGACAAATATCGGCATCTTTAACGGGCGCGGCCCGAAAGTTCCCGTAAAACTGAAGTTGGAGGGCACAGCCGACATCGTGTTCCGCACGGAATTTTCTTCAGCCGGCATCAATCAGAGCTGTCACCGCATTACCATGACTGTGACGGCGACGGCGTATTCCCAATCCAACCGCTTTGAGGCCCGGGTGACAGACAAAACGGAAACCGTTCTGGCGGAGACTGTGCTGGTCGGTGAGGTGCCGGATGCGGCCCTGACGAGAACATATTAGGAAGATTTTAATAATGGAGAGGAACGTGTCAGAACCATGGAAAAAAGCAAAGCTATGGCGGAGCTGGAACAGCTTCGGGAGCAGATACGGTATCACAGCCGGAAATACTATACTGAGGATGACCCGGAAATCAGCGACCGGGAATACGATATGCTGTACAGGCGGCTGGAAGAGCTGGAGGCAGAGTTTCCGGAGCTCGTTACCGCTGATTCTCCCACCCAGCAGATCGGCGGCGCGGGGTATAACACCTTTGCTCCGGTGGTGCATGAAGTGCCGCTGGAAAGCTTGCATGATTCTTTTTCCGAGGAGGAACTGCGGGAATTTGACCGCCGGGTGCGAAACGTCATCTCTGATCCGGAGTATGTGGTAGAGCCGAAATTTGACGGTCTTTCCGTTGCGCTGGAATATCAGAATGGCGTGTTTGTCCGGGGCTCCACCAGAGGGGACGGCGTGACTGGGGAGGACGTGACAGAGAATATTCGTACCATCCGCACCGTACCGAAAAAGCTGACGGAACCCATCACGTTTTTGGAAGTGCGGGGCGAAGTTTACATGTCGGACAGCAGTTTTGAGCGGCTTTGCGAACGACAGGAGCTTTTGGAGGAAAAGCCCTTTAAAAATCCCAGAAATGCCGCCGCCGGGTCTCTGCGGCAAAAAGACCCTAAGGTGACGGCAGGGCGGGAGCTGGATATCTTCGTGTTCAATGTCCAGCAGATCAGAGGAGAGGAGCTTTCCCGCCACGATCAGTCCCTGCGCCGCCTGAAGGAATTGGGCTTTACAGTGCCGCCGCTGTTTCACAAATCGAACGACATCGAGCAGGTGATCGATTTCATTCGGGAGATCGGCGAAAAGCGGGGAGAGTTTGATTTCCCCATTGACGGCGCGGTGGTCAAGGTCAACGACTTTTCTCAGCGGGAAGAATTGGGCAGTACGGCCAAATTCCCCCGCTGGGCAGAGGCTTTCAAATACCCGCCGGAGGAAAAAGAGACCACTCTGCTGGATATCGAAATCAACGTGGGCAGAACCGGCGTTTTGACGCCCACAGGGCTGTTTGAGCCGGTAACCTTAGCCGGCACGACGGTGAGCAGAGCGACGCTGCACAATCAGGATTTTATCACCGAAAAGGACATCCGCATTGGTTCACGGGTCATTTTGCGCAAGGCCGGGGAGATCATTCCGGAAGTAGTTTCGGTGGTGTCCAATCCGACCGAGTCCGTGCCCTTCCTGCTTCCGGAGGCTTGCCCCTCCTGCGGTTCGCCTGTATCACGCACCGAGGGAGAAGCCGCCGTCCGCTGCGGCAATCCCCAGTGTCCCGCCCAGCTCTTGCGGCATCTGATTCACTTTTCCTCCCGGGACGCCATGGATATCGACGGCTTGGGCCCCGCAGTGCTGGAACAACTGTTGCAGGCGAAGTTGATTTCGTCCCCTGCCGATCTGTATCTCCTAAAGGCGGAGGAATTGGCGAATTTGGAGCGGTTCGGGCAAAAGAGCGCGGAAAATCTGATTTCCGCCTTGGAAAAATCCAAGGGAAACGACTTGTACCGATTGGTTTTTGCGCTGGGCATTCCCCATATCGGGGTGAAGGCGGCGCAGTTGTTGTGCAATGAGTTCCCCAGTATGGAGAAAATCTGCGGGGCATCGGAAGAAGACATTGCTAAAATTGACGGTTTCGGCGGCATCATGGCAAGAGAGATCGTGGAATTCTTCTCCTACGATTCGGCAAAAACGCTGGTGGCCAGATTGGCCGAAGCCGGCGTCAATATGGAAGCGGAACAACAGACAAAGGGGACAACCTTTGCCGGTCTCACCTTTGTGCTGACGGGGACGCTGCCCACTATGAGCAGGAAGGAAGCCACTGAGCTGATCGAACGAAACGGCGGCAAGGTGAGTTCTTCCGTCTCCAAAAAGACAAGCTATGTTTTGGCAGGCGAGGAAGCCGGAAGCAAGCTGGAAAAAGCCAATGCACTTGGCATTCCGGTTCTGACGGAAAGCGAACTGACTGCTATGCTCGGACAATAAAAAATAGGGGAGAACAAACATGAAAATCGGATTTCAGGAATTGTACGGCAGAGAAGCGGAGGCACAGAAAGCGCGGTATGAAAAAGTAAAAGCCGGCTTCACGGAGACATTCGGCCCGGTGCAGAACGGGGAATGGTTCAGCGCCCCGGGACGGATCGAGATCGGAGGCAATCACACGGACCACAATCACGGACACGTGCTGACTGCCGCTGTGAATCTGGACATCATCGGGCTTGTCCAAAAGACGGATAACGGTATCATCCGGCTGAAATCTGCGGAGTACACCAAGCTGGATCAGGTGGATGTTTCCGATTTGGAACAGCGCACAGAGAAAAGCGGCTCCCAGTCGCTGATTCGGGGCATTTGCGCAAAACTCAAGGAATTGGGCTATCAGGTGGGCGGATTTGACTGCTACACCATGACCCGTGTGATGAAGGGCTCGGGACTGTCCAGCTCCGCCGCCTTTGAAGTACTGGTGGTCACCATTCTCAGCCATCTCTACAACGACGACGCAATCGACCCTGTTACCGCCGCTATCATTTCCCAGTACGCGGAAAATGTCTATTTCGGAAAGCCCTCCGGCCTGTTGGATCAAATGGCAAGCTCCGTGGCGGGCTTTACCTCCATCGATTTTAAGGAGCCTACAAAGCCCGTCATCGAAAAGGTCGATTTTGATTTTAATTCCTGCGGCTATGCGGTCTGCGTGGTGGACACCGGCGGCAACCACACCAATTTGACAGGGGAATATGCCGCTATCCCTGCGGAAATGAAGCAGGTTGCCAAATGTTTCGGCAAGGAATTTTTGCGGGATGTGGACGAAACCGAATTTTATGAAAAATTGGGAGAGGTGCGGAAAATCACCGGTGACCGTGCTGTGCTGCGGGCCATGCACTTCTTCGATGACGACAAGCTAGCCGTAGAGGAAGCTGCTGCCTTGAAGGCGGGGGACTTTGACAGCTTCCGCAAGATGATCCGTGCCTCCGGACTTTCTTCCTTGCAGCGGCTGCAAAATGTGTTTGCCATCGTTTCTCCTGAGGAACAGGGCGTCACGCTGGCCCTTTCTTTGACGGAACGCATCCTTGGTAAGGACGGCGCGTTCCGGGTACACGGCGGCGGCTTTGCCGGGACGATCGAAGCCTTTGTTCCCCAAGAACAGCTCGCGGAATACCGCGCCGGTATGGAGAAGGTTTTTGGAGAGGGTAGCTGCCATGTGCTGTCGGTGCGTCAGGCAGGGGGTACAAAAGTGATCGTTTGACGCACTTTTCACAAGCTGCATCGCGTTTCGGCATTTCAGCAGGGCAGAATATGTCCTGCTGATTTTTCTTTTTCTAAGACAGAAGGAAGCCCACTTTTCCCTTGCGATTCCTCAAAAAATGTGCTAAAATAAACTCTGTATCAGGATTTTAAGGAGAGTGCGTCTTTTGGATACTCATTTTTCTCAGCCGCTTCCATTTTCCGGGGATGTGGCGGAGATCATGAAAACAAGGGCAAGGGGCAGTGTCCCCATGGCATATATCCGCACCTACGGCTGTCAGCAGAATGTGGCAGACGGGGAGAAAATGAAAGGGATTTTGGCGGAAATGGGGTTTCAGTTTACGGAAACGCCGGAAGACGCCGATTTCATTTTGTTCAACACCTGCGCCGTGCGGGAACATGCCGAGGACAGAGTGTTCGGCAATGTGGGGGCGCTGAAAAACATCAAGCGCCGGTATCCCTCTGTCATGATCGCCGTCTGCGGCTGTATGACGGAGCAGGAGCATGTGGCGGAACGGCTGAAAAGGAGTTTTCCCTTTGTGGATATCGTATTTGGCACAAACGCTATTCACCGTCTGCCGGAAATGATGTACACTGCCGCCGCCGATTCCAAGCGGGTGTTCCTCCGGGGAGAGCAGTCCGGCGTCATCGAGGGGCTTCCCGTCCGAAGGGACAAGACTTCTCACGGATGGGTCACCGTCATGACCGGCTGCGACAATTTCTGCTCCTACTGCATCGTTCCCTATGTGCGGGGCAGAGAGAAAAGCCGAAAGCCCGAAGACATCGTCCGGGAGTTTCAGGAGCTGGTGGACGCCGGGTACAAGGAGATCACCCTGCTGGGGCAGAATGTGAATTCCTATGGCAAGGGTCTTTCGGAGTCCATCAATTTTGCGGAACTCCTTCGGCGGTTGGACAGTATCGACGGCGACTATCGTATTCGCTTTATGACCTCTCACCCCAAGGACGCATCCGAAGAGCTGTTTACTGTCATGGCGGAGAGCAGACATATCCCGCACTGCATTCATTTGCCTTTCCAGTCCGGCAATGACCGAGTGCTAAAGGAAATGAACCGCAAATACGACCGGGAGAAGTATCTTTCTCTCATTCGATTCGCCCGAAGCGTGATGCCGGACATCAGTTTCACTTCCGACGTGATCATTGGCTTTCCGGGGGAAACCTATGAGGAATTCCGGGATACTCTTTCCCTGATCGAGGAAGTGGAATTCACAAACCTATTCACCTTTATCTATTCGCCCCGGGTGGGTACAAAGGCCGCTGAGATGCCCGACCCTGTTTCCCATGAGGAAAAGACGAAGTGGTTTGCAGAGCTGCTCCGGGTGCAGGAAGAAATCGCTTCCCGCCGGGGACAGTCCATGATCGGGCGAAAAGAGCGGGTGCTGGTGGAGAACCGGGAAGAAAAAAGCGGCCTGCTGGCCGGGCGGACTGCCGGAGGACTCATCGTGCTGTTCCCCGGAGAAGACTGCCAGATCGGCCAGTACGCATGGACGGAAATCACCGAAGCCAGGGGTTTGCAGTTAAAGGGATTGCCCGTTTCGGAGTAAAGTTTAGAAAAAATAGATTACATATTATGCAGAAAGGAATCAAACTATGGACATCTTTGAAATGACACGCGAACTGGGAAAGAAGCTGCAATCTGAGGAAAGTTATATCGCCATGCGCAGCGCGCAGCAGGTATGCGATGAGGATGAGACCCTGCAAAACCTCATTGGGGAATTCAACCTCAAGCGCATGGCCATCAACAACGAGGCCCAGAAAGAGGACAGAAACGAGGAGACATTAAAGCGTCTGAACGAGGAATTCCGCAGCGTGTATGCCCAGATCATGCAGAATGAAAACATGGCCCGCTACAACAATGCGAAGACGAAATTTGACGCAGTGCTCCAGCGTGTGAACGCCATTATCGGCCTGTGTGCGGACGGGGAAAACCCCGACACCTGCGACTATGAAGCTGCCTGCAGCGGAAATTGTGCCACCTGCGGAGGCTGCCACTGATCGGAAAAGACCGTAGGAATTTGGAAAACGGAAGGGTCGGATGAGCCATGGCGGATTTTTCTCCGATGATGAAGCAATATTTTGAGATCAAGGAAAAGTATCCGAATACGATACTTTTCTTTCGCCTTGGCGATTTTTACGAAATGTTTTTCAACGACGCCAAAACGGTTTCTCAGGAGCTTGACTTGACCCTGACCGGGCGGGAGTGCGGTCAGGACGAGCGCGCTCCCATGTGCGGCGTGCCTTTCCACAGCGCGGAAACGTATATTGCGCGCCTGGTGGAAAAGGGCTACAAGGTGGCCATCTGCGAGCAGATGGAGGATCCGAAACTGGTGAAGGGGCTGGTCAAGCGGGATATTGTCCGTGTGATCACTCCCGGCACGGTGCTGGAAAACAGCATGCTGGACGAGAGCAAGAACAATTATATTTGCTCCATCTGCTATGCCGCCGGCGCTGTGGGCGTGAGCTTTGCCGATATTTCCACCGGAGAACTGTATGCCGACCAAATCGAAAACAGTGATCTTTCCGCTCTGACCCATCTTTTGATGAATCGCCTTGCCCGCTATATGCCCAGCGAGATTTTGATCAACCCTGAGGCCGCCGATCTTTCGGAGCTGAGGGATTTTATTCGGGACAAAATCCACGCTGCCGTGGAGTGTATGGATTTTTCTCTGTATGACAATCAAGCCGAAGCGCTGACCTGTGTTGCGCAGCAATTCGGCGAAAGCCAGGTAGAGGCGCTGTCCCTTTCGGAAAAGTCCTTGACGGTCTTTTCTCTGAAAGCTCTGCTCCACTATCTGGGGAAAACCCAAATTAACGGCTTGGAGCGGCTCAATGAGCTGGAGCTGGACACAGAATCCGCCGCTATGGGACTGGACCTCACCGCCAGACGAAATCTGGAGCTGACGGAGACCATGCGAAACAAAGAACGGCGCGGTTCCCTGCTGTGGGTGTTGGACAAGACCAAAACCGCCATGGGCAAGCGCCTGATCAAGTCCTGGCTGGAGCAGCCGCTGCTCAGTCCTGCCAAAATAACCCTGCGCCAAAACGCGGTGGAGGAGCTGGTCAATAGTCCCCAGCTTTTGGACGAGATCACAGAACAGCTTACCGGCATTCACGATTTGGAACGCATTATGACCCGCATCGTATACGGCTCCGCCAACGGCAGAGAGCTTCGTTCCCTCTGCGCGGCGGTGGAAAAACTGCCGGGGATCAAGGAATTGCTGAACGCCTGTGAGGCCACGCTGCTGCAGCAGTTGAACGGGGAAATCGACGGTTTGGAGGACATTGCCCAGTTGATTGAAAACTCCATTGTGGACGAACCGCCCTTTACCATTCGTGAGGGGGGCATCATCCGCGAAGGCTATTCTCAGGAACTGGACGAGCTTCGTTACGACATGAACGGCGGGACAGAGCTGGTAGCCGCCGTGGAGGCGAGAGAGCGGGAGCGCACCGGCATTCCCAAGCTAAAGACAGGTTATAACCGAGTATTCGGCTATTACATAGAGGTGTCAAACAGCTACAAAAATCAGGTGCCGGAGGACTACATCCGAAAGCAGACTCTGACAAACGGGGAGCGGTACATCACCCAAGAGCTGAAAGAGCTGGAAAACCGCATTTTGGGCGCCCATGAGAAATCCGTTTCTTTGGAAAGCCGGTTGTTTGAAGATATTCGGAAGCATATCGCGGAGCAGCTCCCCAGAGTGCAATCTTCCGCTAAAGCTGTGGCTGCCTTGGATGTGCTGGCATCCTTTGCTGTGGTTTCCGTGAAAAACGATTATACCCGCCCGGTGATCAATCTCAGCGGCAAGATGTATCTGAAAGACAGCCGTCACCCGGTGGTGGAGGCCCTCCTGCAGGATCAGCCCTTTGTACCCAACGATGTTGAGATGGACATGAACGATAACCGTGTGGCCATCATCACCGGCCCGAACATGGCGGGCAAGTCCACTTATATGCGGCAGACGGCCATCATCACCATTATGGCGCAGATCGGCTGCTTTGTGCCCGCGGCAGTGGCGGAAATCGGCATCGTAGACAGTATCTTTACCCGTGTGGGCGCGTCGGATGACCTTTCCGCCGGACAGTCTACCTTTATGATTGAAATGTCTGAGGTGGCGGATATTTTGAAGCACGCCACCAAGAACAGCCTCATCATCTTTGACGAAATCGGTCGGGGGACTTCCACTTTTGACGGTATGAGCATCGCACGCGCCGTGTTGGAATACGTGCACGACAAGAAGTTAGTGGGAGCGAAAACCTTGTTTGCCACCCATTATCACGAGCTGACCGCCATGGAGGACGTGCTGCCGGGCGTGAAGAATTTCAACATTGCCGTGAAGAAGCGGGGAGATGACATTACCTTTTTGCGGCGCATTGTCCGGGGCGGCGCTGATGACAGCTTTGGCATCGAAGTGGCCAAACTGGCCGGCGTGCCGGATAAAGTGATCAAACGAGCCAAACAGGTGTTGGTTGACTTGGAGAGCGGGGAGGGGCAAAATGTTTCTCTGCATACGGCGGAACGATTTGCCGACGAACCCATTCAGCTCACCATGGAATCCGCAGACAGCGAGGTCTTGCAGAAGCTGCGGGCGCTGGACGTGAACACTCTGACCCCAATTGAGTGTATGAACGTCCTGTTTGAGCTGCGCAACCTACTGAAATAAGGAGTTTTTATGGAAAATTATCAAGATATCAACGCTTCCACCATCGATCGGTGGGTGGAAGAAGGTTGGGAGTGGGGAAAGCCCATTTCTCACCAGGAATATTTAGATGCCCTTGCGGGGAATTGGAAGATGTTTTTGACCCCTACAAAGCCTGTTCCTAAGGAATGGTTCGGCGGTTCCCTCAAGGGGAAGAAAGTGCTGGGGCTTGCCAGTGGCGGCGGACAGCAAATGCCCATTTTCGCGGCGCTGGGAGCGGAGTGTGCCGTTCTCGACTATTCTCCATGTCAGATTGAAAGCGAGCGCATGGTATCCGAGCGGGAGGGGTATCAGATTCGTATCATTCGGGCGGATATGACGAAGCCCTTGCCCTTTGAAGACGGGGAATTTGACCTGATCTTTCACCCGGTTTCCAACTGCTATGTGCGGGAGGTAAAGCCCATTTTCCGGGAGTGCTACCGTGTGCTCAAACCCGGCGGAATTCTGCTTTCCGGGCTGGATAACGGAGTGAATTTCTTCTTTATTGATGAGGAGCACAGGGAGAAGTTGAACTTCTTTCCCTTTGATCCGCTGACGAACCCGGAACAGAGAAAAATGCTGGAAGAAGAGGATGACGGAATGCAGTTCTCCCACACCATGGAAGAGCAGATCGGCGGGCAGTTGGAGGCGGGTTTTCGCCTGACCCACCTCTATGAGGATACCAACGGCGAAGGAACATTCCATGAGCACAATATTCCCTCTTTTGTGGCCACCCGCGCGGTGAAGGAGAAGTAAAGGAAGAAGTAAGCAGGACAGAGGTGATTGGTATGCCGAAGATTCAGGTTTTGGACAAGCAAATAGCAGAGCTGATCGCAGCGGGAGAAGTGGTAGAGCGCCCGTCCTCGGTGATCAAAGAGCTGGTGGAGAATTCTATGGATGCAGGCGCTACCGTCATCACCGTGGAAATTCGCCGGGGCGGCACAACCTTTATGCGTGTGACAGACAACGGCTGCGGTATTTCCCCGGAGGATGTGCCCACTGCTTTTCTGCGCCATGCTACCAGTAAAATCACCCGTCAAGACGATTTGGATTCCATTATGACCCTGGGTTTTCGGGGAGAAGCGCTGGCGTCCATTTCGGCCGTGTCCCATGTGGAGCTTTTGACAAAGGCGGCGGGGGAGCAGTCCGGCGTTCGCTACGTCTGCGGCGGGGAGGAAGAACCCCGTATGGAGGAGGCCGGATGCCCGGAGGGAACCACTATCATCATTCGCGACCTGTTTTACAATACCCCTGCACGCATGAAGTTTTTAAAGAAGGATTCCACTGAGGGGAATTCCATTGCCGGTGTGCTTGATAAGCTGGCATTGTCCCATCCCGAAATATCTTTCCGCTTCATTCGGGACGGCAAGGAAACTCTGCGCACGCCGGGGGACAACAAGCTGTCTTCCGCCATTTACGGCGTGTACGGGAAGGAATTTCTGTCCACTTTGATTCCTGTGGAGTATGAATATGAGCATGTGAAAGTGACCGGCTTTATCAGCTCTCCTGCCGGCAGCCGACCCAACCGCTCCATGCAGAATTTCTTTATCAACGGCAGATATATCCGCAGCCGCACGGCTATGGCGGCGCTGGAAGAAGCCTATAAGGGTTCGATCATGGTGGGGAAATTCCCGGCCTGTGTGCTGCACCTTTCCCTTTCGTTCGGAGCGGTGGATGTGAATGTTCATCCCGCCAAGCTGGAAGTGCGCTTTGTCAATGAGCGCCCGGTGTTCGACGCGGTGTACCACGGGGTGAAGTCCGCCCTCAACGCAGGGGACAAGCCGAAAACCATGGAACTGAAGCGCCCTGTGGTTCAGCCCTTTGCTCCTGTGCAGGAAAAACAGGAACAGGTTCGTTTTCCTGAGCCGCCCAAAACGGCGTCTGGGTTACCCAAACCAAATATGCCGATTCAGCGCCCTGTATCCTTTCACGACAGCGCGCCAAAAGAAAAATCGTTCCATTCCTTTGCGGATAGGGTTTTAGATCAGGAACCGAAACCGTTGCCGGAAAGGCAGTCGACAAAGGGGATCGTATCAGAGAAACCTCAACAGGAGCGCCAACCTGCGGAGCAGCCCAAGCCCATCGTGAGGGAATTTCATTCCCGCATTATCGGTGAAGCCTTCGGCACTTATATCATCGTGGAATACAGCCAGGATGAACTAATGTTTATCGACAAACACGCCGCCCACGAACGGCTTTTGTATGAAAAATTGAAAGAGAACAGTGGAAACACAGAGGCCCAGACATTGCTTTCTCCTGTTGCCGTCACACTGGACAAGGAGGAATACTCCGCCGTTCTGGCGCGACGAGATGAACTTTTCCGGGCAGGTTTTGAGGTAGAGGATTTCGGCACGGGCACGGTGCTTGTCCGATCTGTCCCGCTGCTTTTAGACGGCGGAGATGCAGCTTCTGCCATCATGGAAATTGCCGGGTATTTGGCTTCCTTCAAAAAAGATTTCACCACGGAGCACATGGACTGGGTTTACCACAATGTGGCTTGCCGTGCCGCCTTGAAAGCTGGAGATGTGACCAAAACGGAGGAACTGATTGCTCTGGCAGAAGAATTGGAGCAAAACCCGCAGGTGCGGTACTGTCCTCACGGTAGACCGGTCTATATTCTCTTAAGGCGTCGTGAAATCGAACGTCAGTTTGGTAGAAGTTAGGAGGTCACATGGCAGAGAAAATTCCCGTAGTAGCGGTGACCGGCCCTACCGCTGCCGGAAAAACCGCGTTTGCCATAGAGCTTGCCCGCAGATTCAGCGGGGAGATCATTTCCTGTGATTCCATGCAGGTCTATCGCGGATTGCCCATCGGTACGGCTCAGCCTACCGAGGTGGAATTGAGGCAAGCGCCCCACCATCTTATTTCTTTTTTGGATTGGGATGTCTCTTTCAGCGTTTCTGACTATGTGGAATTGGCGAAAAAAACCGTCTCTGAAATCTACAATAGGGGAAATCTCCCTATTGTGGCAGGTGGTACAGGGCTGTATGCCAGGTCGCTTCTTCGGGGATTTTCTTTTCAGGAAAATGTCAGGGATGAGGAATTGCGCCGGGAATTATTTCGCCAAGTGGAAACGGAGGGTGTCGACGGCCTTTATCGGGAATTGCAGCAGTTTGATCCGGTGTCCGCAGAGCAGATTCACCCCAACAACGTCAAACGTGTTGTCCGGGCGGTGGAATATTGCCGACTGGCGGGCGAACCTTTTTCCGAGCAGGCGAAACGTTCTCATATTACAGAGTCGCCTTACCGCTCACTGATGCTGTGTGTTTCCTATCGTGACCGGGAAAAGCTCTATGATCGGATTGACCGCCGAGTAGACAAGATGTTGGAGCATGGATTATTGGAAGAAGCGGAGACGTTTTACCGTTTTTGCAAAGCGAACGGCACGCCGGCTACAGCAGCGCAGGCCATCGGCTACAAGGAATTGTTTCCCTATTTTGAAGGACAAGTTTCCTTAGAGGAAGCTGTAGAAAATATCAAACGGGAAAGCAGGCGGTACGCCAAGCGTCAAATCACCTGGTTTCGTCGGGAGCAGGATGTTGTTTTCCTGTATCAGGATGATCCGGACGACCTGCTGCAAGAGGGCTGCCGGCTTGTGGAGAAGTTTTTGGAAAATAAAGGATTTTGCGAAATTGAGAAGGAAGGGAAGAAGCGCGTATGAACAGCAAAAAAATTCAGACTCTTGCCGCAGCGGTGCTCACCTTCCTTCTGCTGATTTACGTGGGCTATCAGTTGTACCTTTCAAATCACAAGGGAATCGTGACGGAAACTGCCATGTACGGCACAGTTACCGATACCCTGCAGGCGCGGGGATTCGCCATTCGAGAGGAAAGAGTTATCACCGACACTTATAACGGCGTGTTGACCTATAAAGTGGCGGACGGTATGCGCGTGTCTCAAGGCGGCGTGATTGCCGAAATTTACGCCAGCGAAAATGACGCTGCCGCCCAGGGTAGAATCGACAGGATCGACAGGGAAATTGCAAATTTGCAGATATTGTCCCGTCCTACGGATTATTTTGCCGCCAATCCCTCCATGATCAGCACGCAAATTTATTCCGCCATCGGACAAATCTTTTCTGAGACCAGAGATAATAATTTTTCGGAAATTGCCGATTTAAAGGAAAATTTGCAGACGGTCCTGAACCGGAAACAACTGATTACCGGTGAGGAAAGCGCCGAGGATTATCAGTTACGCATTCAACTTTTAGAGCAGGAAAAAAGCCAACTTGCCGCATCGGCGGGAGAGGCCATCAGCCGGATCACCTCGCCAGCCGCCGGATATTTTATCAGCCACACTGACGGCTTTGAAAATGTGATGGATGTGGCGAACATTCGGGATATTTCCGCTGATACCGTGCGAAATTTGTTGGGCAGGGAGCAGGGAACAGGTCTCGGCTCCTCTGTGGGAAAAATATGTTCCGATTTCAGTTGGTATCTTGTCTGCGCTTTTTCCGACAACGAGATGTGGCGCTTTGAGGATGTGACAGACGTCTATCTGGACATTCCTCTGGCCAGCACGGAGACCATCCCTGCCAAAGTCATCGCCAAGAATCGGGATGCCGAAACAGGGGACACTGCCGTGGTGTTTGAATGTTCCTATATGGACTCGGATATCGCCTCTGTCAGAAACGAAACGGTACAGGTCAACGTGCAGACCTATTCCGGCGTACTGGTCAGCGAACGTGCCCTGCGTTTTGCCGATGTGACCTATACGGTGTACGACGAAGAAGGAAATGGCACGGAAATGGTGCAGAAAAATGTAAAAGGCGTTTATATTCAGAATGGGCGGCAACTGGAGTTTGTCCAAGTGTTCACGGATAAAACGGTAAACGGTTATGTCATTTGCAAAACGGAATTGAGTGACGAGGAACAAGAAGCGCTGGTGACGGATTCCACCATTCAGCTTTACGACAACGTGGTTGTGGAGGGGACAGATCTCTATGACGGAAAACCTGTACAGTGACCGCTTTAAAGCCTTTGAGGAAAATTACCGCGAAGTAACAGAACAGATTGCCGCAGCCGCCGGAAAATCCGGCAGAAACCCGGAAGATATCACGCTGCTTGCCGCTACAAAGACAGTGCCGGTGGAAGTCATAAACCGTGCGATTGAACGGGGTATTTCCTGTATCGGTGAAAACCGGGTGCAGGAGCTGCTGGAAAAGTATGATGCTCTGAATCTGGAACGTTGTGACCTGCAGTTTATCGGTAGGCTGCAAACAAATAAGGTGAAATATCTTCTCCGTAAGGTCAGTTGTATCCAATCGGTGGACAGTGTGAAATTGGCGGGAGAAATTTCCCGGCTATGCACTCGGGAAAATGCCCATATGGACGTGCTGGTAGAGGTCAATATCGGCAGAGAAACGAGCAAAGGCGGGGTTTTGCCGG
>JAFLRP010000199.1 GCA_022511515.1 Acutalibacter sp.
AGCACCAGAATGATAAAGGACGCCACCGGGATGGATTTGATTCCCCGGATCAAAGGGGCGGCCAGAGCCTTTATCACGGAAAATCGGGCAGCCAGCGCTGCCAGCACCGTACCGCACAGCGCCGCCAGCAAAAAACCCAGCGTGATGCGGAGGAAAGAGAAACACACAGCGCTCCAAAATTCCCCGGTGGGCAAAAGCTCCCAGAGCTTTTGCACCACCATGAGAGGGGAGACCAGCAGGATTTTTTGGTTCAGGTTCATGGCGGCGATTTGCCAAACGATCAGCCAAAAAGCCGCTGCCAAGACGCCGGACAGTCTATCCGGGAAATGATGTTGCTTATCCGGCGTAGCTGTAGAAAAAGTCATCATCGGGCATTGCTCCTCCGATCGCTTTGGGGTTCTGCTCGAACAGGGTTTGGAGATAAGCGGAAAGTTTTTCTTTCATTTCCTGCCCGGCAATGAAGGTGATGTTGCACTTGGGCAGAGCCTGCTTTGCCACGGCCTCCGGCACGATGTCAAATTTTCCAACCAGAGCGGCGGCTTCGTCCACATTTGAGTTTACATAATTCACAGAGGCTTCATACTTTTCCAGAAAATCTTTGACCGTCTCCGGATTTTCCTCTACAAAGGCTTTCCTTGCCACGACCACGCCGGTGATGAGAGTGGCGGCATTTTCACTAGTGGAGGACAACTTTTCCCATTCCTCGTTGAGGTCCAGCGCCACGCGGATGGAGTCATCCTTCGTCTGCGCGGTGGTGAGGAAGGGCTGGGGCAGCATGGCTATGGCATTTTCTCCCGCCGCCAGCGCCGCCACGCACTCGGAGTGTTCCGATTTCCACTCGATGGTCACATCGCTCTCCGGGTCAATGCCGTTTTGAGAGAGCAGGTAGTTGAGGGCGTATTCCGGCGTGGAGCCTTTGCCGCTGGAATAGATGGTCCTTCCCCGCAAGTCTTCCACAGAGTGAACGGTGTCGCCTTTTTCGGCTAAATACAGCACGCCCAAGGTGTTCACTGCCAGCACCTGGATCTGCCCCTCGGTGTTGTTGTACAGAACGCTGGCCAAATTGGCCGGCACAGCGGCGATGTCCAAATTTCCCTGGACCAGTTGGGGCGTGATCTCATCGGCAGCGGCGGCAATGGTGAATTCAAACTGGGGGTCCTCCGCGTCCATGAGCTGCACCAGTCCCATGGCGGTGGGTCCTTTCAGAGCGGCGACCCGGGCCACAACGTCCGTCGGCGCGGGTTCCGGCTCGGATTCCACCGGTTCAGAAGAAACGGGCTCTGAGGAAACGGGTTCGGACGAGGGCAAAGAGCTTTCTAACTTTGAGCTCTCAAGCTCTGAATTATCGGCGGCGGGCTCAGAAGTACCGCAACCGAACAGGGTCAGGCAGATGATCAAAACCAAGGTGAGCGCAAAAAACTTTTTCATGCAAAAAATCTCCTTTTTGTTTCCGTCAATTCAAATCTAAAAGGCGGAAAAAATTTTTTCGGTATTCCAGGAGCCCCTCCGCCTTCATGCGGGAAAGCTCTCGGGATAGGGCAGTCCTGTCCACGTTCAGGTAGCCTGCCATGGCTTCCCTGTCCAGCGGAATGGTGAATTCCCGGCTGCCCCGTTCCCTTGCCATGTGCCGCAGGTACACAGTCACCTTTTCCCGGACGCTTCGGCGCACCAGACAGTCGATGCGGTCATTGAGAGAAAGGGATTTTTGCGCCGTGCAGGCAAGGAAATTTCTGGTCAGAAGGCTGTGCTCCGGACAGTTTTTCGAGCAGGGGGAGAGCAGGGCGGATACCGGGAAAAACAGGGCGGACAGGTCCGTTCTGGCTTGTACGAACATGGGGCAGATCTGTCCGGGGCTGGAGGCCACCAGAATGCCCACAAAACCGCCGGGCTCGATGGAAGTCAGAATCAGGGGTTCTCCCTGGCCGTCCACTCTCATGGAAGCCGCGTCTCCGGAAAGCACCAGTCCCACTTCGCTTACGGTGTCCCCCTGCCGCAGGAGAAAATCCCCGGCGGGGAAATTTACCCGGCGGGCGGGAAGACAATTCAGCATCGAGATTAGCTTGTCCTGAGAAATGCCCAAAAACAAGCCGGAATGCTCCACGGCCAGCATTTCTTTTGCCGTCAGCTCCATGGGTCACCTCTTTTCCGAAAATTTCGTTGCCATGGCAACATTTTTGGAACAGCACTATCATAGCACACCTCTGAGAAAAATGCAAGCGGAAAAACGGCGAGGCGTCACCTCACCGCTTTCTAAAAAGAAAAGCAGAGCGAATTTCGCTCTGCTTCTTTTGCTTTACGATATAACTTAATAGTTCTCTGCCTTGATGCGGAAATAGGACTGGGGATGGGCGCACACGGGGCAGACTTCCGGGGCTTTCTGGCCGATGACGATGTGCCCGCAGTTGCCGCACTGCCAAATGGTGTCGCCGTCTCTGGAGAACACGATGCCCTCCTCGATGTTCTTCACCAGCTTCAGATACCGCTCCTCGTGCTCCTTTTCGATCTTGGCCACGCCCTCAAACAGGTCGGCGATCTGATCAAAGCCTTCCTCACGGGCGGTCTTGGCGAAACCGGCATACATGTCGGTCCACTCGTAATTTTCGCCGGCGGCGGCGTCCTTCAAATTGTCCACCGTGTCGCCGATGCCGCCGTGCAGGAGTTTGAACCACAGTTTCGCGTGCTCTTTCTCGTTTGCGGCGGTCTCCTCAAAGATTTCGGCGATCTGGACATAGCCGTCCTTTCTCGCTTTAGAGGCGTAGTAGGTGTACTTGTTTCTGGCCTGGGATTCACCGGCAAAGGCGGTGAGCAGATTGGCCTCAGTCTTGCTGCCCTTCAATTCTGCCATGGGTAATTCCTCCTGATATGATAATTTTTGGTGGAGCTTTCTTTAATAATATATAGGGTGGCTCTGAAAGTCAAGGGAAATTGGAAATTATTCTCATTTTTAGATTTTCCGGCAAGCTTCCATTTCGGCAGTTGAAAACTTTGCCATTTGGCGGTATACTAAACTGATAGTATACAAAAAAGTAATAGAGAAAAAATTAGGGGTGACGCAAATATGTGGTGGAGACTGCAGCGGTTTTTATACGGCCGGTACGGCACGGACCAGCTCAATCTGATGCTGCTGATTCTGGGAGTAGTATTGACCCTTTTTGGCCGCCTATACTTCGGCCTTTTATATCTGGCAGGGGACGGGCTGTTTCTCTGGGCGCTGTTCCGGACGCTTTCCAGAAACATTCCTGCCCGACAGCGGGAGAATCAGAAATTTCTCCGCCTTTCCGCTCCTGTGAGGAGCTGGACTTCTCTGCAAATTCGGCGCTTTCGGGAGAGGAAGCAGTACAAATATTTCCGCTGCCCGGTGTGTAAGCAGCAGCTCCGCGCGCCTAGGGGCAGGGGGAAAATCGAAGTGACCTGCCAAAAATGCCGCCATGTGTTTCAGACAAAGACTTGATTTCAGCTTTGAGACGAAGAGGAGAACGATATGAAACTGAAAGACGTCAAAAGTGATTTGAGAAAAGAAAAAGGGATGCTGTACACCGGGGCAGTGCTGCTGGTACTGGCGGCGGTGCTGTTCTTAATTGTGCAGCGATTCGGCACGGTGATGAGCTGGGTGCAGGTGCTGTTCAGCGCGCTGACCCCTGTGTTCTGCGGCATTATCATTGCCTATATCCTCAATGTATTTGTCCACTTCTTCGAGGACTTTTTATTCAAGCCCTTCTCCAAAAGCAAGAGCAAGCTGTGGAGCAAGGCAAAGCGTCCGCTGGCGATATTGCTGGCGTATCTGGTGGTGATTTTGTTCATTCTGTTCGTCACCTGTTTTATCATTCCCGGTTTGGTGGAATCATTGCAGGTGCTGGCGGTGACGGCCCAGGAGACCGTTCCTGTCTATGTGAACAATCTTGTCAGGCAGGTCACGGAATTCGCCCAGAAGAACGACTTGACCTTTGTGCAGGATTTCTTAAAGAGCTTTAACTGGAGTTCCCTGTTCTCCAATGTGACCAAGGTGACTACCGATTTCCTCTCGTCCCTCGTCAGCGTCACAGTGAATGTGGCCTCCGGCGTGTTCACCTTCGTGATGGGCTTCATTTTCTCCATCTACATGCTGTTCGGTAAGGAGAAGCTTCTGCGGGGCGTGAGGTCCGCCCTGCTGGCCTACCTGCCGGAAAAGGCTGCCGGGCGGGTCTCCCGGGTGGCAGCAATGGCCAATCAGGTGTTCTTTTCCTTTATCCGCGGTCAATTCTTGGAATGTGTGATTTTGGGTTCCCTATGCTACATCGGCATGAGCATTCTGGGGCTGGACTACGCCCTGCTGATCTCCTCCATCGTGGCGCTGGGGGCGCTGATTCCCATTTTAGGAGCGTATATCGGCTGCATCTCCGGCGTGATCGTTTTGCTGCTGGTGCACCCTCTGGACGCCTTGATTTTCCTGATTTTTCTCTTGTGTCTCCAGCAGTTGGAGGGAAATCTCATTTACCCCCGGGTGGTGGGGTCGTCCATCGGGCTTCCCCCGGTGTGGACGTTGTTTGCCGTGCTGTTCTGGGGCAGTGTGTTGGGCATTTCCGGCATCTTGATCGGCACGCCTACCACGGCGGTGATTTACCGGCTGTTCCGGTCCTCGGTTTATGAAAGACTGCGGGCGAAAGAGATCGACTCTCAGGCGCCCTGTCCTGTCGGAGCCGCTTCCGCCGAAAGTGGCGAGAACGGGAAAAAGCCGGAAAATGAATAAGGAAAAAATCCCCGGACGGCGAATGAACCGTCCGGGGTGCTTTTTGTTTCGTGTCACTGTTCCAGATACCGCATGAGCATGGAGGCTGCTTCGGCGCGGGTGGATTTTCCGCCCGGGTCGAGGATGCCGTTGCCCTTGCCGCTGACGATACCCTTCTCCAGCGCCCAGCGCAGAGCGATCTCCGCGTAGGAGCTGACCTTGCCGCTGTCCGTGAATCCGGCGAAGCTGCCCGAGGTTCCCGGGCTGCCGGCATAGCGCCAGAGAATCGCCGCCAACTGCTCCCGGGTGATGGGAGAATTGGGCGAGAAGGTGGTGGAAGTCGTGCCCGCTACCACGTTATTCTCATAGGCCCACATGACTGCCTGATAGTAGTACTGGTTCGTCGGCACATCTTTAAAGGGATTGTAGCCCAGCGTGGATTTGGGAGAACCTGCGGAGCGCCAGAGGATGGTCACCAGCATGGCACGGGTCAAGGTGGTGTTGGGGGAGAATTCCGTGGCGCTTGTGCCGCTCATGAGCCCCTTGCTGATCACGTAGTCCGTGGCCTTGTGGTACCATTTCGTATTGTCCAGATCGATAAACTTCCTGCTGGGGCAATTCGCGCCGCCGTCGCACTCCTCGGGTGCGGGAGCAGGACCGGGATCGGGGTTCGGTCCGGGACCGGGATTCGGGTTGGGGTTGGGATTGGGATTGCTGGGCTTTCCGGCGCAACCGGAGCACTTGCAGGAGCTGCCGGAGCAATCGCCGGTGCAGGTGCATTTGCTGCTGTCGCAGTTCTTGCAGGTGCAGCCGGGATGGCCGTTATCGTACTCGTGTTCGGCATTCGTTCTGAGAATGGGACGTATGTCGTTTTCATCCGTGCTCATGCCCCATATTTCGGTGAAATCCCAGTTTACAAAGGTGCTTCTGTCGGCAAGCTGAGCTTTCGTTTTGCTCTCTGCCTGACCGGCGGTGTCTTTTCCGTTGACGCCGCCGGCGGCTGAGTCTTCCAGATAGTAGCAGCGTGTCATTTCACCGCCGTTATAGCCTGTAATGCCGCCAACATATTTGTTATTGGCGCCGGTCACTTTGCCAATGCTGTAGCAATTCTCCACCGTACCTCCCAGACCTGCCAGTCCCACGATGCCGCCCACATAATCCTGCGCTGCGGAATTTCCGTTGGAATCAACGCTTTCTCCGGTGGCGGTGATATCGCCGGTATTGTAGCAATTTTTGATCATGCCTCTGCTCTGTCCCGCAATACCGCCTGCGCCGAAGCTGGTGCATGTGACGCTGCCGGTATTGTAGCAGCGCTCCACACTGCCTGAATCGGCAATATTTCCCACAATGCCGCCGATTGCCAGTCTGCCGGATACCGTGGCGGTATTGCGGCAATTTGTCACCGTGCCGGTGTTTTCTCCCACAATGCCGCCCAAAAAGCCCGCGCCGATGAGCGAACCGGAATAGCTGCAGTTTTCCACAGAACCCGCGTTATATCCCACAATGCCCCCGATTCGGGCGGAGCCGGAGATGGAACCGCTCACATCCAGATTTTTCAGGGAGCCGCCTTCGTCCACATAGCCAAACAAGCCCCGGTAGATGCTGTGGGTTACATTGGTCGCTTCATTGATAGAAAGGCCGGTGATTTCGTACCCGCCGCCGTCGAAGGTACCGGTAAATTTATTGCTGTCGTTTCCGATGGGCTTCCAATTGCCGACTTCCTCGCCGCACAGCTCGGACAGGTCCACGTCCTCGGTCATCAGGAACTGTGCGCCCCAATCGGTTTCTGTGTCCGCCAGCTCCTTGAGATGTGCCGCAGCCGCGATGATGTAGGGGTCGCCCTTCACACCCGTGCCGCCGCCGTATTTCCGGCCTTCCGGGTCCTCGGGAGTTTCGTCATACGGAAGCTCCGGGACAGCTCTGAGAACGGGACGAATGTCGCCCTCCTCCGTACTCATGCCCCAAATGGAGTTGAAATTCCAATCGATAAAGGTATTTCTGTCGGCAAGCTCTTCCGCCGTGATGGGCTCGGCATGGCCGGCCTCGTCTTCGCCGTTAATGCCGCCCGCGGCGGTGTTCTCCAGATAGTAGCAGTTTGTCACGTTTTCTTTTGCAGGTCTGTTTGTATAACCGCTGAAACCTACGATACTGCCACAAGCTTCTTTGGCGCTTACCTTGCCGATATTGTAGCAATTCGTCACGGTCGAAGTCGCTGTAGATCCTACATTGGAAGAGTAATTGAGATATCCCGTAATTCCGCCAACATCTTGATCGCCGGTTATCGTGCCGGTGTTGTAGCAGTTTTTTGTATTCGTCGTTTTTTGACCGGATTGGCCCATAATGCCGCCGACGCCTCTGTTGCCGGTCACGGCTGCGGTGTTATAACAATTCTCTACCGTACAGTCAGAGCCTAGGCCTACAATTCCCCCGATGTATCTGCCTCCTGTCACGGTACCGGTGTTGTAGCAGTTTGATATTCTGCCAATAACCATTCCGGCTATGCCGCCGACCATACCTCCGCCGGCTGTTTCAGTGGCAATATTGTACACACTACCGGAATGGTAGCAGTTTTCTATTGTACCGATTACAGTACTTGCAATTCCGCCGACGCCTGTTATGCCGCCGGTTACATCGCCGATAAAATAGCAGTTTCGAATGGTACCTTCGATTCTTGACACAATGCCGCCGGTCATATCCTTGCCTGTCACAGAACCGTCAACAATGCCGAAATTTTGGAGAATTCCTTCTTCGGTCACCGCGATGAACATACCAACATTGGTTTCACTGTTAATATAAAGCCCGATAATATCGTGTCCGTCGCCGTCAAAGGTTCCCGAAAAAGACTTGATCGGCTCCCAGCTTTCGCCGCCCTCGTGATATTTTACGGACATATCGATATCTGCCGTCAGTTTGCCGGAAATGCCGCCGTTACCGCCGTTCACCTGGCCCCGGAACCATTCCAGTGTCGGGAGATCGGGAATCAGATAGGTGCCGTCTGTATCCTGAATCAAGCTTTCCGGATTGCTCCGCAGCACCGGGCGCTCCGCCAAAATACCGTTTGCCCAGATATCGCTGTCAAAGCCCGCAAAATTGGTCAGGTCTTTGAATTGCTCTGCGGTAAGCTTTTCCGCCTGACCGGTCACATCCGCGCCGCCGATTCCGCCGCTGGCGGTGCTATCAAGATAATAGCAGTTTCTTATGGATGCGTTCACGTTATCGGGTGAAATGCCGCCGATCATCTCTTCGCCGGACACCTTTCCAAAATTGTAGCAGCTTTCCACCACACCGCCGGTGCGGTTGTCTCCTGCCACGCCGCCGCTCCAATCATGGGCGGTCACTTCACCGGTATTATAGCAGTTGCGCACGACAGCGGAATTGGAATTACTCCCAACGACGCCGCCGATCGTTTCATTACCGCTGGTGTTGGGTCCATCCACCTGACTAAATCCGGATACCTTCCCGGTATTGTAGCAGCATTCCACGATGCCGGATTCCGTGTCGTATTTATCGTTGTTGCCCACCACACCTCCGGCTATTGTGGCGCCTGTTACCTCACCGGCATTGCGGCAGTTCCGCACCGTGCCGGTATTCCATCCCACCACGCCACCGGTGCCGATGACGCCCTTGATCAAGCCCTCGGTATGGTAACAGTTTTCCACAGTGCCGCCTGAATTATCTCCCACAACAGCACCGACGCCCATAACGCCTGTCACCGTGCCGTCTACGCCGAGATTTTTTACTGTGCCGCCCTCTTCCAGCAGGCCGAAGAGACCCGCACTGCTGTCGCTGTACTGATCTATGGCCACGAAGCTGTCAACATTCGCATAGATCGACAGTTCGGTGATCTTGTGATTGCCGCCGTCAAAAATGCCCCGAAACGGATGCTCGTTCTGGGAATCGGTTACGCCGCCAATGGGCGTCCAGTTCTTGCCGCCGATCACAGGAAAAATCGACAGGTCGATATCCTGCGTCAGCAGGAAATAAGTATTTGCGCAAGCGTTTCCGCCGTTCACCGTGTCCGCCAGCGTTTTCAACTCCTCTGCGGACGTGATGAGATAGGGGCTTTCCTCCGTGCCCTCGCCGCCGCCGTACCTGCCGGAGGTCACATCCCCTGCGGCCATCGCCGACACAGGCAGACAGCCCACCAGCAGGAGCGCCGCGAGCAGCATGGACAAAAATCTCTTCTTCATACGAAAAACTCCTTTCTTTTTTCAGAAAGCATGGTATGGAAATATTGTAGCACAAATTTTTCCTTTTGCAACAAATTGGGCACATCTGGCAGATTTTGGGGCACATCCGGTAAATTCCGGGGGATTTTGATTCCAAATTGGAATCAATTCCTCTTTCTCCCGGGAGGACCCCTTTCAAAAAGTGTACCTTTTGAAAGCAACCTAAAAGCCGAATCCAAGCAATCGAAATCTGTGAAAAAAGACGGGAACATTGTAAAATGCAGTTGCAATTTCCGTCATTTTCCCGTATACTTTACAACAGAAAGCCAGCTATCAAAAGGTACACCTTTTGATAGCTGGCTTTTTCTTTCGGAAAACACTGAAGCAAAGAGCTTCACGATCTTTTCAGCTAGCTTACTGATTCAGATCATTTTTGATTTGGGTCGTGGAAATTTCCGGGGTGCGGGGGAGATAGACCACCTCGCACTGCTCCTTGAGAAAATCAAATTTTCCCTCCCAGTCGTCGCCCATGACGAAGGTGTCCACGTGGTATTCCTTTACGTCGGTGACCTTTTGCTCCCATTTCTCCTCGGGAATCACCAAATCCACGTAGCGGATGGCTTCCAGGAGCTGCTTCCTCTTTTCATAGGAAAAGTAGCATTTCTTTTGCTTCTCGTTCCAGTTGAATTCGTCGGTGGACAGTGCCACGATCAGGTAGTCGCCGTACTGCTTGGCCCGGCGCAGCAGATTGATGTGCCCGTAATGGAGCAGGTCAAAGGTGCCGTAGGTAATCACGCGTTTCATGAAAAATTCCTCCTTTGTTCCAGGTAATCTATGGTTGTTCCGGCAGCGTTCCCGGCGTTTTCCACCATGCCGAATTCCCGGCGGAACTGCTGCATTTTTGCCTGTTGTGTTTCTTCGTCAAAGACCAAAATATTCGATACCAGCTCGTCGTTCGTCTCCGACCGGGAGAAGGGGAGCTTATCGATGTCAAAGTAGAAATTCCGATCATCCTTGTAGGCCGCCAAATCGTTCACATAGGCAAAGCAGGGGCGCCCCGTGTTCATGTAATCGAACATCACCGAGGAATAATCCGTCAGCATGGCGTCGCAGAGAAGGTACAGTTCCTGAATGTCCGGATAATCCGAGGCATTTCTCACATATCGGGGGTCCAGTCCCAGCTCTCCTGCCTTGTCCGCGATATTGGGATGGAGCTTGGCGAGAATCAGCCATTCCCCGCCAAAACGTTTTTTCAGGGCTTCCACACACCGAGCGTAGTCCACATCGTAGACCTCCAATCCCTTGTCCTTCCGGAAGGTGGGGGCGTACAGCATCAATTTTTTCTCCGGAGGAATGTCCAGCGCCCTGCGGGCCTTTTCTTTGATTTCCGGGTGCTCGCCGAACAGAATGTCATTTCTCGGGAAGCCGCATTCCAAAATCTCTCCGCTGTACCAGAACGCCCGGCGGTAAATGTCGCTCAAAAACCGGCTGTCGGAGAGAAACAGGTCCGCCATGGCGGAATCCTTTTTCGCGGCTTGCATGTAATCGGTTGGCAAGGCGTCTTCCACGTCGCCCTCAATGCGTTTCAGAGGGAAGCCGTGCCAGGTTTGGATGTAGCAAGTCCTGCCCCGCTTTTGGGTGTATGCCCATTTCCGGGCATTGTCCACCCACACCCCGGCAGTGCATTGGTGGTAGATAGCTTTCGGAGAATCGATTTTGAGGGGGATAACGCCCTCCGGCAGGGTGCAGGCGGCCTCCGGCCCGTTTACGATCCAATAGACCTTCCAGCCCCGCTTTCTCAGCTCCTCCGCAATGGCCCGGGGACTGTCGGAATATCCTCTGCCGTAATAGCTTTGGCAGACCGCCTTTTTTTGGTCCTTGGGCAGGAAGGAAAGAAGCTGCCACAGACAATTTCGCAAGACTTTTTGAAGAATGCCCATTACCGAGTACCTCCATCATTTTGTAGAAGCCGGCGGTTCTTCACAATGACCACCAGCCGGAACGCTAAAATGGAAAACTCCGTCAGGGAAGTGAGCACGCACAGGGAGAACAGGTTGATCCCCACGGTAAAATGGGATACCAGCGCCCCCAGCAGGTAGATGACCGTTCCGAAACCCACGGAGATGTTGGCAAATTTCGCCAGCCCCATGGCGCCCAGCGTAGGATAGCCCAAAATGTAATTGGGGAAGCAGCATACCGCCACGGGCATCAGCAGCCGCAGGGGCAGCACCACGTCAGCACCGGCCTCGCCCAGCCAGAGGGTCAAGAGCGGCCTTGCAAAAATGAATACCACTGCGCAGCCCGTCAGAATTACAGGGTAAATGAACAGCATGGCCTTTTTCACAATGGAGAAATTTTTGTGCTTCATCATGTGGGGGTACAGGCTGTCGGCAATGGGAGACATGCCGTTTTTCGCCGCCCCGATGACCTTGTCCGCGTTGGTGTAAAGTCCCGTTGCCACCGGCCCGGCAATTTGTTTCAGAAGCACGCCGTTCAGGTTGGTGTTGATGGAGCCCGCCGCCTTGGACAAGAAAAATTGAGAGGATTCCTTGACTTCCGTCCAAATGTCGCGAAAGCGGACCCTACAGAATTTCACGCCCACCTTGGTATATAGGTGCCAGTAGACAAACAGCACCGCGCCGCCGTTGCCCAGAGCTGCGAAGAAGGGCACCATCCAGACGTCACCGGGGACGTGGACAAAGAAGAAGATCATGATGGTGGCAAAGAGCTTGATGCTCACTGCCCGGACCGTCACCGCCGCCATCTGCTCCAAACCCCGGTACATGAAATCCGGCAGCAAAGACACCATACAGGTGGAGAACAGGTACATGGTGTAGACTGAGAGCTCCATGGGATTTTCCAGATGGGGCAGAATGAACAGCAGCAGAATGCCGAAAGACAGCAGCATGAAGAACACCTTCGCCGCCACCACGCAGGTGAGAATGCGGTTCAGGTAGGGCTTGTCCTCCCGGTTTTGGGAAATCTTCGCCGTAGCGGACATGATAAATCCGAAATCGATGAGAATTTGGAAAAAGTTCACCGTGTACTGGGCCGCTCCCAGCGTGCCCACCAGATCCATGCCCAAAACGCGCACCTGATAGCCCTGGGTGAGCAGTGCCAGAAACATGTTGGAAAACTGGAGAATGTACAGCATCAGCGTGTTTTCCAGCAGACTGCCCCGCCGCCGATTTTTGAGTTTTTCTATTAGCTTCATAAATAGTACCATCGCTTCCGCATGCGCGAAAGCTACCCTTTCTCGGGAATTGTGGCTGGTTTTGCGAAGCAAAATTGCCGCCATTTTCATTCAAAAGTTTTCCGTAGGGAAACTTCGCGAAGTTCGTTGCCGGACGAACTTTTGCGCCGACAAAACCGGAAGTTTGAAAATTTATTTTCAAACTTCTTACCCTTTGAGCTTAAAGAGCAGGGCAATCACAAAATAGAGCTTTCGCTCCAGTAATTTCAATAATAATTTTTGTCTTCCGCTGAGCGTCCCCAGATACTTGTTGGTCCGATAGTTCGGGAAATGGGTTTTGAGGTATTCCGCAAACCGGGAAATCAGCTCATTTTTAGAGTCCAGCCGGATCACCCGGACGGAGGCCGTCAGGAAAACGTGACTCACCGTGAGAAAACACAGCTCGTCCTCATACTGTTCCCAAAGGCCATGCTCCCGGAAATAGGCGAACAAATCTTCAAAGGCGTCCAGAATTTCGGAATTTCGCTCCACATTGATGCTTTGAATGATGGAGCCGGGGCGCTGCAAATAATTGTAACCAACATAGTCGAGAACAACAATGCGCTTCGCTTCCAGCATCACCTTCAAGGTGGTGCGGATATCCTCATACCAGACCCGCAGGGGATAGCGCACGCCTGTGTCAGTAAAAAGGCTCTTTCTGCACAGCTTGTTCCAGGCGCAGGGATAGCACAGCAATAGGTCCTTGCGGCTTTTCGGGGAGAGGGGCTCGCTTTTCGGCAGATTGTCGGGGAAAACACCCAGTTCTTTTCCCTGCATGTCCACAGAGCGGAAGGCAAACAGCACCATATCCGCTTCCTGCTGTTCGCCGGCGGTCAGGGCCTTTTTCAGGGTGTCCGGCTCGATCCAGTCGTCGCTGTCGACAAACAGCAGCCAGTCACCGCTTGCCGCTTCGATGCCGGTATTCCTTGCGCCACCCAGCCCCTTGTTTTCCTGATGAATAGCCCGAATCCGGGGGTCTTTTCCGGCCAGCTCGTCGCAGAGAGCGCCGCTGCCGTCGGTGGAGCCGTCGTCTATGAGCAAGAGCTCAAAATCCCGCTCCGTTTGGGCGAGAATGGAGGCTACGCATTTTTCCAGAAAATCCTTCACATTATACACGGGCACGATCACACTGCTTTTTGGCACACAACCACCTCCAAAGCGTAGGATACACAACTTACAGTCCTCAAATACTCTTTCGTGGGTATATATTGAGATTATACACCGTTTGGCAAGATTTGGCAAATGGCGATTCCGCGGTTGAGAGAATGAAAGATTTCTTCGCCTTACAGGTTATTGCTCTTGCGGCAAGATAGCTTATAATAAGACTGTAACGAAGACTGTAACGAAAAAAGGAGAGAAACCTATGACTGTCGATCCGAAGAAAACGGGAAATCAAATTGCCGCCCTGCGAAAAGCGCTGGGGATCACTCAGAACGATCTGGGCGACCGTTTGGGCGTGTCCTATCAGGCGGTGAGCAAATGGGAACGGGGCGAGACTTTGCCCGACGTGGGACTGCTGCCGGATCTGGCGGGAATTCTGCGCACCACGGTGGACAGCTTGCTGTCAGGCGGTGAAAAAGTCATGAATTACCGGGGCAAGGTGACCGTGGCAGACATGCGGGAGGGGATCAACTGTCTGCGCCGTCTGGGAGAGCTGCTGGGCAAGGACAATCCCATTTACCGCTATGCCGTCTCCGGCATCAACACGGGCATGAACACCGATATCGAAGAAGCTTTTGCCGACGATCGTATTTTTGAATGCTTTGTAGCGGAGGCGCTCATCCAGAACCTGATGAACGGCTGCTATGTGGACATCACCGACGTGAAAAACAGTTTTAAGACCGAGCGTTTCCGGAACATTGCCTGCGAATACGCGGCAAAATACGGCATTGTTTAAGGGCGCTTTTTCCCCGTTATCAGTTCTCCGAGAAAAGAAACATTTTCTTCAATGGGTTTTGTCCCGTCGATCTTTATGACGGGACAAGTCAGGGACCTCAGCCAATTCTCCACGGTGTTCTCCGCCCGGGATCCCGCAAAGCGGAAAAAGGCTTCCTCCTGCCCGTACAGATCTCCGCCCGGAAGCATTCTGTCCCCGAATTGAGAAAAGGAGCGCTCTCTCAGCCGTTTCATGCGTATTTCTTTCGGCACAACCACCCATACAGCATATTGAAAACAGGAAGAAATGTCCTCGCCGAAATCCCCTGTGACAGAGGCGAGGACAAAATTTTTGCGGGATTTGATTTCTTCGAGAAGAAGCCTTCGGGCTTCTTCTTTTTTGTGCGGGCGGGTATAGTCCGGCTGGGAATTGATTTTCGGGAAAAACAATTCCTCGCTGTCGATAAACTGAAAGCCCAATTTTTCCGAGAGGGCTTTCCCCAATGTGCTCTTTCCCGCGCCGTTCAAGCCGCAGAGCAGAATCCCCATGTTCCCTCCTCCTTTTTTCATAAAAAACAAGGGGAAGTTTCTTGCGAATCTTCCCCCTTGCTTAATTTTTCAAATAGTCCCGGTATTCCTCCAAACAGAGGTCCAACCGTTCCATCTCCTCCGCATATTCCTTGCCCACATAACGGTAATGCCAGCTTTCGTTGCTGATGCCGGTGACGTTCACTTTGCTCTGCTTGTACCGCTGGACAAATCCGTACTCTGCGGCGTGGGAGGCCAGCCAGTAGTAAGCGTCCGTAGACTCAAAATCATCGCTGACGTCGTTAAAGTCCACCGCCAGCCCGGTGTGGTGTTCGCTGCAGCCGGGCAGATTGATGGTGAGCAGCGCATCCTCCCGCGCTTCTTCTTCCGACATACCCAGTTGATTGATGCGGCTTTGGATCGCCTGATTCAGAATGCCCTCCTGCTGTTCTACGCTGCGGTAGCCCGAGGCGAGCCACAGGTTCACCCCGTCTGCGTTGGCGGCGTAGAGCATGGCCACCAGATTATCATGGGCGCGGACGTCCACTTCGATATCTCCGGCGGCGATCATGGGGTCGATCTGCCAATCGTCGGGCAGAGGGTTGTCCGCGTTCACCAACACCAGCAGCGGATCGGACAGCCGGGGATCCTCAGGCTTTGGAGTGGGGGAGGGGGAGGGAGAAGGAGTTACGGCGGTGATCTCTCCTCCCATAGCGGGAATGGCGCTTTCCACATCAGAACTGCTGCCGACCGCACTGTTCAGCGTATCGGAGGAGTCAGGATTATCGTCGCTGCCGGAGAGCATGGAAGAAACCGCAGAAACCAAAAGGGAAACAGCAAGAACAGCCAGCAGGCATACGCCTGCCAGCTTGACAAGAAAAAGGTTACGTTTTCTGATCCGTTCCCGTTCCATCTTGGCGCGGTCACGCTCCGCCTTGTTCATGGTTATACCATTGCTTTCACGTTAGTGAAAGCCACCTTTCTTTGGAAACTGCGGCTGGTTTTGCAAAGCAAAATGATTGCTGCAGAAGTTTTCCGCAGGGAAACTTCTCAAAGTTTGTCTCCGACGAACTTTTCATGGAAAACAAAAGCCGCAAAACCGGAAGATGGAAAATGCATTTTCAATCTTCTGCCCCCTTTTACCGTCCGTGTTCTTCCACATCCCAAATCGCGTAAATCAGGAAGTTTCCTCCGTGGGCTGGGAGGACGGCACAAAGCAATCGTCGGGGATTTCCTCCCGCTGCCGCTGTACTGCTGCCCACTCCTTGGTGGCGTCGTCCCGCTGAACTGCGCTCTGATGCCTGCGGAGCAGGTTGCACAACGCGTACACATCCACCCAAATTTCGTTGTTCCCTTCCTTTTGGGATTCGTCAAAAATCAACTGCAGGCCGTAGTGCAAGTGGCTCACGTTGATATTGTTGGTATTTTCAGTCAGGCTGTAGCCGGTACGTCCCACATAGCCGATGACGTCCCCCGCCATGACGGTCTGCCCTACGGCAAGACCCTCCGCGTAGGGGCGGTTCTGCCGGAGATGGGCATAATAGTGGTAGCGTTTGCCGTCAAAGCTGCGGATGCCGATGCGCCAGCCGCCGTACTGATTCCAGCCCAAGGCCTCCACCACGCCGGATTCCACGGCGATTACCGGCGTGCCCACCTGCGCCATCATGTCGTGGCCCAAGTGCTTTCGCTTGTAGCCGTAGCTGCGTCCCGCGCCGAAATCGTCGTAGTCGCTGTAGGGAAAGGTGGAGGCGATAGGGGAACAGCCTTTTAAGCCGTACTGCTGCTCCCAACCTTCTTCCGTTTCCGTTTCCGTTTCAAACTCGCCCACCAGTCCGCCCAACACGGCGTCGTAGGCTTCCCGGTAGTAGCTGAAATACTGCATGTCGGCGGCCTGCTGGGAAATGCTCTCTCCGTCCTTTGCCCGCCCCACGGCGCTGTCCAGATCCTTTCGCTTGTAGCGGGAAAAATCCCCGCCGTATTTTGCGCCCAGATAGGCCAAAAGCTCGATCCAATCGATATGGGGCTCTTCGCTGCCGTAGGTGGAAAGATCGATGTCCAACGCCGTTTTTAAGAGATTTTCCGGCACAGTGAAATCAACCCACTTGATATAGTCCGCTTCCGTCTTTTTCTCCGGAGCGGTATTCGCCGTCACCGCACCCTGGGGAAGTAGACATAATACAGCTATCAGCATACAACAAATCGCCGGTAAAATCAACCAGAATTTTTTGGGAAGCCTCCACGCTGCAAACATAGCCATCACCCGGGTTTCAGATTATCTCCCGGTATGCTATGCAATTATTGAGAGGTTTTAGAACGAAATCAAGGCAAAACCTTTATCGCTGTCTTTTGCAGCTCCAGCCCGTCCCGATAGCGCTTGATGTACCTCTGGAAGCCTTCCGTATCCCCTTGCTCCGGTTCCACACAGTTTCCGACGGCATTGGAAAATACCTTTTCCGCCAGATAGCATTCCAGCGTTTCTCCGGCCTGACGGTTCTTCCGGTACATGGCAAGGAGCGCCATGCCCCAGGGACCACCCTCGCCGGCGGTCTCCATCACCGCCACGGGCACGTTCAAAGCGCCGGCCATCAGGCGCTGTCCCACGTTCTTTGTCTTGAACAGTCCGCCGTGGCCGTACAGCTTTTCCAGCGTGACATGTTCCTTTGTAAACAGAATGTCCATGCCGATCTGCAGAGTCGCCATGGCGGCATAGAGCTGGGCCCGCATGAAATTGGGGAGAGAAAGGACGCTGTCGGGATTCCGGACTACCATGGGTCTGCCGTCTTCCAGCCCCACCACCGGCTCGCCGGAGTAGCAGTTATAGGTCAAGACGCCGCCACAGTCCGGCTCGCCCTGCAGAGCCTGGTGATACAGCAGGTCGTAAAGCTGAGATTTGTCCATTTTCTGCCCTGCGGCCGTCAAAAATTCCCCGAACAGCTTCACCCAGGCGTCCAAATCGGAGGTGCAGGTGTTACAGTGGACCATGGCCACCGGCAATCCCGAGGGTGTGGTGACCATATCGATTTCCGAATATACGGCGGACAGCTCTTTTTCCAGCACTGCCATGGCGAAAATGGAAGTTCCCGCCGACACGTTGCCCGTGTGGACGGATACGCTGTTGGTGGCTGCCATGCCCGTGCCCGCATCCCCTTCCGGGGGACAGAGGGGAATGCCCGCTTCCAGTGTTCCCGTGGGGTCTAAGAGCTTCGCGCCCTCAGGGGTCAGTTCTCCGGCGGGGTCTCCGGCGGAGAGCACCTTGGGGAAGATATGGTCAAATCTCCAGGGAGTCTTTTGTTCTTCCAGAAGCTTGTCGAATGTTTCGATCATCTCGGCGTGGAACGTCCCCGTTTCACTGTCAATGGGGAACATGCCCGAGGCCTCGCCCACGCCCAGTACTTTTTCGCCGGTGAGCTTCCAGTGAACATAGCCCGCCAGCGTGGTGAGGTAGGCGATGTTCTGCACGTGAGATTCGCCCTTTTTCACCGCCCGCCACAGATGGGCAATGCTCCACCGTTGGGGGATGTTGAAGTGAAACAGTTCCGTCAGCTCCGCCGCTTCCCTTTCGGTAATGGTGTTCCGCCAGGTGCGGAATTCGCAAATTTGATTGCCCTCCTTGTCAAAGGGCAGGTAGCCGTGCATCATGGCGGAAACGCCCAACGCGCCGAGGCGCTTCAGGGGCACGCCGTACTTTTCCTGCACTTCCTCCGCCAAGACCCGGTAGGCGTGCTGAATTCCCGTCCAAACGTCCTCCAAATGGTAAGTCCACACGCCGTTTTCCAGCCGGTTTTCCCAGTCAAACGCACCGGAAGCGATGGGGGAGTGATCCGCCCCGATGAGCACCGCCTTGATGCGGGTGGAGCCCAGCTCGATTCCCAAAGCGGTGTCGCCCTGCGTGATCCAATTCATTTCTTTCGTGAGAGAGTGTTCCATAAATAGTCTCCTACCTCAAATTTGAACAGCAGTACGGAAAATGGAGAAGCGATCCGCTTCCCCATTTTCCAAGAGAACTTGAATTTAAAAATTACTGAATATTTTCGCTGAGCCAGGCGCAGTCATCGGCCAAGCACTTGTCGTGCTCATCGTAGAAACCTTCCCGCTCCACGACCCAGAAGGCCTCGAAGTCCTGCTCGTCCAGAGCTTTCTTGATCTCTTTCCAGTCGATGTTGGATTCCGGCGCGCCCATCTTGCACTGCACGGCAAAACGCTTTTTGCCCTCAGGACTGTTCTGCTGAGCGGTGAAACCGTCCAGAATTTCCTGACGCTTTTCCAAGGGAAGCTCTTTCACGTTGGCAAAGGGAGAACCCTTGGGGCCGCCCTCCTGATGGCGGGAAGCCGGCACGCCGCCGGGGCCCACCACCTTGCTGTTTTCCTTGACGTGGATGGACACGATGCGGTTCTTGTACTTGCGGATGAAGTTGGGGGGATACATGCCGCCGTTCTGGGCCCAGCCGCAATCCAACTGAGAATAGCACTTGGTGCTGTTGTCCAGCAGGTGCTCCAGAAGGGTTTTCCCCTCATCAAAGAAAAATTCCTGACTGTGGTTGTGATAGCCGATCTTGATGCCGTAGGGCTCGGCCATTTCCGCCATTTCGTCCAGCAGATGGGCAACTTCGATGGCTTCTTCCTTATTGCAGAAGGGCGTGCCGGCCCAGATGACGGCCTTGCCGCCCAGAGCCGCCATTTTCTTGACGATCTCCTCCGTGGGCTCGGCGTGGACGGAGGTGACGGTCAGCCCGGTTTCAGCCAGCCACTTCTTGATGTCCTCCACATCGTTCTCCAAATCTACCGGCAGCAGCTCCACTGCGGTAAAGCCCAAGTCCCGGATGGTCTGGAATTTCTCCAGCAGCGTGGGGCCAAGGCCCAGATAGCTGGCAATGCCGCCGAATGAATACGTACCGATTCCGACTTTCATGATAAAAACCTCTCCTTTTTTAGTCGTGAAGTCAGTGTGCACAGGGCGAAAGCAATCTGCCCGACCGCTGCTCATCGACTCCACCTGATTTTTGAGCATATTTTAGCACAAATTGCATGGAATTTCAAGCCGGAAACTTTGTCCGCATAAAGCCGTTGAAAGGGGAAACGATAAAGCTGATAAAGCACGGAAAGGAAGATGGATCCATTGAAAACAGTATCAAAGCAGCAGTATGACCAGCGGGTCAAAGAGGCCTCCCCCAATTCGCCCTTGGGGAAGGATTGCCTGCTGGCGTTTCTCTTCGGCGGACTGATCTGCACCATTGGGCAGGGAATGTTCCAACTGTACCAAGGTTGGGGATTGGCGGAAAAGGATGCCCGCATGGCGGTGTCCATCAGTCTGATCTTCATTTCTGCCGCTCTCACCGCTCTGGGCTGGTACGACCAAATCGCCAAGCACGCCGGGGCAGGCACGCTGGTGCCCATCACTGGCTTTGCCAATTCCATGGTGTCCCCGGCCATGGAGTTCAAAAGCGAGGGCTTCATTACCGGTCTGGGCGCAAAAATGTTCATTGTCTCCGGCCCTGTCCTGGTTTTCGGCATCACTGCCAGTATTGTGTACGGGCTGATTTTGTTCGTGTTCCCGGGGATAATGTGAATGAAATCTGCTGACGCAGATGAAATAAAATCCGCTTTTACTTCCGCCGTCAGGCGGATTTTATCCCCACAGGGGATTTCATCATCGAAGATAATTTCGCCCTGCCCGTAGCGATTGGCCTTGCCAACTGCTGGGCGGATTTCGTTGAAAAATCCTCGTCCTAAGGACGAGGATTTTTCTGGCTGGGCTGTGCAAGAGTTTCTTTCTGGCGAAAGAAACTCTGCAAAGTTTGTCCTGTGGACAAACTTTTTCGTATCTAAAATGTGGGTTCAAATCCCGCATTCCGAAACGAAATATGGGCGGTATGACCACAGGGGTCATACCGCCCATATTTGGCTGGGCTGGCGGGATTCGAACCCACGGGTGACGGAGTCAAAGTCCGTTGCCTTACCGCTTGGCGACAGCCCAATATAGAGACACGGAGCCTAATTGCGAGAATTAAACTCCGTATCTGTGTGGGGTGGGTGGTGGGACTCGAACCCACGGTCTCCAGAGCCACAATCTGGCGCTTTGACCAACTAAGCTACATCCACCATATGGCGCGCCAAAAGGGACTCGAACCCCTGGCCTACTGCTTAGAAGGCAGTTGCTCTATCCAACTGAGCTATTGGCGCATATAGAGGGAACCTTTAGGCTCGCAAAGGAAAGTCTGCCGAAGCAGAAAGGAACAAGTGGAGCGGGTGATGGGAATCGAACCCACACGACCAGCTTGGAAGGCTGGAGTTCTACCACTGAACTACACCCGCGTAACAGTGCTTTTTTACAGCCCAGTCATTATACCACAGGCTTTTTCCAACGTCAAGATTTTTTTCACCCTTTTCCCGTCTTTTCCTAAACCATAGATTCTTTGTAAACAATCTGTGGTATTTCTTGCAATTTATGGAATAGATGTGGTACAATAGATTGCGGTTGTAGAAAACCTATTGAAGCAGAAGAAAACCCTTGGCTTTTCTCTTTGCTTTATCATAAAAGTACATGAGAGGATTCAGATTGTTTTATGGCGAATAATATTTTATCAAGATTTTTCGGAAACTACAGCAAGCGGGAGCTGAAGCGCATCCAGCCTCTGGTGGATAAGGTGCTGGGGATGGAGGACGAATACAAGCGGATAGACGAGGAGACTCTGAAGGGGAAAACCGCCATCCTGAAGGAACGGCTCCAAAACGGCGAAACGCTGGACGATATCCTGCCGGAGGCCTTTGCCGCCTGCCGGGAGGCCATGGCGCGAGTGCTGTCCATCCGGCTCTTCCCCGTTCAGGTTCAGGGCGGTATCGTTCTGCATCAGGGACGCATCGCCGAAATGAAGACCGGTGAAGGCAAAACCTTTACCTTGGCGCTGCCCGCCTACCTCAACGCCTTGACCGGCAAAGGCGTCCACGTGGTGACGGTCAACGAATATCTGGCAAAATATCAGGGCGAAATGATGGCCCGTGTATTCAACTACATGGGACTGACCGTAGGTCTTGCCCTGAACGGTATGAGTTCCGCGGAAAAGAAAGATGCCTACGCCTGCGATATCACCTACGGCACCAACAATGAAATGGGCTTTGACTACCTGCGGGACAACATGGTCATCTACAAGGAAAACAAAGTCCAGCGGGGACATCACTACGTCATCGTGGACGAGGTGGACTCCATTCTCATCGACGAGGCCAGAACCCCCCTCATCATCTCCGGGCAGGGCGCTAAGGCGGACGATCTGTACGCGAGAGCCAATTCCTTTGCCAGGGGTCTGCGGTTTATCAAGGTCAAGGAGACCGATGAAAAAGAGGACAACGACGAGCTGTACAAAGATTACGACTACATTGTCAACGAAAAGTTGAGGACTTGTTCTCTCACCCGCCGGGGCGTGAAGAAGGCTGAGGAATACTTCGGGCTGGAAAATCTGACCGACCCGGACAATATCCGCATCCAGCACCATGTGAATCAGGCCATCAAGGCCTGGGGCATCATGCACCGGGATCAGGACTACGTGGTGAAGGACGGAGAGGTCATCATCGTGGACGAATTCACCGGACGTCTCATGTACGGCCGCCGGTACAACGAGGGGCTGCATCAGGCCATTGAGGCCAAGGAAGGGGTGGAGGTCGCCAGGGAGAGCAAGACTCTTGCCACCATCACCTTCCAGAACTATTTCCGCTTGTATCAGAAGCTGTCCGGCATGACCGGAACCGCCATGACTGAGGAGCAGGAATTCTCCGAAATTTACCGGCTGGACGTGGTGGAAATCCCCACCAACCGTCCCATGATCCGGGAGGACTGCCCCGACGTGGTCTACAAAAACGAACAGGCGAAATTCAAGGCCGTCATCGACGATATCGAGGAGCACCACCGGAAAGGGCAGCCCGTACTGGTGGGCACCATCACCATCGAGCGTTCCGAACAGCTCAGTAAGCTGCTGAAGCAGCGAGGCATCAAACACGAGGTTTTGAACGCCAAATATCATGAAAAGGAAGCCCAGATCGTGGCTCAGGCCGGCAGAAAGGGCGCGGTGACCATCGCCACCAACATGGCGGGCCGCGGCACGGATATCCTGCTGGGCGGCAACGCGGAATTCATGGCCAAAGCTGAAATGCGGAAAATGGGCTTTCCCGAGGAGCTGCTGGTGGAATCCACCGCTTTCAGCACCACCGATGACGAGGAAATTTTGAACGCCCGGCGGACTTTTGCCGAGCTGAATCAGAAATATAAAGAAGAGATCGCTCCGGAGGCCGAGGAAGTCAAGGCGCTGGGCGGCCTGTACATCATCGGCACGGAGCGCCACGAGTCCCGCCGGATCGACAACCAGCTTCGCGGCCGTGCGGGCCGTCAGGGCGACCCGGGCAAAAGCCGGTTCTACATCTCGTTGGAAGACGATCTGATGCGGCTGTTCGGCGGCGAGCGAATTTCCGGTATGATGGACAGACTGCGCATCGAGGACGATATCCCCATCGAAGCGGGGTTGGTGTCCAATTCCATTGAAAATGCCCAGCGCAAGGTGGAAAGCCGGAACTTTGCCATCCGGAAAAATGTGCTGCAGTACGACGACGTGATGAATCTCCAGCGCGCAAAGATCTACAGCCAGCGCGATGAAGTGCTGAACGGCGCCGATATGAAGGAAGCCATCGTCAGGATGATAAATGACGCCATCGAGACTACGGTGGGAACGTTCCTGCCGGCGGATACCCCTCACGACGATTGGGATTTGAACGGCCTGCGGGAGCACTATATGGGCTGGCTCATCGATGAGGGAGATTTGAACTTTACGAAGTCGGAAATTGAGGACTTAGAGCCGGAATTCGTGGTTCGCGAGCTTCAGGAAAAGGCCGCCGAGCTCTACGAAAAGAGAGAGCAGGAATTCACCTCTTCCGTCATGCGGGAGCTGGAGCGGGTGGTGCTTCTGCGGAACGTGGACCAGGAGTGGATGGACCACATTGACGCCATGGAGCAGTTGCAGGACGGCATCCGCCTGCGGGCCTATGCCCAGCACGATCCGGTGGTGGAGTACCGTTTGGAAGGCTCTGATATGTTCGACGCCATGATCGCCACCATCCGGGAAAACACCGCCAAGATGATCCTCACCGTCCGGCTGCGCACGCCGGAAGCGCCGAAACGGGAGCAGGTGGCAAAGGAGACCAGCGCCGGTACGGCGGGAGATCAGACGGTGCAGAAGCAGCCGGTCCGCAAAGAAAAGAAACCGGGACGGAACGATCCCTGCCCCTGCGGCAGCGGTTTGAAATATAAAAAATGCCACGGTCGAAACGAATAAGCGGGAAACCGCCTACAGAAGAAGGGGAGAAAGCTCCATGAAAAGAATGTTTCAAGCCGGTATCACGCTGCTGCTGACAGCAGGAATTCTCATTGCGGGTCTTGCAGGGTGCGCCGTTCCCGTGCCCGGTTATGCGGATTACGATGTTTCCGGGTACATTCAGGCCCTTCTGGACAGCAGCTACCACGATACCCACGAGGCGCTGATGGAGCTTTCCAAAATTACCGAGGAAAGCGCCAAGGCAAACAACACCACCACCGTGGAAAATGCCGTGATCAATTTCTGCAACACCTACAATCTGTCGCCCTCAGAGGAGCAGTTGAATGAACTGGAAAAGATCATGCGCCAAGCCTTTGTCCTCACCAAATACATGGTGAAGGACGAACGGAAGACCGACACCGGCTATTATCTGGAAGTGGAGATCGCTTCCATCACCAATTTTGAGGGCAGGGAGGCAGATATCGAACGGCTGAAAAACGCCGCCCAACAGGAGGCTGCCGCCGCCAATGCCCCCAAGACCACCGTACAGCCTGACACTTCCGACGATGACGAATACGACGAGTACGGCGATGAATATGATGATGACGAGGACGCGGATGCGGACGAGGAACCGACTCAGGAAGTGCCGGAGGTCGAACGGGTAAACGCCAACGACCTGTTTATTGAAAAGGTGTTGGATTTCTGCAAGCAGGAATTGGCCAACATCTCCTACGACCCGGAAATGCGCACAGTAGCGCTGGACATTCGGCAGACAGACGAGGGTGAATTACAATTGGATATGAACCAACTGGACGTCATTGACCGAACGGTGATACGGTTCGTACAGTAAACGAAAAACAGAGAAAAAGGGGTGGGTGACCGCCCCTTTCCCGTACCACGATGTTTTTATTTTGAAAGGAGTTTTTTCAGATGGCATGGACACAGAATGGCCTCCGCACAATAGAGCTTTACGATCTTTCTCACACGGCGGCGAAGCCGCTGTTGGAACAAACGGAATATCCCTGGGAGGCGCTGGGGGACATTGGCAGTTTTATTTTGGAGCTGGGGAGATCTTTACCCGCTGAGGAATACGAACGCAGGGGAGAAGCTGTGTGGGTTCACAAAACGGCAAAAATCTACCCCAACAACTATATCGCCGGCCCCTGTATCATCGGAGCGGAGACGGAAGTGCGTCCCGGCGCGTTTATCCGGGGCAACGCTTTGGTGGGGGCAAACTGTGTGGTGGGCAATTCCACCGAGCTGAAAAATGTGATCCTGTTTGACAACGTGCAGGTGCCCCATTACAACTATGTGGGCGATTCCATTTTGGGCTACAAGGCTCACATGGGCGCGGGGTCCATCACCTCCAACGTGAAGTCGGATAAGACCCTTGTTACCGTCCGCGCGGGGGAAGAGCGGATCGAAACCGGCCTGAAAAAGTTCGGCGCCATGCTGGGCGATTTTGTAGAGATCGGCTGCAACAGCGTCCTGAACCCCGGCACCGTGATCGGCAGAAATTCCCGGGTGTACCCCCTCTCCTCCGTCCGGGGCTTTGTCCCGGAAAATCATATTTTCAAGCAGGGGGACTTAGTAAAAATCAGATAGTAGAATTTTGGCGCACAGTGAAAAGTGGCTTTTTTGAGGTAACCTATGAACATTGTGTTTCTTTCCAGTAACCCGGACAAAAAGCGGCAAGTTCAAAGAATTTTTGAGGGAAGCGAGATTTCTCTTTCCTTCGTTGATAATAATGAGCCGGAGATTCAAGGGGAAAACAGCAGAGAAATAGCGTTGTTTGCAGCCCAAAAGTATGCCATGGAGCATCAGGTAATTACGGTCCGAGAGGATCACTCTCTCTACCTAAATTATCTGTACCCTTTCCCCGGACCATATCTCGCGTATTTTGACCGGAAAATGGAAGTGGACAAGCTGCTTCAGATATACGAGAATGCCACCGACAGAACCGGCTTCTTTCTTCTGGAAGCAGCCGTAGCTTTCCCAAATGGCATAATGCGTTGCTACAGCCATAAAGTTCCCATCAAACTGGCAACGGCAAAAAGCGACGGGGAGGGCAATTTTGACCGGATTTTGATTTTGGAAAACGAAGATTTGACCTTTGCCGAAAAGAAAAACCTTACTATTCCGTCTTCGCCAATTTGGGCACAGAATTATGTAAACATATACAATGATATTTTGCAGGGGAAGGTAAAGGGATAGAAAAGCAGCTTTTCCAGAACCCTAAAATGAGAAGTGACTAACAACCTTTTAGTGGGTCATAGGGGGCGAAGCCCCCTAAAGGCAACCTCGCACAAAGCGGTATTTGCGAAAGGGCAGAAACTGGAATTGTGCGAAATGCAGAGATTTTGGGAAAAGAAATTTAGCGAGGGAGTCAAGAAAACCCTCCGCATAAAGCCCCTTGGGAAAGGAGATGAGCTCATGGAATGGATCACGGAATTTTTGCAGTCCGGGGTACTGCCGGTGGCGCTGATGCTTTTGCGCATCATCACGCCGGTACTGGCGCTGTATGTGGTGTGGCGCAGCTACACTTCTTTTCAAAAAGGACAGCGGAAGCGGGACCCGGTCATCACCTTGTGGGACGAAGCTTCCGGCACACGGTTCCCGGTGCTGTATTGGGAAAACTCCATCGGACGCAGCAAAAGCTGCGACGTGTACCTGCCGGACGCTACCGCTTCCCGGGATCACGCGGTTCTGATGCGTCGGGACGAAGGCTGGTTTATCTGCGACACCGGCTCGAAATCCGGCGTATACGTCAACAATAAAAAGGTGGACGGAAAAAAGCTTGTGAGCGTGGGAGACAAGATCACCATGGGCTCCACCACCCTTTCTCTGTGGAATTCGGACAAGCCCCCGGAGAAGCGGAGAAAGGTGTTTCGCGGTTTCTCCCGCACCGCCGCTTCCCCCATGAAATTGATGGTCGTTGCCTCCTTGGTGCACTTCCTCATGGCAGTACAGGCCTGTTTTGCAAACGGGGAATTCGCCCCGGCGCAGTTTGTGCCCTTTTTCATCGCGCTGTTCTTAGGCTGGGGGCTGTACGCTTTCTTCATGGGGATACGCCATCACGTGAGCTTTGAAATCGAAACCGTGGCGTATCTCCTTTCTGGCATCGGTATCATGCTGCAAGCGGCCTATGATTTGGACAGCATCCGCACGCAAATTGTCGCCATGGTGCTGGGAATGTTCCTGTTCTGCGCCATGCTCTGGTTCATGGGGGACATGGAGCGGGTGGCTAAATTCCGCGTGGCTATCGGCGTGGGGGCGCTGCTGCTTTTTGCCCTGAATTTGGCCATCGGCCGGGAAATTTACGGCGCGAAAAACTGGATCGTCATCGGCCCCTTCAGTATCCAGCCCTCAGAGCTGATCAAAATCGCTTTTATTTTCGTGGGCACGTCCACGCTGGACAGGCTCCAGACTAAGAAGAATATCACGGAATTCCTGGTGTTCACCGGGGCTTGCGTGGGCTGCCTGGCGCTGATGGGGGATTACGGCTCCGCACTCATCTTTTTCGCAGGTTTCTTAATTATCGCCTTTATGCGTTCCGGCAGTGTGCGTACCATCGCCCTGATTTTGGCAGGCGCAGCTCTGGGCGTGTTGTTTATTTTGAAATTCAAATCTCACGTGATCGCCCGGTTCTCCCTGTGGGGTCACGTGTGGGATGACGTCTACGGCGCGGGCTTCCAGCAGACCCATACCCTGACTTACATCGCCAGCGGCGGCCTGTTCGGCGTGGGGCTGGGACAGGGCTTTATGCCCGGCGTTCCCATGGCAGAAAGCGACCTGGTTTTCGGCCTGCTCTGCGAGGAGCAGGGACTGGCCCTGGGGCTGGTAGTCTTGATGGCAATTGCCTTCCTGATCCTCTATGCCAGAAGCGACGTGACCCGCAGCCGCTCCACCTTTTTCTCCATCGCTTCCTGCGCGGCGGCAGGCATGCTGTTGTTCCAGACCTGCCTCAATGTGTTCGGCCCTGTGGATGTGCTGCCCTTTACCGGCGTGACGTTGCCCTTTATCAGCGCGGGCGGGTCCAGCATGATGTCCGTCTGGGCCATGATGGCCTTTTTGAAGGCTTCCGACGAGCGCACCTATGCCGCCCGGAGAGCTTCCAAGCATAGCGGCGCAGGCGCGGGACGCAGCACGGGACGTGCCGGCACGGGCAGAAATCCCGGGAAGCCCGCTGGGACAAGCGCCGACAGAAGCGGGCAGAGGAAGGAGGGCCGTTACGCATGAAAACTGTGGGAATGCGTTCCATCGTGCTGTATATCCTGCTCTTTGCCTTTTTCGGCGGGTTGGGGTATTTTCTCTTCAATTTATTTCTCCATGGCGGACAGTGGGCGGCCCAGCCCTATAACGGCCACCTCTATTCGCAAAGCTCCACTGTAAAGCTGGGAAACATTACAGATAAAGACGGGAATTTACTGGCCTACACCGAGGATGGCGAGCGCCTGTACAGCTCGGATGAGACCGTTCGCCGGGCGCTGTTCCACACGGTGGGCGACCCTTACGGATACATCAGCACCGGCGTACAGTACACCATGAGCGCCCGGCTGTCCGGGTACAATCCCATCACCGGGCTGAGCGACACGGTGTTCCAGCGTCTGGGCAGCAATGTGGAACTGACGGTGGACCAAACCGTCTGCACGGCAGCCTATTCCGCTCTGAACGGCCATAACGGCGGCATCATCGTGTACAATTACAAAAACGGGGACATACTTTGCAAGGTCAGCACGCCCACAGTGGACCCGGAAAATATGCCGGAAGATATTGAGACAAACGACGTTTATCACGGTGTGTATCTGGACAACACCCTGTCCGGCTCCTTTACTCCGGGCAGCATCTTCAAGCTGGTCACTTGCGCCGCCGCCATGGAGCGGTGGCCCGATTCCTGGAGCGAGAAAACATACTATTGCGAGGGCGCCATGAATATCGGCGGGGACGACATCACCTGTCTCCACCGGGACGCCCACGGGACCCAGGATATGTATGAAGCCTTGGGCAATTCCTGCAACGTGTATTTTGCCCAGCTCGCAAGGGAGATCGGCGCTGCGGCTTTGCAGAAAAAGGCGGAGGAAATGGGCTTTAACAAGGTGCTTTCCTTCGGAGGCATTCCCATTTCCGAAAGCATTGCCGACTTGGCCGATTGCAACGAAAATCAATTGGGCTGGGCCGGCGTGGGGCAGTATACGCTGCTTTCAAATCCCTATCATATGATGGTGCTGATGGGGGCGGCCGCAAACGGCGGGGAATATGTCCAGCCCCGGCTCACCACGGATCTGGACTTGTTCGGCGGCTTTACAAAGGACAGCCGCAGGCTGATGTCCTCCGGCACCGCGTCTCAGCTCAAATCCCTTCTGCGGAACAACGTGGAATCTTATTACGGCGACTGGATGTTCCCCGAGGGGATGAATGTCTGCGCCAAGACCGGCACCGGCGAAGTGGGCGAGGGAAAGAACCCCAACTGCTGGATGATCGGCTTCTGCGATTCCGACCGGTACCCCTATGCCTTCGCGGTACTGGTAGAGGAGGGTTCCGGCGGCATCGAAAGCGCCGGAAACGCCGCGGCTGCGGTACTGAGAGCGCTCTCGGCTTCTTAAAATTTTGGTACAGGGTGGAGGAAATTATGAAAATTGAGAAGTTGAGCCCTGCCTTTCAAAATTACCTGTGGGGCGGCACAAAGCTCCGAGACGTGTACGGGAAAGACTGCGATTTCGACAAGGTGGCGGAAAGCTGGGAGCTGTCCACTCACCCCGCCGGAGAGAGCAAAATCGCCGAGGGAGAATTTGACGGCCTGACCCTCAACGAGTATATTGCAAAAATGGGAAAATCTGTGCTGGGCAGTCACTGCGCGGCCTTTGAAAATTTTCCCGTGCTCATCAAATTCATCGATGCAAAAGAAGCCCTTTCCATTCAGGTCCACCCCAGCGACGAGTACGCCCTGCGGGTAGAAAATGAGTACGGCAAAACGGAACTGTGGTACGTGATGGACTGCGAGCCCGGGGCGTACCTGTATTTCGGCGTGAACCGGGAGCTCACAAAAGAGGAATTCCGGCAGCGCATCGAAAACAATACGGTGCTGGAAGTTCTCAACCGGGTGGACGTGCACCCCGGAGACGTGTTTTTCATCGAGTCAGGTACCATTCATGCCATCGGCGCGGGGATTTTGATTTGCGAGATCCAGCAGAATTCCAACTGCACCTACCGTGTCTACGATTATGACCGCCGGGGGCAAGACGGCAAGCCCCGAGAGCTGCACATCGAAAAGGCGCTGGACGTTTCCCGGTTATCGCCGTCGAATATTGCTGACCAACAGGGAGAGGCAAGAAAAATACCGGGCGGAACAAGAAAACCGCTTGCGTCCTGTAAGTATTTCACCACGGAAAAATTGGAAGTCTCCGGGGAAATGACCCTCACCGCCGGGGAAGAAAGCTTTCTGTCCGTTATCGTATTGACCGGAACAGCGGAAATCTCCGGGCGGGAAAACACGGTGGAAGCCAAGGCCGGGGACAGTATTTTTATCCCCGCCGGAACAGGGCAGGTGACAGTCACCGGCGAGTGTCAAATGATTTTGACGAGGGTTTAAATCAATCGGAATTTCAGTGGAAAAGGCGAAAACAAAAAGGAATAAAGAATGAATATCAAAATCTTGAATCTGCTGGAGGGTGCGAAAGAAGCAACCGGCTTAGCCGTTATTATCGATGTCTTTCGGGCGTTTACCGTGGAGGCCTATTTGATTCACAACGGTGCGGACAGGGTGTTTCCGGTAGGCGAGAAAGAGATCGCCTACGAATATAAAAGACAGGACCCGGATTGCATCTTGATTGGGGAAAGGCACGGCAGAATATTGCCCGGCTTCGATTACGGCAATTCTCCCTCGCAGATCAAAAATGTTGACTTTACGGGCAAAACCGTGATCCATACCACCAGTGCGGGAACGCAGGGAATTGCCAATGCGGCGAAAGCAGAGGAAATCATCACCGGCAGCTTGGTGAACGCCCGGGCCATCGCCGCGTATATCAAGCAAAGGGACTTTCGAGAGGTTTCGTTGGTCTGTATGGGACTGGACGCAAAAGTCCCCATTGAGGAAGATACCCTGTGCGCCGTCTACATCAAAAGCCTGCTGGAGGGGACGCAAATAGATTTGCCGGCTGAAATCGAAAACCTGAAAGCCACCAGCGGCAAAAAGTTTTTCGACGAGGCTCTACAGGACGTTTTCCCCAAGGAGGATTTCCATTTGAGCACGGAAGCGGATATTTTTCCTTTTGTGCTGAAAGTGGAAACCGGTGAACGGGAAAATTGCAAGCTTATCAGGAAGATAGACGTAACCTACTGATTTTTTGGAAAAGGCAGTTTCTCTCCGCATGCCGGGGGTTGAGTAATTAGGAGGAGAAAATCATGAAAATTGTTTTGTTGGGAGAGCCCATGGGGCTGTTTATGGCGGACGAGGCGGGGGAGCTGAGCGGCGTCAAAAAATTTACCGCTTCCATTGCCGGTGCGGAATACAATGTGGCGGTGGGGCTGGCCCGGTTGGGGCATCAGCCGGTGTACTGCACCCGTCTGGGCTTTGATCCGCTGGGCGAAAAAATCCTTGCCGGGCTGCGGGAAAACGGCATTTCCACCGACCTTGTGACCCAGGCGGAAGGGGAAGTGACCGGCCTGATGCTCAAGGGCTTCACCCATGCCGGAGACCCGGACATCGCCTACTATCGGAAGGGTTCGGCGGCTTCCCGCATCTCCACCCACGATATCGACAAGCTGGATCTATACGGTTGCGAGCGGCTCCACGTGACGGGGATTTTCCCGGCGGTTTCGGACAGCGCCCTCGCCGCCGTCAAGCGGCTGATTTCCCGGGCCGCCGCCCTCGATATGCCCATTTCCTTTGACCCAAATCTCCGCCCCCAGCTCTGGGAAAGCGAGAAAAAAATGATCTCCACCCTGAATGCTCTGGCGGAGGGCGCGGAGACCGTCCTGCCCGGCATCGGCGAAGGAAAACTGCTGACCGGAGAAGATTCCCCGGAGGGCATTGCCCAGTGGTACCACAGCCGGGGCGTGAAGAACGTCGTCGTGAAGTTGGGGACAGACGGCGCGTATTTTTCGGAGAAGGGCGGAAAATCCGGCATTTCTCCTGCGTTCCCCGTGAAAGAGGTGGTGGACACCGTAGGCGCGGGGGACGGCTTCGCCGCCGGGGTGCTCAGCGCCTTGGCAGAGGGGGAAACACTGGAAGAAGCCGCTTTCCGAGGCAACGTCATGGGCGCGGTGCAGGTGGCCCACAAAAGCGATAATGAGGGCCTGCCCACCCGGGAACAATTGGGGCATATCATTCTCTCCGGCACGGCTTGACCGAAATACAGCAAAAAAGATACCCCGAGGACTGCAAATTTACAGTCTTCGGGGTGTTTTTTTGATCATTGTATCCGATGTGTTTCACTATCTTTAGAAAGTAGTAAAACAACAAGTTTCACTATCTTTAGAAAGTAGTGAAACAACAAGTTTCACTATCTTTTTGCGCAGGGCAAAGCGACCGAAAAGGTGTTGATGCCATCATAGCTTTCCGCCCAGATTTTTCCCCGGTGCTGCTCGGTGATGCGCCGGGCGATGGCAAGGCCCAGACCGTAGCCCTCGCCGTGGCGGGCGGGGTCGCTGCGATAAAAACGCTCGAAAATCCGGGTCAAATCTTCCGGCGGAATGGATTCGCCCTCATTGGAAACGGACAGGCGGACGAGCTTTCCCGACCCTTTCAGGGAAACCTTCACCGCCCCGCCGGGCACACTGTACTTTAAGGCGTTGTCCAGCAGAATGCCGCAGAGCTGGGACAGGGAGGAAGCGTCGCCGGTGACGAGCAGTCCCGTCTCCTCCTCGTGCAAGAGCTCGTGCCCCTGCTCAAAGGCGGCAGGCTCAAAGGACAGCACGCTGTCGGTGACGAGATAGGAGAAATCCACCGCCTCCATGACCGGGGCGTGATCGCTGTTTTCGGATCGGGCCAGAGACAGCAGGTCCTGAGTCAGTCCCTTCATGTGCTGGGCCTCCGCCAGAATATTTTGGGCCCAGCGGTCGGGATTTTCGCCCGGGTGGGTCAAAATCATATCCGCGTTGGAGAGGATCACGGTCAGGGGCGTTTTCAGCTCGTGAGAAGCGTCCGCCACAAATTGCTTTTGCTGGTTCCAGGCATGTTCCACCGGGCGCACCGCCCAGCGCGCCAGCAGAATGCTTGCCCCGAACACTACCAGCAGCGTGAGCGCTCCGACGATGAGGGCATTTTTGATCAGCTCTGTCAGGCTTCGGAACTCGGCGGAAGTATCGGCAAAAGCAATCAGCACGCCCTCCGGTCTTTCCTGTTTGGCATAGCGTAAACGGTAGGCGGACAAATTGCCGGAATTTCCCGGATACCCGGCGACTTCCAGCGCCAAGGCTTCCAGCTCTTCCGTGCCGAAATCCGTCAGCAGCACTTCCGCCCGGCTGCCCAAATCCACCGTGCCGTCAGATTTCACCAGCACCAGAAAATAGGGCTGGCGCTGCCCCAATTTTCCCGGCCCTTTTTGCCCCCCGAAACCGGGCTGTCCGTTTGGCAGAGAACCCTCCTCCGGCAGAGGACCCTCCTCCGGCGGCTCCATTCCCTCAAAGCGGGGGGCGTCTCTGTCCCGGAAATCGCCGCCCCGCTGATCGATTTCCAGCGCCGTCTCCAGCATGGTTTCGCTTTGCCGGATCATCCCAGTTTCCGTGGAGATCACCAGCATGGCAAACACGGCGAGCAGGATCGCCGCCGCCGCGCCCATGACGACAGCCACAAATTTTCGTTTCAGCTTTTGGATCACGGTGTTTCCCCCTCCGCTTTCAGATAATAGCCCAGCCGCCGGGCAGATTCAATGGTGATGGGGCAGTGGATGTGAAACAGCTTTTTCCGCAGAAAGGAGATGTACACCTCCACATGGTTGTCCTCTGCCTGAGAATCGTACCCCCAGGCCTTCAAAAGCAGGGTTTCCTTGGAAACGATATTCCCGGCGTTTGCCAGCAGCAGCCGCATGATCTCAAATTCCTTGCTGCTCAGCCGAATGGAATGGGACTGATAGGACAGCACGCAGGAAGAAAGGTTCAATTCCAAGCCGTCCAAACGGAGCTTTTCCGTGACCACTTCCTCCTGCCGCCGGAGCAGCGCCCGCAGGCAGGCCAAAAGCTCCTCCGTTTCAAAGGGTTTCGTCAGGTAGTAGTCCGCCCCTTGGTCCAACCCCTCCACTCTGTCGGCAGTCTCCGATCTGGCGGTGAGCATCAGCACCGGGGTGTTCAGCCCCGCACGGCGCATCTCTTTGACCACCTCAAAGCCGTTTTTCTTCGGCATCATCACGTCTAAAATGACTGCGTCGTAAATGCCGGTCAGGGCGTTGTCCAGCCCCGCTTCCCCGTCGTAGGCCGCGTCCGCTATATAATTGTGATAGGTCAGCAGTTCGCACAGGGTGTCTGCCAGCCTTTTTTCATCCTCTACCACCAAAATGCGCATGGTCTCACTCTCCTTTGGCCGTGCTTCTATTTTACATGGAATCCCTCTGCGTGTAAATGTGCTTTTATCCTAATCGAAAAACCTGAAAAAATCCTGAAAAGCGGTTTTAAGGTTCTTTTCAGGCAGAAGAAGTATCCTTGGCCGTGCAAGGTGCAAAGAGAAAGGAAGGGATAGCTTGGCAGAAGATTTTCGGCACGAATATAAATTCCGTCTGAGCCAGGGGGAATATTTGGCTCTCCGTTCCCGCTTGCAGGCGATTTTGCGGCGCGACCCCCATGTGGGCCCTACGGGTGAGTATGCCATTTGCAGCGTCTATTTTGACAACGCCGATGACAAGGCCCTCCGGGAAAAGCTGGACGGTGTGGACCGCCGGGAGAAATTCCGAATCCGCTGGTACAACGGGGACCTGTCCTACATTGTTTTAGAGAAAAAGGCGAAGCTCCACGGCCTTTGCAGCAAAAGCGGCTGCGTCATCACGAAAGAGGAGGCCGCCCGGCTGTTTGCGGGAGACAGTTCTTGGCTGAAAGACAGCGAAAGGGAAACCGCCCGGGAGCTCCTGGCAAAAATGGAACTGCAGGGCCTTCGCCCCCGAACGGTGGTGGATTACCTTCGGGAGCCCTTCGTGTTTCCGCCCGGCAATGTCCGCGTTACGCTGGACCGGGAGATCCGGGGCGCCAATTTCCGTCCGGACGTTTTGGAGCGGCCGATATTCACCTTCCCTGCGGGAGGAGACGTGCTGCTGGAAGTGAAGTACGATCACTTCCTGCCCGATTTGATCCGCGATCTGGTGCAGATCGATTCCCGGGGCGCGGGCGCATTTTCCAAATACGCAGCGGCGCGGGGGTATAACTAGCATCGTGTCAAAAAAGCCTTTTTGCCACGCCGCTAGTTAAAGTTTTTCAAACTTTTTGAAGTTTGAAAAACTTATCGATCGAAACGCGAAAGACAACCCTGACGGTTTTCTTTCACACTATCTTTCCATCCGATCCATCTGGTTTGTGTTTTTTTGAGAGACTAAATATAAAACAATGATAAAAGCTGTCAAATCATAAACTTAAAAGGAGTAAAGAAATATGACTACATTTCAGGATATTTTCAAATCGAATTTTTTGGAGAACGTGACAAGCGTCTCCGTGCTGGACATGGTGCTGTCTATCCTACTGGCGTTTCTGGTGGGACTGTTCATCTTTTTCGTGTACAAAAAGACCTACAGCGGCGTGATGTATTCCCCCAGCTTCGGGGTGTCTCTCATCGCCATGACCATGATCACCTCTTTGGTGATTTTGGCGGTCACCAGCAACGTGGTGCTGTCTCTCGGCATGGTGGGCGCGCTGTCCATCGTCCGGTTCCGCACGGCCATCAAAGAGCCGCTGGACATTGCCTACCTGTTCTGGGCTATCGCCGCCGGTATCGTGCTGTCGGCGGGCATGATCCCGCTGGCGGTGTTCGGCAGTGTGGTGATTGGCGTAATGCTGCTGATTTTTGTCAATCGCAAGACCAACACCCGTTCCTATATCGCCATGGTGACCTGCGACAATCCCCAGACGGAGCAGGCGGTGGGGCAGTTCCTGATGTCCGCTGTGGAGAAGCAGGAAATCAAGAGTAAGACCGTGATCCCCGGCCGCATTGAGCTGAATTTTGAAGTGCGGCTCAGAGATAACGACACTTCCTTTGTCAACGGACTGTCCGGGATTCCCGGCGTCACCTCCGTGGCTCTTGTCAGCTACAATGGGGAGTATATGAGTTAAGGGCAGGAACGAGGAATATCATTATGAGAAAACAAAAACGAATTGGGCTGCTTTGTCTAGCCCTGGCGCTGGTTCTGACGATGCTGTGCTTTTGCGGCATGGCAGGGCAGGCGCAGGGCACGGAAAGCGGCAGGGAGACTGTCGGCGAGGGAATGCAGGAATCTCAAGAAAAGCAATTCTCCATGGACGGAACCCCGCCTGATCTGCCGGACGGGGAACAGTTCGGCGGACGGGGCGGGACTCCTCCTGACGGAGAAATGCCCGGCGGCATGGGACCCGGCAGGGGCGGCTTCCCCGGCGGGGGCATGCAGGACGGCAATTTTCAGCCCGGCGAACTACCTGACGGAGAAGAAATGCCTCAAGACGGCGATTTTTCGGGCAGATTTAACTTCGGCAACGGCGATTTCACAGGAAAATTCGGGGGCGAAGAAAATTTCCCGGGCAGAAATTTTGCTGACGGCGACAGCCAGCCGGCGGCAGGGAACATCGATTTGGAAACCGTCGTCCTGCTGGGAGCTTCTTTTGTGATTCTGATCGGCGGTCTGCTTTTTGCAAAGTTTTATGGTTGATCTTCGTCAAATAGAAAATGGAGAAGCAAAGGTGCTTCTCCATTTTTGCGTGTCTTGACGGGGAAACTGCCTGCATGATAAAATAATGGAAAAATTGCGGTCGGGTCAGCAGCTTTCTTTTTTGAAAACCAGCTTCACGGTTAGCCCGCCGCTGGCAAGCGGAGTGAAAAACTGATGCAAAAAGAAGTCATTTTGCTAAAACTGGGGGAAGTCGCCTTAAAAGGATTAAACCGCAGGGCCTTTGAAGACGTGTTGCTGAAAACCATCCGGCGGAGACTGCAGGGGGCGGGGCAGTTCACCGTGACCTCTCTGCAGTCCACGGTGTACGTGGAGCCCAAAGATGACACCGCCGACATGGATCTGGCGGAGGAGCGCTGCTCGAAAGTCTTCGGCGTGGTGGGTTACACCAGAGCGGGGGCGGCGGAAAAGGACCTGCAGAAGGTCTGCGAGAAGGCCGCGGAGTACTTGAAAGATACGCTGGAAGGCGTTTCCACCTTCAAGGTGGAATGCAAGCGCAGCGACAAGAAGTTCCCCTACAAATCCCCGGAAATTTGCAATGAAGTGGGCGGGTATCTCTTGGAGCATTTCCCCCATCTGAGCGTAGATGTGCATCACCCCGGCGTCACCGTATGGGTGGAAATTCGGGAGGCCTGCGCCTACGTCCATGCCGATTCCAAGCCCGGCGCAGGGGGAATTCCCGTGGGGACAGGCGGGAAAGCGGCCGTGCTCATCAGCGGCGGGCTGGACAGTCCCGTTGCCGCTTGGTGCATGGCAAAACGGGGCGTAGAGCTCACCGCCATCCACTTTGCCAGTCCCCCTTACACCAGCGAGCTTGCCCATGAAAAAGTGGTGCGCTTGCTCCGGAAGGTCAGCGAATACGCCGGGCGCATCAAGATGATCACCGTGAACTTTACGAAGCTGCAGGAGGCCATTCGGGATCACTGTCAGGAGGATTTGAACACTGTGATCCTCCGGCGGTTCATGCTCCGGGCAGCGGAACAGATCGCCAAAGCCGAGGACTGCGCCGCCCTGATCACCGGGGAAAGTCTGGGACAGGTGGCAAGCCAGACCATTCAGGCCATTGCCTGTACCGACGCCGTGGCGGCCATGCCTGTGTTCCGGCCGCTGATCGGCTCAGACAAGGCGGAGATCGTGAAGCTAGCCTATCAAATCGATACCTACGACATTTCCATCGAACCCTATGAGGACTGCTGCACCATCTTCACCCCCAAGCATCCCCGGACCAGACCCATTCTCCATTTCGTGGAGCAGGCGGAGAAGGCCATCGATGGGGAAGCGCTGTTGAAAGAATCGTTGGAGCAAGTGGAAACGCTGTATATCACGCCATATGATTATGCTGGAGGAAAAGAGTTAAAATGAATTTTAACTCTCGGTTTTGTCGGCGCAGGAGTTTGACCTGCGGTCAATTTCCGCGAAGTTTCCCTACGGGAAATTTTTGAATAAAAGTGGCGACAATTTTGCTTTGCAAAACCAGCCATAATTCCCGAAGAAAGGAGGCTTTCGCTTTAGCGAAAGCAATATAAAATATGAACGCTGAAATTATTTCCGTTGGGACGGAACTTTTACTGGGACAGGTGGTGAACACCGATGCCGCCATTGTAGCCCAGGAGCTTTCTGCGCTGGGTATCAACCTGCTCTATTCCTCTGTGGTGGGGGACAACCCGGAGCGGCTGAAGGAAGCGGTGGAGACTGCCATTTCCCGTAGCGATTTACTGATCATGACCGGCGGGCTGGGGCCCACCACAGACGACCTGACGAAAGAGACCACCGCCGCCGCTGCCGGAAAGAGGCTGGTGCTCCACGAGGAGAGCCTGTGCAGAATTCAGACGTATTTCAACGCTGCTTCCGTCACCAAAAATCAGGAAAAGCAGGCTTGGCTGCCGGAGGGCTGCACGGTGCTGCAGAACGACAACGGCACCGCTCCCGGCTGCGCCTTTCAGGCGGAAAACGGCTGCACGGTCATCATGCTGCCGGGCCCTCCCTCAGAGCTTGAGCCCATGCTGAAAAACTACGCCGTGCCCTATTTGAAGCGGGGGCAGGAATCCGTCATCGTGTCCCACAATGTCCACATCTACGGCAAGGGCGAAGCCCCGGTGGCCCAAATCATGGACGACAAGATGAACGGGGAGAATCCCACCCTTGCCCCCTACGCCAAGGAGGGGGAGTGCCTGCTGCGGGTCACCGCCAAAGCGAAAGATGAAAAAACCGCTGACGAAATGTGTCAGCCTTTGATCGATGAAATCAAGCGGCGCATCGGCGATTATGTGTACAGCGTGGACGTGGAAACGTTGGAAGAATTGGTGGTCATGGAACTGAAAAAAGCCGGAAAGACTCTGGCCACAGCAGAATCCTGCACCGGCGGACTTCTCTCCAAGCGCATCACCGATATTCCCGGGTCATCCGAGGTATTCCATATGGGCTGCGTCACCTACGCCAACGAAGCCAAAGAAGCCCTTTTGTTTGTGCCCCATGAGATTTTGGAACAGCACGGGGCAGTCAGCGAAGAGACCGCTAAAGCCATGGCGGAGGGGATTGTCAAACGCTCCTGCAGTGATATCGGCGTGGGCATTACCGGCATTGCCGGCCCGGACGGCGGCACATCGGAAAAGCCGGTGGGTTTGATTTATATCGCTCTCAGCGACGGGAAAAACACCTGGGTGACGAAGCGTTCCCCCATCGGGCGCACGAAAAGCCGGGAGTGGCACCGTCATTGCGCCGCTTCTCAGGCGCTGGACATGGTGCGCAGATATCTCACCGGCTTGCCCGTGATTCCGGAAAGCTGATGGGAAGCGTTGTAGGCAGATTCGCGCCGGAGCAAAGCACTGTGGGGCGTTTTGCTCCTTCGCCGTCGGGAAAGCTGCACTTGGGCAATCTGTTCTGCTCTCTGCTTGCGTGGCTTTCCGCCAAGCAGCAGGGCGGAAAGGTCATTCTCCGCATTGAAGATCTGGACAGAGAGCGCAGCCGGATGGAATACGTCCGGCAGGCGGAAGAAGACCTGCGTTTTTTAGGGCTCTTTTGGGACGAGGGCGGCACCGTCGGCGGACAAGATTATTTTCAGAGTAATCGGGACGCGTATTACGAAGAACTCCTGAATAAACTCAAAAAGCAGGGATTGGTGTATCCCTGCTTTTGCACCAGAGCGGAGCTCCACGCCGCCAATGCCCCTCATGCCTCAGACGGCGACCCCGTCTATTCCGGAAAATGCCGGAATTTGTCTTCGGAAACAGTGAAAAAACTGCAAGAAAGCCGTGTCCCCGCCCTGCGGCTGAAGATCCCGGCTGAGATGGTATCTTTCACCGACGGGCACTACGGAGAGATCAGTCAAAATCTGGAACGGGATTGCGGCGATTTCATTCTCCGCCGGTCCGACGGCATTTTTGCCTATCAACTGGCGGTGGTGGCGGATGACGCCGCCATGGGCGTGACCCAAGTGGTCCGGGGGAGAGATCTGCTTTCCTCCACGCCCCGGCAGATTTACCTGTACCGTCTGCTGGACTTTCCCGTGCCGGAATTTGCCCACACGCCTCTGCTTCTCGCCCCGGACGGGCGCAGATTGTCCAAGCGTGACAGAGACGTGAGTTTGGACGCCCTGAAAGAGCGTGGGTTTTCCGGGGAGGATATCGTGGGGCGGCTGGCGTTCCTCGCCGGTCTTTTAGACATGCCCCAGCCTATTACCCCGACTGAACTCATTCCCCTTTTCGATTGGAAAAAGGTCCCAAAAGAGGATATTTGTCTACCGCAAAATCTGTTTTTCCGCTGAATATCGGGAAAATAATGACAAGCCAGCTAACTTTACAATTTTAAAATCATTAAAGAGGCATAAATTATGAAAAAGATCGCAGTAGTGGGTAGTATCAATATGGACTACGTGCTGAATGTACCCCATATGCCCCAAACGGGAGAGACCCTGCTCACCCAAAAGTTTGAAATGCTGCCCGGTGGGAAGGGGGCCAATCAGGCCTGTGCCGCCGGGAAGTTAGAGGGCAGTGTCACCATGCTGGGGGCCGTGGGGGACGATGGCGCGGGAGCCGCGCTGTGCGAAAGTCTTCGCTCTGCCGGGGTGGATATTTCCCGCATTCGGCGGGTGAAAGAGGAAGCCACCGGCTCCGCCTTTATCTGTGTAGACCCTGCCGGGAACAACCACATCGTGGTGGTTCAGGGGGCCAACCGGGCGGTGGACATTGGCTATTTGCAGGAAAACGACGACGTGCTGCGGGACTGCGACATTTTGGTGCTCCAGTTAGAGATCCCGCTGGAAACGGTAGTCTATGCCGCCAAGCGGGCAAAAGAGCTGTGCAAGCTGGTGATTTTGGACCCCGCCCCCGCCCGCACTGATATCCCCGATGACCTGTATCCCTGTATCGATTATCTCAAGCCCAATGAGGGGGAGGCGGCGCTGCTGGCCGGTGTGCCCGCCGGCGATCCGGCGGCCGCCGCTGCTGTCCTGCGGGAAAAAGGGGTAAAAAACGTGCTGGTGACCTTGGGTGCGGACGGCGCGCTGCTGCTGGACGAGACAGGGGCGATCAAAAAATTCCCGGCATTGACAGGGCTAAACGTAGTCGATACCACCGCTGCCGGAGACTGTTTTACCGCCGCTCTGGCCTGCCGTCTTGCTGCCGAAGACAGCGCGGATCAGGCCGTTTGCTTTTCTGTAAAGGCATCCGGCTTGTCAGTGACGCGAGCAGGCGCTCAGCCATCGCTTCCGACTTTGCAGGAGGTAATGGACTGGAAAGGCTAGTCTGTGCGGTTTTCTTTTTAAAGCAGGCCAAATTTGCCGGGGGAGCAGTTTCTGCTTCCCCGGCTCTTTGCGTTGTTTCCGACTTGCCCATTTGAGGTGCTGCACGCCTTTGAAACAGCTTCAAATTGCTTTTCTGCTCGTAATACATATCGGTAAGGATGCGCACTGTTCTGCGCCGGGAAAGCTCCGTTTCTCCCCGTTCCAAGGGGCTGTGATTCAGCTCGGACAACCTGCTGCGCAGAGAATCGCACTGTTGCTGGGCGCTTTCCGCTAATTTTTTGTAATCAATGGGTTCACAGGGGGCGTCCCACCCGCCGATGGTTTTCTGATCAGTGCTCGAAAAATTCTCTTTCATACTCCTTACCGTTGCTTTCGCTTTCGCGAAAGCCTCCTTTCTTTTGAAAATTGCATTTTTCATGCAAAGTTTCCCGTAGGGAAACTTTGCGGGGGTTGAACGTAGATCAAACTCCTGCTCCTTTTGTTCAAAACTTCCTTTTAAGGAAGCACTACTCTCAGTTTATATCATTTAATTGAAGCTGTCAAGGGGATATCGAAAAATAAATTTCAATAAATTGAAGTTTTATGCTTGACTTTTTTCTTGGAAGCGCATATAATGGGGGCAGAAACAGGCAGAGCAAAAACTGGAAATGGCGGTGTCAGCATGGGGCTGGAGATCATCAATCGACTGAAAAAAGAAAAAGGACTCACAAACGGCGACCTGGCCCGGCTTTCCGGCGTGACCCAAAGCACGCTGGACAAAATCACGGCGGGAATCAATCAGAATCCGAAGCTGGAGACCCTGCAGGCCATCTGCCGGGCGCTGGGCTGCCGACTGGCGGATTTGGACGATACGCCCGTGTCCGTCAGCGGGGAGGTCAGCGACTCCGAACTGGAGCATTTGAAAAAGTACCGGGTGCTGGACGTGTACGGCAAGCGGGCGGTAGACGCCGTGCTGGACACGGAGCATGACCGCATGACCCACATTGTGGAGCGGGAGCAAAAGGGCTGGATCACCTATATCAACTGCTACGATCTGGCGGTTTCCGCCGGCGTGGGCGAGCCCATGGGGGACACCTACTACACCAATAAGTTGGAAATTCCCACGGAACGGGTACCGGAAAACGCTCACTACTGTGTGCGGGTCAACGGCAACAGCATGGAGCCCGCCTACCGGGACGGCGACATCGTCTTTGTAGAGCGGCTGGAAGGTTCTGTGCGGGAGGGCGAGATCGGCGTGTTCGCCCTGAACGGCGAGGGATTTTTGAAGAGGCTGGGGCACAAGGAGCTCATTTCCCTGAACCCGGAGTATTCCCCCATTGCCATCCGGGAATTTGACGATCTCCGCTGCCAAGGCCGTGTGCTGGGCAAGGTATAAAAAGATCGTGAAGCCCGTCGCTTTACCACCTTCAAAAAATGGCAGAGATTGTCGCTCCGGCGGGTTCAAAAAGGATTGCCAAATGAACGGCTTTATGATAAGATAAAGTATCACAGAAAGAGGAGGGGTACCTGTGTCTCCTAAAATGGTGGAACTGCACGATGTGGATGTCCCCGCGTTTCTGAAAGTCTTAGACGGCTGCGAGGGGGAAGTCTACCTGATGACCCGTGACGGCGACCGGCTGAACCTGAAAAGCAAGCTGTGTCAGTTAGTGGGTTTGACCCGCCTGATCGAGGGCGGGAAAATCGTGGAAGCCTTTGTCATGTGCGAGCGGGAATCGGACGAATCCAAGTTGTTCCGGTTCAATCTGTACAAATCCGGCGAGGAAGAGGAATAAAAATGCGGCACAGGAGTGCTGTTTCAGTCTGTCGGAAAACCCGCAAACATGCGAGTTCGGAGGGAAAGATAGTGGGAAAGAAAACCGTCAGGGTTGTCTTTCGCGTTTCAATCAGTGAATTCCCCCAAGCTTTTTCAAAGTTTGGGGGGATTCTGCGCAGTACGGCAAAAGGCTTTTTGACGCACTGCGTTGTATTTTTATGAAATGGAATAAGGACGGGAAGGGTATGAAAAAGCGAAGAAAAAGGGCGGGAGAAAAGAGCTTTGGCTGGCTGCTGATTGCGGTATTTGCCTGCTTCCTGCTGATTTTGGCGGAAGAGCAGGGCGTGTTTGATCGATACTCGCGCCCGGAAAGTTCGGACAGCGCACGGCCCTCTGCCGCAGCGGAAACGGAGCCGCCGGAGGAGCTGGAAGTCTATTTTCTGGACGTGGGGCAGGGAGACAGCGAGCTCATTCGCATCCCTGACGGGGACGGCGTTTTTTGCGCCCTCATCGACACCGGAGAATACGAATACGCCGACCGTCTGACCGACGCCCTGCGCAGTTTGGGCGTGGAGCGGATCGACGCCCTCATTTGCAGTCACCCCCACACCGACCATATGGGCTGCATGGCGAGGATCGTCCAGCGGTTTGATATCGGCACAGTGTACATGCCCAGAATTCCGGACGATCAGGTTCCCACTACTTCCGCCTACGAGGCGCTGTTAAATGCCTTGGAGAAGAAGAAGTTGACCGCCGTGCCCCTGCGCAGCGGCACGGAAATTTCCTGCCCGGAGGGGGCGGAATTCCATGTGCTGGCCCCCGAAGCCGACGACGTGTGGGAGGGGATGAACAACTATTCCGGCGTGATCCGGCTCATCTACGGCGATACCTCGTTCCTCTTTACCGGGGACGCGGAAAAGCAGAGCGAATCGAAGATTTTGAAAGGGGAATACTCTGTGGAGGCGGACGTGCTCAAATGCGGACACCACGGCTCCCGGACCTCCACCTCAGCGAAATTCCTGAAAGCGGTGGACCCCGAGTACGCCGTTATTAGCTGCGGGAAGGACAACTCCTACGGTCACCCCCATGAGGAGACGTTGGAAAAGCTGAACATGCTGGGGACGAGCATTTACCGGACCGATACGGACAAGACCGTTTTGGCGAGAAGCGACGGGATGTGGATCACCTTTACCACGGGTTTGACCCTGATGGAAGAAGAATAAATAAGGAGAGAAAAAGAAAAAATGTTGACAGCAAAGAAAAAAGAATTTATCGAGTTCATGATGTCCGCCGGGGTGCTCCGGTTCGGAAATTTCGTCACCAAAAGCGGCAGGAACACTCAGTATTTCGTGAATACCGGGAATTACAAAACCGGGGCGCAGCTCTCAAAGCTGGGCAGCTATTACGCGGCCCTTGTCAGGGAAGCGGCAGGAGAGGATTTTGAAGCCCTGTTCGGCCCGGCCTATAAGGGCATTCCGCTGGCCGCCGCTTGTGCCATTGCGCTGTCCGTAGATCACGGTATCGATAAGCCCTTTTTCTTCAACCGCAAGGAAGCGAAGGATCACGGAGAGGGCGGCGCGACCGTTGGATACCAGCCTCAGGACGGCGACCGGATTCTCATTATCGAGGACGTGATCACGGCGGGAACTGCCGTGCGGGAGACCATGCCCATTTTGCAGTCTTGCGCCAAGGTGAGGGTGCCCCATATGTTCATCAGCGTGGACCGTTGCGAGGTGGGGCAGACCCCCAAAAAGACCGCCATCATGGAGGTGCAGGAGGAATTCGGCATTCAGGTGCATCCCATTGTTACCGTGCGGGATATTCACGAATATCTGATCGACTCCGGCGCTGACAAGGAATTGGTTCGTGCTATGGAAGGCTATATGGAGCAGTATTGCGTGCTGTAAAGTTTTGTAGGGAATTGAGAACCCGTTTGGTAGGATATATCTTCCAGCTTTTTCTTGATGCGGTTGCCATTATTACAGCATCAGCGGCCTTAGGAAAAAGATTAAAAAAGTAAGAGAAAAAAACCAAACCCCCGGCGGGAAATTTTTTCCGCCGGGGGTTTTTTGTCCAAATCAATATTTGCCGTGCAATATCCCGCCCTATCTTGCGGTATGGCGGGAATGGCCGCCGGATTGCTTTCTTCGGCCTTTCCGCTTGTTTCTGTTTTTGAAGGGATACAGCGGGCTTTGGGAGTTGGCGATAATGTGATCCACCAGGTGGAGCAGCGCCAGCATCAGGGTGATGGCCAGAATCAGGAGGGGGGCAAGACCGATCAGCATGGGCAGGGTCACTTCCGTCAGGGAGAAGAAATCTCCTAAGAACAGCAGAGCCGCTAAGAACACGGACAGCAGTCCGCCGAACAGGAAGCTTCTGAGGCCGTTAAAAGGCGTGCAGACCTTAAACAGCATGATGAACCCGGTCAGGGAGGTGACAATGACCGCCAGCGTGGACATTTCTCCGGCGGAAAGCCCCAGCGGCCCGCTGAGGGCGCACAGCGTCACAATGTTTGCCGTCATGGTCAAGGCAGCGGGGACGCACATGCGGAAGACATTGAAAATGAATTTCCCCTGCAGTCGGTCCTTGTTGGGCTCTAAAGCCAAAAGGAACGAGGGCACGCCGATGGTCAGGGAGCTGATCAGCGTCTGCTGAATGGGCTCGAAGGGATAGGCGTGATTCAGGAAAATGAACAGCACGCCGATGAGGGCGGAGAAGATGGTCTTGACTAAAAATAAAGAGCTGGAGCGCTGCAGATTGTTGATGGAGCGCCTGCCCTCCTGCACGACTAAGGGCATGGAGGCGAAATTGGAATCTAACAGCACCAGATTGGACACGGTGCGGGCGGCGTCGCTGCCGGAAGCCATGGCGATGGAACAATCCGCTTCTTTCAGCGCCAACACGTCGTTGACGCCGTCCCCGGTCATGGCCACGGTGTGTCCGTCCGCCTTCAGCGCCTTCACAAACGCCAGTTTCTGCTGGGGAGTGACCCGGCCAAACACGGAGTAGGTGCGCACGGCATTTCGGATATCTTCTTCCGTTTCCAGCGTGGTGGCGTCCACATAGCTATCCGCGTGTTCCAGACCGGCTTTGCGGGCGATATTGGCCACGGTGACAGCGTTGTCGCCGGAGATCACTTTCAGGTCCACGCCTTGGTCTGCAAAGTACCGCAGAGTGCGGGCGGCCTCCCGGCGGATTTTATCGCTGATGAGTACCAGTCCCATGGGCTCGATGATCTCGGGCAGGTTTTTCCCGGAAAAGCCCTCTTGGGAATGAGCCAGCAGCAGCACCCGCTGCCCTTTGGAGGAGTATTCCTCCACCTGCTCTTCAATGGCGCTGAAATCCTCGCCCAGAACGAATTCCCCCGCGCCCATGACAAAGGTTCCCTTACCGGGGAAGAATGCCCCGCTCCACTTCCGGGCGGAAGAGAAAGGCACAATATCCGTGGCGTGCCAGGGGCTTTCCATAGGGAACCTGTCCCGTAAGGCCAAAAAGGTGGGATTGTCATCGGAGAGATTGGTGACCAGGGCCGTAAGAGCGTCGGACATTTCCTCCTCGGAAACGCCCTCGAAGGGCAAGAGGGAATCCACCTGCATGGTGCCCTCGGTGATGGTTCCCGTCTTATCTAAACAGAGGGTGTCCACCCGGGCCAAAGTCTCCACGCAGTACATATCCTGCACCAGTGTCTTCCGGGCGGAAAGTTTGAGCACGCTGACGGCAAAGGCCAAGCTGATGAGGAGCACCAGTCCTTCCGGGATCATGCCCACCACGGCGGCGGTGGTGCTGACCACGGAATTCTGGAACGTGTCGTGCAGCACAAAGAATTGTTTCCAGAACAGCAGCGCCCCGATGGGAACAATGGCAAAGGCAATGATCTTGACGATCAGATCGATGGAATCCATGATCTCCGAGCTCCGCTTTTTGATGTATTTAGCGTCGCCCGCAATGCGGCTGGCGTAGTTATCCGCGCCCACATGCTCCACCTGGGCAAAGCACGTTCCGCTGACCACAAAGCTGCCGGAGAGAAGTGAATCTCCCTGCCGTTTGAGAATGGGGTCGGATTCGCCGGTGATAAGAGATTCATTGACCTCACATTCTCCATCCGCCACCACGGCGTCGGAACAAATTTGATTGCCTGCGGAAAGCAGGATAATGTCGTCTAAAACAATTTCCTGTACCGGAATGGTTTTCTGCCTGCCGTCCCGCAGCACTCTGGCCTTGGGAGAAGAGATGAGGGACAGCTTGTCGATGGTGTGTTTGGCACGAATGCCCTGAAACGAACCGATGACGATATTGGAGACGATCACGCCCAGAAACAGTGCGTTTCGGGGAGACCCTACCAGAATCACAGCGGCAGCCAGAGCAAAGTTTAGGAGATTGAAGAAAGTAAAAATATTTTCCCGAATGATTTGCCCTTCAGTTTTTGTCTTGATGCCGGAATCTTCATTGCACAGTCCCTGCTGGATCCGCGTCTGCACCTGATGGGCAGAGAGCCCCTCGCCGGGGTCGGGACGGAAACGCTCCACCTGCCGGGTGCGCTCCGTGCGCTGCCGGGTTTCCGGCGTGTTCCGGTTTCTCCTTTGCGACAAGGCAGATCCCTCCTTTTCAGAAATTCTATGAGAAAAATCAAACTTATTTCCTGCATATCAGTATATACCAACAAGACCGTTTTTCCAAGTATCTTTTCCTTTCAGTTTGCTTAATTTTTTGCCCCGCTTTTTAGAAAAAATACCGTTTTTTCGCAGAGAATCGCCATTTTTGCCTTGACAGTGGGCATATTTATGAGTATACTGTTACCAATGCAAAATAGAAAAAGATATTCCGTCAGGAAAGGATGATTTGAGATGGCAGCGAAAAAGACAACAACCGTAATGATCGTAAACCGCAGAACAAAGAAGGCTCTGCAGGCTTCCGGACTGGACAACGGGCACGCCGTAGAGCAGGCTGTCCTCACCGGCAGTGACGCTCAGTTGTGGCGCATTGTAGAGGGAAAGAAGGGCGCGAAGATCGTAAACAAGGCCAGCGGCAAAGTGCTGGACGTCATGGTCGAGGGTACGGAAAACGGCACCCGGGCACAGATCTGGGACGACGTGAAGGGCGAAAGTCAGTTGTGGCAGGTCGCGAATGTCACCGCCACCTATAAGAAACTGGTGAATGTCCGCTCCGGCAAGGTGCTGGACATTGCCGATATGAGCGACGAAGAAGGCGCTCCTGCCCAGCTTTGGGACGATGTGGACGGCGTCGGCCAGCAGTGGAAACTGGTCCCGCCTGAGAAGCCCGCGAAAAAGGCAGCAAAAAAGCCTGCCGCGAAGAAGGCTCCTGCGAAAAAGGCCGCTCCGGCTAAGGAAGCAGCTCCCGCTGAAAAACCTGCCGCCCCGCAGGAGTCCGCTAAAGCGGTCTCCGGGAAGGCGGAAAAAGCTCCCGCTAAGAAGCCTGCGGCCAAGAAACCTGCCGCCAAGAAAGCCGCTCCCGCCAAGAAGGCCGCGGCCAAGAAAGCTGCCGCTCCTGTGAAGAAGGAAGAAAAGCCCGCTGAAAAGAAGTAAGCGGATTTTGCAGAATCTGGAAACGAATTATGCAGAAAAAAGGGGAAAGCAGAGAAATCTGCTTTCCTTTTTTGCAAATAATGCAATTTCACAAAACTATTTTGCAAAAATCCCTTGACAGCCAAAATCCGCTGTGCTATACTGAGCCACAAATCAGAATACCAATACACCTGTGAGCAGGAGTAGTACCGTTTCAGGTCTGTATCATCAGAGAGCCGCGGAGGGTGGAATCGCGGCGGTGCAGCGAAGCGGGAATGGACCTGTGAGGGCTGACTGAGGCAGGGGGCGCGGCACGCCGGAATTTTGGCGGGTCCCGCAAAAGCTCTCTGCGTTAGGAAGGACGGAGGCTGACCGTTACAGCAGCTAGCGTATGAATTGTACGCGATGAGGGGTAGGATTTTTCTTAATGGAACGATCTTACAAATTAGGTGGCACCGCAGGTGCAAAGGGCAGCTCCCGCTGCCCAAGGCATTTGTCCTAAGGAATTGGGACAAGTGCCTTTTTTTCTAACAAATTCGCGGAAAGGAACTGACAAACATGGCAGAACAGAAAATCCCCTACAAAATTTATTTGGACGAAAGCGAAATGCCCACAGCATGGTACAATCTCCGGGCGGATATGAAGAACAAGCCTGCCCCGCTCCTGAATCCCGGCACCCATCAGCCCATGACCTTTGAGGAGCTGACCCCCGTATTCTGTGACGATCTGGTGCGGCAGGAGCTGGACAACGACACTCGGTTTTTTGAGATCCCCGAGGAAATTCGGCAGTTTTACAAAATGTACCGTCCCTCGCCTTTAGTCCGCGCCTATTTTCTGGAAAAGGCGTTGGATACTCCGGCGAAAATCTACTACAAATTCGAGGGCAACAACACTTCCGGCTCCCACAAGCTGAATTCCGCCATTGCCCAGGCCTATTACGCCAAGAAGCAGGGACTCGCCGGCGTGACCACCGAGACCGGCGCAGGGCAATGGGGCACTGCCCTTTCCATGGCCTGTTCCTATTTCGATCTGGACTGCAAAGTGTTCATGGTGAAAGTCTCCTATGAGCAGAAGCCCTTCCGCCGGGAAGTCATGCGCACTTACGGCGCAGACGTGACGCCGTCCCCCTCGGAAAAGACCCAAATCGGCAAGAAAATTTTGCAGGACTTCCCCGGCACCACCGGCAGCCTGGGCTGTGCCATTTCAGAAGCGGTGGAGGTCGCCACTTCCACTCCCGGTTACCGCTATGTGCTGGGCTCAGTGCTCAATCAGGTGCTGCTGCACCAGTCCGTGATTGGATTGGAGACGAAAGCGGCGCTGGACAAGTACGGCATCAAGCCCGATATCATCATCGGCTGTGCCGGCGGCGGCTCCAATCTGGGCGGCCTGATCGCTCCCTTTATGGGCGAAAAGATTCAGGGCAAAGCGGATTACCGCTTTATCGCCGTAGAACCCGCCTCCTGCCCCTCTTTTACCAGAGGAAAATTTGCCTACGATTTCTGCGACACCGGCATGGTGTGTCCGCTGGCGAAAATGTACACCCTGGGCAGCGGTTTTATCCCCTCCGCCAACCACGCCGGCGGACTGCGGTATCACGGCATGAGTTCCGTTCTGTCTCAGTTGTACGCCGACGGCCTGATGGAAGCTATCGCCGTGGAGCAGACCTCCGTGTTTGAAGCAGCGGAGCTGTTCGCCCGAGTGGAGGGCACGCTGCCCGCTCCCGAATCCAGCCATGCCATCCGCGCCGCCATCGACGAGGCGCTGAAATGCAAGGAGACCGGGGAAGAGAAGACCATTGTCTTCGGCCTCACCGGCACGGGGTACTTCGACATGACCGCCTATGAGAAGTATAACGACGGCCAAATGACCGACACCATTCCCACCGACGAGGAACTCCAAAAGAGCCTTGCCAAGCTGCCGAATGTTAGATGCTAGATACTAGATGTTGGACAAAAAGAAAGGACGGCGCTTGCCGTCCTTTTACTTGTGTTTCAAATGTTCCTCAATTCTGTATCTTGGCCGAGCTTTTACTTCGCTGTAAATTTTCCCGATGTAGCCGCCCACCACGCCGAGACAGAGCATTTGCAAGCCTCCCAAAAGCCAGATGGAGCAGACGATGGCGGTCCAGCCGGACACCGCCCAGCCGGCGAAGTAGGAAATCAGGGCATAGAGCAGCCCGAACACGCTGAGGACGGAAATCAAAATGCCCAGATTGGAAATGAGCTTTAAGGGTTTCACGCTGAAGCTGGTGATGCCGTCCAGCGCGAAAGAAATCATCTTTTTCAGGGGGTATTTGGATTCCCCGGCAAAGCGTTCGTGCCGGTCGTAAGTCACGTAGTCGCTGCGGTATCCGATGAGGGGAACGATACCCCGGAGGAACAGATTGACCTCTCCGTATTCCGAAAGCCCCTCCAACGCCCGTTTGCTCATCAGGCGGTAATCCGCGTGATTGAACACCACGTCCACGCCCAGCAGCTTCATGACTTTGTAAAAGCCCACGGCGGTGGTGCGCTTGAACACGGTGTCCGTGTCCCTCTTGTTTCGCACGCCGTACACCACGTCGCAGCCGTCCAGATATTTTTGGACGAACTCGTCCAGCACCTCGATGTCGTCCTGCAAATCGGCGTCCAGACTGATGGCGCAGTCACAGGATTCCATGGCGGTCATCAGCCCGCAGAGCAGGGCGTTCTGGTGCCCCCTGTTGTGGGCGAGCTTTATTCCCTCCACGGCGGAATCATCCCCGTGGAGCCGGGAAATGATGTCCCAGGTCTTGTCCTTGCTGCCGTCATCCACCAGCAGAATGCGGCTGTCACTGCTTGCCAGCGATTGCTCCTGCATAGCGTGAAGCTTGTCCGTCAGACGGCGGACCGTTTCAGGAAGGACCTCCTCTTCGTTGTAGCAGGGAATCACGAAATACACGGTGGGCGTCACGGTCATTCCTCCTCAGGTTCCGGCGTAATTTCCTCAATCTCCGGGTTTTCTTCATCACGGGAAGCGCCTTCTGTCGGCAAGGAAGTTTCCTCCGGCGCTTCCGGAATTTCTTCGGGTGCTTCCGGAGCTTCCCCGAGGATTTCCTCAGCTTCTTCCGGCAAGCTTGGCTCCTCCGGTATCACAGTGGGTTGACGGAAATGGGGAACCAGCGCTCCGGGGCGGAGGAAGCTGGCGTTTCTCGCCTTGGCGTAGTCCCCAAAATTTCCGGCCCGGAAAGACCCCCGCACCGCACGAACTGCCGGCGCGCGATTCTTCATGCGGCGCATCAACACCAGATAGGCGATCCACAGCAGCAGAGAGATCAACGTGATCAGGAAGCCCGTGAGCAAGCCCGGTGTTCGGTAGGTGAATTCGATAGAGACCTTTTGTCCCGGAGGCACCTTTACCGCCATGAAGCCCACGTTGACCCGGTAAATTTTCGCTTCCTCGCCGTTTACCTTGGCAGACCAGCCCGGCTCATAGGGCACGCTGAAAAACAGAACGGATTCCCGGACGGTGTTCATCTCCGCAGTAAAGCCCGAAGAGGTGTACCGGAAAGAGGAGCAAGCGGTTTTTGCCCGGTCCTCACAGTCCTGGAGATAGGTTTCCTCGGTGAATTGCCGATTGTCCTCCGGCAGCTCCTGCAGCATGGAAACAAAATCGCCGCAGTCCTCGTCCTCCAGTACGATGGCCCGAAGCATGGTCTTTTCCCGCAGGGATTCCGTCCTGCTGTTGTACTCACTTCGGGTGACGTAGTAATTGTAGGAAAATCCCATGGGGATATAGTACTGGTTTTCCCAGATGTCAAAGCCGTTGGCGTTGCCGTAATAGACCCAGCCGGGCATGGCGGGGTCGGTGCTTTCCTCGCCGGCAAAGTAGGTGCTGTCGTGGTCGTCATCAAACAACCAGTGGACGGAGGTCAGTCCCCGCAGGGCATAATGATCGGTGTCCGGCCGGGAGGCCACATCCCGGGTCACATCGATGGACTCGTAGAATTCCATGACCGAGCCGGGCACGATGCTGTGGAATGCCTGAATGGTGGGGATTTCCCAGAACATGCCGGCGTTGTCAATGGATTCGTAAAAATCCGACCGGCTTTCCTGCAGGTCCGGCAGGTCGATGTCCTTGCCGCCGTTTAAAGAATAGGGGATCAGGTGGTCCCAGGTGTAGTCGGACTGGGTCTTGCCCAGAGTGACGAAGAAGATGGAGTAAAACACCGTGATGAGGGAGAGGGCAAGGGTCAGCCCCCGATAAAAGACTTTTTTGTTTTTGCGGCAGAACAGGAACACATAGATCAGCGCCGCCAGCGACAACATGGAGATGGCGGTATAGGACCAGAACCGGGTGGGGTATTGCTCCAGCCCGAAGTTCCAGACCTTTTTGTTGTCTGTTGTTTCCGCCCGGGGCATGAGCCCGATGGTAAAGGAAATGGTCAGAGTGATCACCATGGTCCAGGTGATGGCGCGCTTCCAGTCGGTGCGCTCGTTTTCCAGGGCCAGCACAGTGGCCAACGACATTATCAGAGTGAGGGTGTAGAACCAGCGGGCGTAGTAGGCGCTGTTCATCATCTGGAAAGCGGAGTTCAATCCGGGAACAAGGGCCATGACGAACAACACCCACAAAAGCTTTTTCAGCCAATGCTTTCTCCGTAGCTGCAGCCAGCCGATGACGCCGCTCATGCTGAACAGCGGCAGCCATGCTCCGAGGGATGCCCACTTGGATTCCGAATCCGGTGTGAAATTGGGCCGAGCAGGCAGGTCCGGCGGGAAGAAGAAGCACTCGATGATGTGGAGATACCGCTGATTTCTGTTGTAGAGCAAAGCGTTCCAGCCGTTGATAAAGTTGGATGTCCGGCTGTTCTGGATCACCGCCAGGACAGAAGGCACCAGCAGAACGCAGGAAAGGCCCAGTCCCAGCACGGCCTCCAGTGCCAGCAGGAGAAAATCCCGGAGGCTGATGCGCCAGCTCTTGCACAGCAGCCGCACGAAGAAGTAGACAAGCGTAAAAGTGACCTGCCCCACGAAGAAGTAGTAATTCGTCAGGCAGCAGAACGCCACCGCCAAAGCGAACAGCCCCCGGCGGCGGTTTGCCATGTATTCATCCAGCGCCGCCAGCAGCAGGGGGAACAGGACGATGGCCTCGTGGAAGTGATTGAAGAAAATATTGTAGATGGAGAACCCGGAAAAGGCGTACATCACTGCGCCGATCAAAGCGCTTTCCCGGTTTTTCGTGTACCGGTGGATGTAGATGTAGCCCGTGAGGGAAGCACAGGAGAATTTCAGAATGAATAAGGGGCCCATCATGAATTGCAGCCACTCAGAGGGGAAGGGGATCGTCAGCCAGAAAAAGGGGCTGCCCAGCAGATAGAAGGAATAGGAGCCGATAAAGTTCGCGCCCAGGTCGGTGCGGTAATTCCAGCCCCATTCCCCGGCGCGGATAGCATCGTGAGCCAGCCGGTAGAAGGGTACCTGCTGCACGTTGAAATCCCCGTAAAACAGGAACCGCCCGCCGTCCGCCACCATAAAGGGGAGAAAGATCAGGAGGGAAAGTCCCATGCCCAGAAAGAAGGCCTTCAGAAAATAATTATTCCGCCAGCCGCCGCTGTCCTTTTGCTTGATCCTGTCCATATGCGTCCTCCGTCCGCGCCCCGCGGCAAGGAAACCGTGAAGCCAGCTTTCCAAAAACGAAACTGACCGACCCGGCCGCAGAGATATCGCGCAAATTGAAATTGTGATACTTTCTATGCAAAAAATGTTTCCATATCAACCCAGTTTATAGTATAGCACAATTAGAGGCGAGGATAAAGTATTTTTTGGGAGAAGACGCAAAAATTCCCCGCCCGCAAGGGTGGGGAATTTTTAAAAGCGTTCTGTGACTTACTTGCCGTACCGATACAGGAACGAAACGATCTGTCCACGGGTGCACTTGTTATTGGGGCTGAAATGGGTCTTATCCGTGCCGCGGGTAATGCCGTTTGCCACTGCCCATTTCACCGCATCGGTATAATATGCTTCTTCCGGCACGTCGCTAAACGAGCCGCCCGATACTTTCGGAGATCCCTCTTTTCGCCACAGGAACGTGACGATCTGCGCTCGAGTGCAGGTGGTATCCGGACTGAATGTGGTAGCGCTGGTGCCGGAAACGATTTTCTGTTCCACTGCCCACTGGACGGCCTTTTCGTAATATGACCCTGCCTTTACGTCGATAAAAGCCGAGGTCGTGCTCTGGGGCTCTGGCTTTCCGGCGGCACGCCACAGGAATGTGACCGCCTGCGCCCGGGTGCAGCCCGCATCGGGGCTGAAATGGGTCTTATCCGTACCGCTGGTGATATCGTTTGCCACCGCCCACTTCACGGCATCGTAATAATATGCGCTGGACGAGACGTCGGAAAAACTCAACTGAGCAGAATACGTCTCTGCAAAATGGATAATGACCTTTTCCCAAAGTCCTAACGATTGAGGGTTCAACATCAACCAGTCGCTTTCCGATCCGGCATACCAAATTTCTTTTAACCAGTACCAATCCAAGGAATCTTCATTAAAATCTTTCAGGCTTTTGGGGATATAAAGATACCTTAAGTTAGGACAACCGTCAAATGCACCATTTCCAATTTTAGACACGCCTTCTGTCAAGATTACTGTTTGAGGACCTCCGCCGATGCT
>JAFLRP010000113.1 GCA_022511515.1 Acutalibacter sp.
AAAGAGAGAGAAAGGATAAAGGCAATGATAAAACTACTGGCATTTGATTTGGACGGCACCACCATCATAGAGCATCAGCGTCTGTCAAGGGAAAACCGCCGAGCGCTGCTGGCGGCGGCGGAGCAGGGCGTGGAGCTGGTCCCCTGCACCGGACGGATGCTTTCTTTCCTGCCGCCGGAAATCTGTGAGCTGCCCGGGGTGCGGTACGCCATCACGTCCAACGGTGCAGCGGTGTACGATTTACAGTCGGGCGAAGCCGTGTACCAGAGCCTTATCCCTAACGAAAAGGCGCTGCGGGTCCAGGCGATTCTCGACGAATATGACGTTTACATCGAATATTACAGGGACGGCAGCGCCATCACCCGGCGGGATTTCCCGGAACAGGCCCAGAGCTTCTTTGCCATTCCGGAGGTCAAAATGTTCTTTGTCCGGGGCAAGGAATACACCTTTATTGAGGATTTCAACGCCCATCTCAGGGAAACCGGGCTGTGCCCGGAAAAGATCAATCTTCCCTTTTTGCAGAGAGAAATCCGGCAGGAAATCTGGCAGCGGCTGGAAAAATTGGGCGGATTGAGATTGACCTCCTCTCTCCCGGACAATCTGGAGATCAACGACGCCAAAGCCCACAAGGGCGCAACTCTGCTGGCGCTGGCGGAACGGCTGCAGCTCTCCCGGGAGGAACTTATGGCCATCGGGGATAACGGCAACGATGTGTCCATGCTGGAAGTCGCCGGGTGCTCCGCCGCCGTGGCGGACGGCGCACCGGAAGCCCTGGCCGCCGCAAAGCACATCACCTGCGCTCACGACAAGGACGGCGTGGCCAAAGCCATCGATACCTACATTTTGCAGAAATGAAAAAACCCTGTACCACTTCCGGTGCAGGGTTTCGCTTTATTTTATGATGGATTATTTCTATGCCCAAATCGCCATCAGGAGCGTTCCCGCCACCATCAGGCAAAGGCCGCAAAAAGCTTTTTTCGTCAGCTTCTCCTTGAATACAAGATAGGAGAACAGCACCGTCACCACAATGCTGAGCTTGTCGATAGGCACCACCACGCTGACTACGCCGTTTTGAATGGCATAGTAATAGCACAGCCAGGATGCGCCTGTGGCCAACCCGGAAAGAGAGATGAAACCAAGCTCCCTTTTGTCCAGCGTTTTGAGCTGGGTCTGCTTTCCTCTGGCGAACACGATGACCCAAGCCATAAGGAGCACCACCCCTGTGCGGATGGCAGTGCCCAGGTTCGATTCCACCCCGGAAATGCCCACCTTGGCAAGAATGGAGGTCAAAGCGGCAAATACGGCGGAAAGAACGGCGTAGAGAAACCAGCTATTCCCCTTGCTCTTCCCGACAGTTTCCCGCTTTTCGATCATCAGGAAAATGCCGACAGCAAGGATCAGCGTGCCGATCAGCTTCACCATGAGATTGGCCGTCTCCCCGAACAGGAGAATGGCCAGCAGCACCGTCAAAATCGTGCTGGATTTGTCGATGGGCGCTACCTTGTTCACATCTCCCATGGACAGCGCCTTGAAGTAGCAGATCCAGGACGCCCCGGTAGCCAGTCCGGACAGGATCAGAAACAGCAGGGATTTCCCGTCGATCTCCGTGATCGTTCCGGCGGAGCCCACTACAAGTACCATCACCCAGGAAAAAATCAATACCACACCGGTGCGCAGCGCCGTAGCCACATCGGAATCCGTCTTTTTGATCCCGCATTTCGCAAGAATGGCCGTCAGTCCCGCGAAAACCGCCGACAAACACGCCATGATCAGCCACATTCTCAACTTCCCCCCTCTTAACCTTTCACAAAACTCCTTCTATCCCTGTCCTATTTTACCTGCGCTCCGTCCTTTCGTCAACTGCCCCTTAGGCCGGCAGGGCCGAGAAGGCGGGGGGAAGAAATGAGAGCGAAAAGCAAAAGCCCCTGCCGGGACTCCGGCAAGGGCTTTTTGATGGGTTTTGTTCTTTAGCGCGGCAGAAACGGGGAATCAAAGATAATCTCTCAAGTCCACCGCCAGCCGGCTTTCCAGCTCGATCAGCTTTTTTGTGATGTTCTTTGACGCCTCATCCGCAGCCGCGTATTGATTCAGATAGCGGCTCAGCGACTTTACGCCCATGTTGCACCCGTCTGTCATGAGGTCGGCAACGGTGCCGTCCCCGTCGTTCATGCCCAGCTTCATGCCGGTTTTCATGGCCGCCATTTTTTCCGCCATGAAACTGGGGTCCTTGCCCTCGTCTCCGTATTGATCCAGCAGTTGCTGCAGGTCCCGGTCCAACTCCTCGTGTCTGTCCCGGCAGGTCTGCAGCAGTTCCAGCAACCGGTTGCTTTTGACATGGTCCAAAACGTCGTCGATGGATTTGACGCCCATCTTGATCCCGGCGTCGCACTCCCGAAGCAGTTTAATAGTATCAGGCTCTATCATGGAAAACCCTCCTTTTTAGGATAGTATTCACAGGTTTGCGACCTTCATACATTTCCTGTCGACTGAAAACGGATCGGAACCTAGCCACTTTTGTCAACCGTTTCAAAAAGTGTTTTCACAAGGTCTATTTTAACCCGCTTTTGATCCGCAGGCAGGCTTCCGTATGCATGATCCAATGCCGGGAAAGGGGCATTCTGATCAGGCCCTCAATATCCTTGCGGCACCAATAGTCAACGAGCCAGGCGGCACTTTCGTCTGTGCTCACCGCGCCCAAAGCCAGCAGGGCTTCTTTTCGCTCTCCCGGGATTTTTTTCTTCAATCCGCCATAGGGCAGCTCCCGTATTATTTTTTCTGTGCTGTCCTTCACCTCTTTGATGTAGGAATACAGCTCCTGCAGGTTCAGTTTTTCGGAAAACTCTGCAATCTCCGACCCCACCAGTTCGTTTCCCGTTGTCATGATGGGCGCACCCATACGCTTCTGATAGTTTCCTCCGAAAAAGACCTGTTCATCCCCCCGGATCAAGGTGTGCGCCACAATGTCCTCGATCCGGAAAATGTGCCAGATCGAATAAGCAATGGTCTTGCAATGATATCCCTTGGCATTGGGAAACGGCATGGCGCTGAAGTCCTCCCTGCTCAGCTCCGTCTCAAAAGAATCCAGCATCTCCATCAGTTGTTTCCGCAATGTAAACAGATCGTCCAGCCCCTCCGCAAAGGTGCTTTCTCTCCGCAGTTTTTCCTGCATGGCCTTATTCAGCTCCGACCATTCTCTATTCATTTATGCTTCCTCCCATCCACCAAATTGCTGCCATATTGTAGCATATTTTCTTTCTTTTGTCAAACATATGTTCCCGGAATCTATGCTTTTGGTTGTGGACGGTAGGACCGGCAGTCCGAACGACGAAGCCGCATTTTCGCATGAAAATGCGGCAAGTCACAAGGACTTGCCGCGACATGTGTGTCTACCACAAAAATGATATCATTGCTTTACCTTTCTTTACAAATGAATCCATGCCAAAATCGCATGAGTAGAGATAACATTTCCTGCGAGGACGCCTATTCCCGTCTTTAATCTTCTACTTCTATCTCCACCTTTTGACCGTATTTTTGGCGATGAGCTTTCCATTCATAAAGTATTTTTTTCATGACTTCTACACTGGGCTGAAGATTCTTCGCCACGAAGTTTTCTCCCATGACAATCACTCGGTCTGCATCACACTCGCTCCAAAGCAGATCCTCAAAGGCGCTCCAATTTTCTCCGTAAAAATCCGGGAAACCAAAGGCTTTTTTTATTCTCTGATGAATTTCACCCAAATACTTGCATTTTGTTATGTCTAAAATTATTGTCTTTTTGCGTTCCATAGCAACGTCTCCTTAAATGATTTCCATAAAAGTCAGATAATGATCGTATGTTACAAAGATCCATCCATCGTTTGACCAAAGAAGTCGATGGCCGTTTCGCCGACCCTGATAGTAATTGATATCTGCCTCATACCACATTCTACCAAGGCTTTCAGGTAAATGTCCATCCCTGTTGTTTAAAATTCCTTTCGTTACCATAAAACCTGGCGCAAATTTATCGGGCTTTTTACCCGCTGTCCAACCTAATTTTATCAATTCATCTTCTGAAATATAATATTCCGGTAGGCGTCCATAGTTTTTTAGCCACCAATCTGCCCCTTCCTTGAGAATTTGACTTTTTGGGCAGCAAAAAACCGCACCGTAGTGCGGTTTTTGCTGGGTGACATCCATATTGTGTCACAACCATGGTGGAGATGGCGAGAATCGAACTCGCGTCCGAAAAAGGGTCACCGGGGCTTTCTACGAGCGTAGCTTTTGGTTTGGGATTCCCCCGCCCGGCGCTCAAAAGCTGGCTCCGGGTTTCGGTAGCCTTTTGGGTTCATGGCAAGGCGAAAGGCGGCGCTCTTGCTCACGTTCACCGCTCATCGACGCTCTTGTCCCGACCGCGGTACTTCGGGCAAGAACGGCTGCTTAATTAAGCAGCAACAGCAACAGTATTGTTGTCGTTTAATTTTAAGGTTTGCGGATTTTAACGCAGTTCCGCACTGCGGCTCGCTTACCAGGGATCGCCTTCCCCGTCGAAACCTTTACATCCCCATATTTTTTCACTGATCTCGACCTTGGTTTTGCAAATCGTTGCCTTTGTTCACCCCCTTATTTTTTGGCTCTCTCACTTATCGTTTGAACAAATCATGGAATTTCTTCCACACCTATGCTTTACTGATTGTCTCACCGACCGTTTGCAAAATTTGTCAAAGCGTTTCTGTCCCTGCGAAAAAATCATCCGGCGCGGTTGCGCTCCTTCAGCTCCCGCTCGATGTTCCGCTGGGCGTCTCGCTTGGCTATATCCTCCCGCTTGTCGTAATTCTTTTTGCCCTTGCACAGTCCCACCTGCACCTTGACACGGGAATCCTTGAAGTATAGGGACAGGGGAATCAGCGAATATCCCTGCTGCTTGACAACGCCGTACAACCGCAGAATTTCCCGCTTATGCATGAGCAGGCGGCGGACCCGCATGGGGTCCCTGTTAAAGATGTTTCCGAAATCGTAAGGGCTGATGTGGCAGCCGTTGAGCATCATTTCGCCGTTTACCACAGAGCACCAGGCGTCCTTCAAATTTGCCCTGCCCTGCCGGAGGGATTTTACCTCTGTCCCCACCAGCTCGATGCCCGCTTCAAAGCTCTCCTCCACGAAATAATCGTGGTACGCTTTCTTATTCTGCGCAATGGTTTTCAAATTGGATTTTCCTGCCATACCTGCCCTCCTTCCGTCAAAATATCCTACAAATCTTACAACTCCTGCCGGCCCTCCATGGCCCGCTGCAGCGTCACCTCGTCGGCGTATTCCAAATCGCCGCCCACGGGAATGCCGTAGGCCAGGCGGGTCACTTTCACGCCCAGAGGCTTTAAGAGCCGGGATAAGTACATGGCGGTGGCTTCTCCCTCCACGGTGGGATTGGTGGCCATGATGACCTCCTGCACCGTGCCGTCAATGCGGCTGAGCAGCTCCTTGATGTGGAGCTGCTCCGGTCCCACGCCGGACAGCGGGGAAATGGCCCCATGCAGCACATGGTACTGGGCATGGTATTCTCCCGCCCGCTCCAAGGCAAACACGTCCTTAGGCTCCTCCACCACGCAGATGACGGACTTGTCCCGCCCGTCGTTCCGGCAGACGGGGCAAAGCTCGCTGTCGGTCAGATTACAGCACACAGAGCAGTAGTGAATCTTTTCGTGAGCCTCCACAATGGCGGCGGCAAAGCTTTCCGCGTCCTCTTTGGATAAATCCAAGATGTGGTAAGCAAGGCGCTGGGCATTTTTGTGACCGATGCCCGGCAGGCTTTCAAATTTTTCCACCAGCCCCTCCAGCGGGGGCACATGATACCCCGCCATCAGAACAGCCCCGGCACGCCCGGCAGTCCGCCGGATACGGCAGCCATCTTTTCCTCTTTTTCCTGATTGGCGGCACGAAGGGCTTCATTGACAGCGGCAGTCACCAGATCGCCCAGCATTTCCGCGTCCTCCGGATCGATGACCTCCGGCTGGATCTCCACGCTTTTCACTTCCAGTTTGCCGGTAACGGTGGCCTTCACCGCGTCGCCGCCGGAAGTGGCAGAATATTCCTTTTCCTCCAACTCCGCAGTGATTTCAGCGATCTGCTCCTGCATTTTCTGGGCCTGCTTGGCAAGCTGCTGGAGATTGGACGCTCCGCCGCCTCCGTAGCCCTGGGGTAGTCTAGCTTTCATATGCTTCTCGTCCTTTCCTTATTCTTTCCCGTTTCAAAACGGGATGATGGGATCCTCGTCCTCAGACGAATCGTTCTCTTGAGGGCTTTCTTCCTGTACGTCAATGCCAGATTCCTTTGCCCGGCGGGTCAATTCCTCCAACGGGTCGCTTTCCCCGTCCTCCTCTGCCCGGCGGTAAGGGCCCAGCTTGTAGATTCGGCCCGTCACCTGCTGGATGGCCTCTCGCATTCGATTTCGCTGTTCCTGGCTCTGGAGCAGTGCAAAGGCAATTTCCGGCGCGTCAATCAGGATATAGTCGCCGTTGACGTAGGCAGTGGAATTGGCAAATGCCATGGCCACGCTTTTTGTGGAGCTTTTGATGACCTGCAGAATTTCCGGCCAGTCCCGGAAACGCTCCGCTTCCGCCGACAGCGCCACAATGTCCACTGCCGGCTGCGGCTTTGCCGCAGGCGCGGAAACAGGCGGTTTTCGCTTCGGGGGTTCCTGTTGGAGAGACAACTGCTCCTGTTCTGCCGAAATGGCAGGCTCAGGCGGTTCCGATGGCAAGGGCGCTTGGTCAAACGCCGGGGATTCTGACAAAGGATCTCTTTCCGGCGGAATGTCCCCTGCTTCCGGCAAGCCCACTTGTTCCGGTTCTGCCGGCTCTATCGGCTGTTCCGGCGGCTGGAGCGGTTCTTCCGCTGCCGGAGCGGGTTCTTCCTGTTTGGGTACAATTTTTTCCTGTTTCGGTACGGGCGGCGCTGTCACGGATTGGGATTGGGCTCTGCGCAGGGGCAGATTGCCGCTTTCCAAGGCTTCCAACCGGCGAAGCAGCGCTTCCGGGGTGCTGTCCAGCTCCGGCGAGCAGAGCCGCACAAAGGCCATTTCCAGTTGGGCTCGCTGGTTGCCGTACCGCATCTTATTCAAAGTTTCCTCAAAGGTGTCCATTCCATGGAGAATAGCGGACAGGCTGATGGTCAGCGCCTGACGGTTCATGGTTTCCCATTCCTGATTGGAAACCGTCACCAGCCGGGAAGCATCTTTCATGGTCTTGATGAGCATCAGTCCCCGGAAATATTCCGCCATTTCCTCGCAAAGGCGGTTCATATCCTTGGACGCTCTGTACAGCTCGTCGATGACTTCCAGCGCCCGGGAAATATCCTGTTCCTGCACTGCCTGCGCCAGGGCCGAAAGATACTCTCTGGCCGCCACACCGGCGGTGCGGTTCACCGTTTCCAGCGTGACGCGGGCGTCTCTGCCCAGACATTGATCCAGCAGCGAGAGGGCGTCCCGCATAGCGCCGTCCGCGATACGGGCGATGAGCAGCGCCGCTTCTCTGTCCAGCTCTGCTCCTTCCTCCTTTGCCACGTATTCCAATCTGTCGGCAATGGCCTCCGGGGAAATGCGGCGGAAATCGAAGCGCTGACACCGGGACAGAATGGTGGGCAGCAGCTCGTGGACCTCGGTGGTCGCCAAGATAAAAATTACATGGGCGGGGGGCTCCTCCAGCGTTTTCAGCAGGGCATTGAACGCCGCGTCCGAAAGCATGTGGACCTCATCGATGATATAGACCCGATATTTGGCGGTGGCCGGAGTGAAATTGGCCTCCTCAATCAAGGAGCGGATGCTGTCCACCCCGTTGTTGCTGGCGGCGTCGATCTCCATCACATCTAAAATGGAGCCGTCTTCCAAGCCCCGGCAGATTTCACATTCCCCGCAGGGATCGCCGTTTTGGGGATTCAGGCAGTTCACTGCCCGGGCCAGAATTTTGGCGCAGGTGGTCTTTCCCGTGCCCCGGGAGCCGGTGAACAGGTAGGCATGGGCGATCCGCCCCCGGGTCAGCTCATTTTTCAATGTGACTGTGACCTGAGGCTGGTCCACCACATCCGCAAAAAAGCGGGGACGATATTTGCGGTACAATACCTTATACATGAAACCCACCTCCCGGCAATTTTTCTATTTCGATTCCTAACTTCCTGCATTTCGCGCGATTTTGATTTCAGCCATTTCGTCAACGCTGCTTCGCGCGATTTTGTTTTTAAGGAGCTTCGCTCCTTGCCACATTTTTGCATACTATACTGTTTTTCTGCGGGTCCTTTAGGGTGCGTAGCACCCTAAAAAGGACTTTGCGCAATATGGTAGTTGGGATAAGCACTTGTCAGCCTGCGCAACAGGCAACACTTGCGGTAACAATTTGTACTGAGAAAACACAAGGCAGAAGCCCGGTAGAATATGAGAACGGACAGGCGACCTGCATCGCCCGGAAGCATCCGCTTAATGCTGCTCGGTTCCCCGCCTGACATGGTTCACGGCGTTCCGCCGTACAGACCTGTCCGCTCCCATATTCCACTGTTCCGCTGCCAATATATCATAATTATACCCTGCCACGGTTGAAAAAACAAGAGAAAATTGATAGGATAGAAAGGTAATCCTAAAATCGACAGTTTACCCTGAGAAAGGAAATGATAGATATGATCGTAAGAAAAACAATCCCCGACGATTTGCCCGCCATCGACACACTGTACGACGCCGCCCGGGCTTCCCTGAAATCCATGGGCGTAGACCAGTGGCAGGAGGGAAATTACCCCAGCGCAAAGGACGCGGAACTCGACATGCACGCCGGGACAAGCTATGTGCTGGAAGAAAACGGCGAAGTGCTGGGCGTGGCCTGCATCGCGTTCGGACGGGAACCCACCTATGAAATCATGAAAGAGGGCGGCTGGGAAGCCGACCCCGAGGAATACGGCTTTCTCCACCGCATAGCCATCGCCCCCAAGATGAAGGGAAAAAACGCCGCCGGGCTGCTGTTCGGCGAATTGAAGCGTCAAGCGAGAGAGAAAAATATCACGGTCCTGCGGTGCGACACCCACCGGGACAATCTCCCCATGCAGCACGCTCTCGCAAAAAACGGATTTTCGCTCCGGGGCGTCATCACCTTGGAGGACGGCAGCCTGCGGCTGGCCTATGAGCAAATTTTGAAACCCTAAATGTTATCCCAGCCGAAAAATCTTCACTCCGTAGGGCGGCAGAGAAATACTGCCCTGGATTTCCACCCGTTCCCCTGTCAGCAGCTCCTCGGCAGGGCCGTGGCAGCCGCAGTTCAGGGTAAAATCGGCGTTTTCGGCGTTCACCGCCATCAGCACGGTTTCCTCGGAACAACTGCGTCTCATGACCCACTGCTTGTTGAGGAGCGTTTCATTTTTGAAATCCCCATAGCAAAGAGCAGGGCTTTCCCCTTTGATTTTGCTGAGTTTCCCTAAAAATTCCGTCAGCTCGTTTTCTACGGGGGAATCAAAACAGGGGCGCAGGGCGTTGTCGCCGTCCTTCTTTTCGCCGTCTGCTCCCCATTCGCTGCCGTAATACAGGCAGGGAATGCCCGGCATGCAGAACAGCACCGCGTACAGCGGAAAAATCTGGGCCTTGTCCTGCAAAATGCTGTGAATGCGGGTCACGTCGTGATTGTCCGCAAAGCACAAGAGGTGTTTCTCCTTGTAAAGCGTCCAGTTTTCCGGGCCGAACTGCCTTGCCAGCGAATGGGCGATCTCAAAGAGATTCAGCGAATTAAAGGCGGAATACAGCCCCTTGTAGCACTCATAATTCGTCACGCTGTCCAGCATGTCCGGATTCATCACTCGATTGTAGTCCCCGTGGATCATTTCCCCCAAGAGGAAAAACGCGGGGTCTTTTTCTTTGCAAAAGCCATGGAGCCGGCGGAGAAATCCCTCATCTAAAAGATAGGCCACGTCCAGCCGCAGGCCGTCAATGCCGAATTCCTCTATCCAGCCTGAGATACACTGGAAAAGATGCTCCACCACGGCGGGGTTGTGCAAATTCAGCTTCACCAACTCATAGTGGCCCTCCCAGCCCTCGTACCAGAAGCCGTCGTGATAGCCGCTGTCACCGCCGAAATCGATGTGAAACCAGTCCTTGTAGGGGGAATTCTCCCGGTTCTGCTGCACGTCCTGAAACGCCCAGAAACCTCTGCCCACATGATTGAACACGCCGTCCAGCACCACCTTGATACCCGCTTTGTGCAGGGCGTCGCAGACTTCCCGGAAATCATCAACGGTGCCCAGCCGGCGGTCGATTTTCCGGTAATCTCTGGTATTGTACCCGTGGGTGTCCGATTCAAACACCGGGGAGAAGTACACTGCCCCAACTCCTAACTTTTCCAGATGGGGGATCCAATCCAGTACCTTGCGGATACGGGGTACGGTGACCCCATCGTTTTCAAAGGGCGCGCCGCAAAAACCCATGGGATAGATTTGATAAAATACCGCGCTGTTCTGCCAGCCGATTGTTTTGTCCATAGCCTGCTAAATCCTTTCTCTATCTAACCTTAAATCAGCTTGCAAGCGCCATCTTTCCCCCACACAGGGACAGCCTCATAAAACGCCTTCATGGCATTGACCATGTGGGCGACATCCGCCTTGCCCGCCGTCTCATAGGGGGAATGCATGGCCAACTGGGGCAGGCCGATATCCACCGTGGGGAAAGAGACCTGTGCGCCGGAGATCAGGCCAAGCGTGCCTCCGCCGGGATTGGAAGAATGATTGTAAAAATCCTGCACCGGGATCTTTTTCAGCTCGCAAATGCGGCGGAACACACCGGCGGTCATGCTGTCGGTGGCGTAATGGGTGCTGTGCTTTAAGACCACGCCCTCGTTTAAGTAGCAGCGGCTGGTGGGATCCGCCTTTTCTGGGTAATTGGGATGGACGGCGTGAGCGTTGTCGGCGGAGAGCAGCATGCCGTTCTGAATGGCAATTTGCCGCTGTTCTTCGTCCTTGCCCGCCGCCCTGCAAATGCGGGAAATCACGTCGGAGAGGAAGGTCGCCCCCGCGCCTTGACGGGTCCTGCTGCCGGTTTCCTCGTTGTCAAACACGGCGCAGATCCGGCAATTCTCCTCATTCTTGCTGTTCAGAAAAGCGGTAACGGCAGAGAAGGCGCATTCCAGATCGTCCAGTTTGGGAGCTGCGATGAATTCCTCTTTCGCCCCGTACACCGTGCCTCTGGCCCGATGGTAGAGATACAGCTCGTGAGAGAGAATGTCTTTCTTATTGACCCCGGCAGCTTCCGCCGCCAGCGCCAGAATATCGCCCTCGCTGCCGCCCAAGAGGGGCAGTGTGTCCTTTTGGGGGTCAGGCTTGGCAGGACCCCCGTCCCTGCCCATCATGTGGATGGCAAGACCCGGGATGACCAGCAGGTCACGGTTTAGGTCGGTCAGCACGTTTTTCACGCCGGTTTTGGTGCGGACGGTCAGCCGTCCCGCCACGGACAGGGGACGATCCGTCCACAGGTTCAGCGCCATGCCGCCGTAGACTTCGGTGTTGAGCTTGGTGTAGTGGCCCTCCACTTTCATATCCGGGCTGCCCTTGATTTTAAAGCAGGGGGAATCCCCGTGGGGCGCCACCACAGAAAAGGCGCGGAAATCCGCCTTGGGATAGGAAAAGGCGATCACGGAGCTCATGTTCCGGGTGGTAAAATATTTTCCACCGGGTTTCAAATTCCACTGCTCTGTTTCCCGCAGCTCCGTGTAGCCCGCTTTTGTGAGCAATTCTTTCACCGTTTTCACCGTGTGAAAGGCGGTGGGGCTGCCCTCAATGAAATCAAATAAATTCTTGACTAATTTTTCCATATTTCTTTAACCTCTTTCTTTCACAATTTCTTCAATTTTTTGGTTTATGACTTCCCGTACTTCAGGCAAATAAGCTGAATTTCTGGGATAGCGGGAGAACGTGATGTTAGAAAATCCCTCTACCGTCCGCTCTACGGTTTCCCGGTCGGTCAGGCTTTCCAAAAGCTCCAACGCCCGCAGGTCCTGCAGACCGTGGAGGAACACCTTCAGGCGAATGGAGGGCAGGGGCCTGCCGTCCTCCCCGGGATAGACGGAGAAGGCGTCTCCGCCGGGCAGTCCGCCCCCGGCGTCCGTCACTTGATAGGGATTTATCACTCCCCGGGATTCCTGTCTGTGCCAGAAATTGTAGCCCCAGTGAAGAAAGCCGGAAATCTTGTATTTGTACAACTGCAAGCCCAAAATACGGTTGCGGTAGGAGGGCATGCTGAAAAAGCGATTGCCCACGTCCACGCCTTGAGCACAGCAGTAATAGGCCCAGAGGTTCGGAATTTTCCGCTCCAAAAACGGCTCGATATGGTCGGTAGCGGCGATGGGGTACTGCACCAGCCCTCTGTCGTAAAAATCCGGGTCGGACAAGGCGTCTGCAACGGGACAGTCCCCGGTCAGTTCTTCAATCATTTTCCGGGCTTTGCCGTACTGCTCCAGATTCTTCTTGTTCGGCTCGTCGGACACGTGGAACAACAGCCTGTCCTCCAGCCCCATATCCCGGAACAGCGCTGTCACTTCCGGCAAAAGCTGCCGCAGAAATTCCGTATATTCCGGGGAGGTGGCTTTCACGTCCCAGCCGAAAATTCTTTTTTTCTCCCCGTTTTCCGCGGCATAGACCGCCGGGGTGTATTCCGCCCCCCACTGGGTGAAAAGATGGTTGATTTCAAAATGGGTGATGCCGCAGGAAAGTGCCAGCTCCGCAAATCGCTTGGCCCGGGACAGGTCAAACCGGTAGGTATTTCCCTGTTTTTCGATCTCCACAAGCTGCACACAGAGCCGCTCTGTGCCCACGGCAGTGTCCAGCGGCGGGGTCAAAATCGGCGTTAGAATGGTGTTGATCCCATTTCTCGCCGCCTCTTTCAGGTACGCTTCGATAATTTCCCAATGGCGCTCCGAATACACCGGTACGTGATATTGCTCCGCCAGACAGTCGGCGTAGAACCACTGGGTAAACAGTAATTTCTGATCGGGCAGCCGGGCGGGGATCACTTTTAACGCAAAGGTACTTTCCGCTTTGCCTTCTTTCCCCTCAGCCGTAAACCGCACCGGGTACTCTCCGGCAGGGAAATCCTCGGGGACGGTGATGTTGATCCAAAGCACCGTGTTCAAAAATCCGCTGATTTCCAGCGTGTTCTCAGTCAAAGGAGAAAGCAGATCGGGGAACAGCCCGGAATCCACGGTCAAATAGTCGTCATCGTGTTGGTCCGGATACGCCGCCAACTCGCAAGGGACGTTTTTCACTTGGAAAACTTCTATGTGCGGCGACAGGGGGGACTCCACGTTCCAGTGAATTTCTTCCTTGCCCCAGCCCTCTCTGCGCAGCAGAATCTGATAGGCGACTTCCTCCCCCCGCAGAGCGCTGACCTGAACGCAAGAATGCGGTTCCCGCTTCTCGCTGGGGAAAATCTTTTCCAACGAGGAACACTGATAGAGTTTTATGGCACCCATAGGTAAAACTCCTTCTCCAAAAATGGGTAAAATTATCCGAACTGGTGAAAATCGGGCAAATACCGCTCTCCCCTGGCGCTTCTGGACTGAACAAAACCGTCTATCCCCAGCGAAAAGAGCTTGTCCTCCACCTTTTGCTGTTCCCGCTTTGTGATGGGGCGCTGCAGCTCAGGAAATGCTTCCATTTCCGGGAAATTTTCCGGCGGTGTATATTGGGCCATGAGGCTGACCGGAATGCCGGAGAACCGGCGGGCGATCTCCTCCAACACGGCAAGGGAATTTGCCGTATGTCCCGGCAGAATCAAATGGCGAATCAGCACGCCCCGCTTCATCATGCCGTCTTCATCATATACGGGCGAGCCCACCTGCCGCACCATTTCCTCAATGGCAGAAACACAAATTCCGGGATAATCCGGGGCGTGAGAAAAAACGCGGGAAAGGTCGCTGTCGGCGTATTTGAAATCCGGCAGATAGATGTCCACCAGCCCCTCTAATTCCCGCAGCGCGCCGACCGTCTCATATCCCGAGGTATTGTAAACCACCGGCACGGGCAGTTTTTTCATCAGCAGAGCTTCCCGAATGAGGGGCATAAAATGGGTGGGGGTCACCAAGTTGATATTGTGAGCCCCCTGCTCCGCCAAACCGAAAAACAAAGCGCTCAGCTCCTTCGGCGACAATGTTTTCCCCGGCGGCAAAGAAGATTGGCTGATCTCCCGGTTCTGGCAGTAAATGCAGCCCAAGGGGCAGCCGGTAAAAAACACCGTGCCGGATCCCTTTGTTCCGCTGATGGGCGGTTCTTCCCAAAAGTGCAGTGCCGCCCGGGCAATACGAATCTCATTCCCGCTTCTGCAAGCCCCGAGCCCAATTTCCCGGTTAGCCCCGCAATTTCGCGGGCAAAACCGGCATTCTTTCAAACTACCTTCCATAAATCCAGGCCCTTCATCCACCATCCAGCATCTAAATATCCGGTATCCAGCATCTAATCATCTAATTTCTAACATCGCGCAGTTGCTGCCCCGGTGTCCCCGTGTTTTGCGGTGAGAAAAAAGAAGATCGCTTTCACACATGGTGCAGACATTCCCCACGGTGATATGCTCCGGCAGGACGCCGGCCTGCAGCAGGAACCGGCGGTTGCATTCCCACAGGTCCACATGATATTTCCCGTTTTCCTCCGGACCGGCCACAAAATGCTCCGATTTGGGAAGCGATAAAAACTCCGCCGCTACCGGCTCGTCAACTTCAAAGCAGTCCTTGCAGATGGACGGCCCGATGGCCACTCTCAGCTCCTCCGGCCTCGTGCCGAATTCTTCTGCCATCCGCTCTGTCATCACCTTTGCCATGCCGGCGGCAGTCCCCCGCCAGCCTGCGTGGGCAAGGCCGATGGCGCGATGGACTTCGTCCACAAAATACAGGGGGACGCAGTCGGCGCAGTAGACGACCAAAGTCACGCCGGGCTCATCGGTACAAAGCCCGTCAATATCCTCCATATCCTTTTCCCGCCAAATGCCGATGCCCTTCTGCTCAGCACCCACCCGACGGATATTCACATGGTGCTCCTGGGCCCCTGTCACCAGGGATTCGCTGTCAAACCCGGCGGCATGGCAGAATTTCCTGTAATTCTCCGCCACGTTTTCGTCGCTGTCTCCCCTGCCGAACCCTAAATTCATGGCGGCGAATTCCTTCTCGCTGACGCCGCCGATGCGAGTGGAAAACACGGCGTTGACCGACTTGCAGCCCTCCAGCGCGGGAAACCGCAGCAGCCCCACGTTTTCTGCAAGATCCAGCCGCATATTGCCCAATTCTCCCGGCTCTGCCGCTCTGGGCGCTTCGATGATGGGTAACGGATAGGTTTTCTTGTTCACGATAAGTCCCTCATATTTCTGTTTCATGGTCAGTCTTCCGGCAAATTGATGGCCGCAGGCGCTGCACCGGAATTCCGCCCGAAACCCCTTGTTTTTCAGGCTCCACCGGGTGGTTCGCTTGCAGTCGTTCCCGCATTTAGGGCAGGCAAAGCGCAAATGGCTTCTCTGTACCTGCGGGTCGTGCAGGTCACAGATATAGGTGGTTTTAAAGGTGATGCGGCGGTAAAATTCCTCGTCGCACACCGAGATAAATCGGTGCAGCGCATCTTCCCGGTAAATTTTTCGCAAAATTTCCAGCGCCATCAGGCTGTCTTCCACTGCGTGATGGTGCTCCCTGCCGGACACGTCCAGCCCCAAAAGTTCCG
>JAFLRP010000114.1 GCA_022511515.1 Acutalibacter sp.
TAAGCGGTAGCGGGACCCCGGCTGGTGATGACATTGCCGTCCTTGACGACAATGTCGGTCTGGAAATTTCCCGCCTTGATCTTTTCATCGTACCCCACATAGGCGGTGAAATTCTTGCCGTCCAAAAGACCCGCACGCTCCAAAGCAATCGGTGCGGCGCACATGGCGGCAATGAATTTTTGCTCTTTGTCCATGTTGTGGAGAATATCCATCACTTCATCGCTGTCCCGGAGATTGGCCGCGCCGGGCATGCCGCCGGGGAGAATGACCATGTCGTATTCAACCGCATTTGTTTTGAATTCGTCCAGCACCCGGTCGCACTGCACCTCGATTTGATGCGCGCCCTCTACCACGGGGGAGAAGCCGATGAGGTCGCACTGAATTTCCGCTCTGCGCAGAATGTCGGCAATGGTTAAGGATTCGCCTTCTTCAAATCCCGGGGCTAAAAGAACTGCTGCTTTTTTCATCATAGAAAACCTCCTGAGTATTTTATTTTGCAGTATGATAATCTTTCTTGTACGATTTTACGATGACTGTCAACAAAACGAGATTGACTGCGTGGATTCCGAGCGTCACCAAAAACATTCCCTGATAGCTGCCGGTGAAGTCATACAGATATCCGATCAGCGGCAGGGAAAGGGCACTGCCAACATAGGTGAGCAGACCGATAACGGCATATGCTTTTGAGAAGTATTTTTCGCCGAAAAAGTGCTTGCTCAAAAGTGAGAACCCCACAGCACCGACAGAATAGACGGAGCCGTAGCAGAAAGATGCGACATACAGAACCGCAACACTTCCAGATCCGCTCCCAAGCAGAAACAGAAGCATTGAAAAGGCGTTGAGGAGGATCATGACCACACAGGATTTGACAGGTCCGATCTTGTCGCTGAGTACACCGATCAGCAGTTTTGTCACGATATTTCCCACCATGGAGAGGGACATCATAAAAGCACCGATCTCCACGGTGAACTCAATGCTGGTGGCAAACCCGGTAAAATGCTGCGCGATGCCCGCAATCGATGTGTGAAGCACCGTCATGACACAAAGGCAGATAAAGCTGACTTTTTTATATAAAAACATGGTGTCGAAGTCGCTTTTTTGGACTGTCTGCACCCGCTCGCCGCCATAGGGCGTGAGCCCCATATCCTGCGGCCTTACCGTGAAAGGGTATACCAAAGCAGGAATTGTCAGCAGAAGGATGATTGCTGCCATAACAAGATAGGATGTACTCCACCCGAACGTTGTGATACACTGCGCCAGCAGCGGAGAACAGATTGCTCCCGACAACCCACTGAAACTCAATGTGATGCCGGAGGCAATTCCGTGTTTCTGATGGAACCAATTTGTAAGAATAATTGACACGGGCACATTGGCAAACAGACCTGCACCCACGCCGCGAAGAATGCCCAGTACAAAAAACAGCCATAACTGTCTGCTGAACGCCATACCGACGGTGGAAAGGGTCGCCAGAGCAGCACCGAAAAACAAAAGCCGCTTATACGGTATGACTGCCATCAGCTTCGGTGTAAGGAATGCCATTGCCGCTGTCGCAAGGCTGGAGAGCGTTGCATGCATGGCAAAGGAGCCGCGAAGAATGCCCAGATCATCCGATACAGGCGTGTAGAAGATACCCACACAGTTGCTGCATACACCAATGGAACTGGCGGCCAACCCACAGAGCAGTACAACGATAAGCCAGTGTTTTTGGATTTTGCCGCTCATTTTCATCTCCCCTTTTTGATTTTATTATAGTGTGGGAGAAGGGGAAATACCAGCGATTTTCAAAATCTGGAAATTGTGCTATACTATTGTCGGGAGATGAGACCATGATTTACGGGAAACTGCCGGTGACATTTTTAAGCGCTATTGCCAGCGAGAAAAACGGTTCTACCAACAGCGCCATTGCCGCCTTTATTTTGGAGCATCTGGACGAGATCAAGGGCATGGGTATTACCGAATTGGCGGAAATATGCCATGTGTCTGCCAGCACCATCTCCCGGTTTTGTAAGGAGATCGGCTTTGACAGCTACGCCGAACTGCGGGAAATTTTGGAGACTTCGCAGCTTACTGCTGAGCCCACAAGCGGAGAGCCCATCGACGGGATCATCGAGAGCCTTAAAATGGTAAAGAGGTCTCTGGATATGGGAAAAGTCCGACAGTTGTGCAGAGAGATCGCCCGGTATCAGCGGGTGGCAGCCTTTGGGCTGTTAAAGGCGGAGGCTGCCGCCATCGATCTGCAATGCGATCTTCTCATGCAGGGCAAGCAGATTTTCACCAATGTCTCTTACCCCCAGCAGATGGAGTACATTCTCTCCGCCGGTTCGGAGGATTTGATTTTGATCTTCTCCTATACAGGTTCCTATTTTGAGTATCAGGACTTACGCGGCCTTACTGAAAAACTAAAAGCGCCCCGCATTTGGATGATCGCCGGGGCACAGAAAGATTATCTGCCATTTATCAATGAAACGCTCTTGTTTGATTCCGCTCACACGCAGACGGGGCATCCCTATCAATTACAGGCCGTGGCAAGCGTAATCGCGCAGGAGTATGGCAAAGTCTGATTACAGCGCAAAACGAAAATCCCCGGAGGATTCCTCCGGGGATTTTTCATCGTCCATACTTGCGGTACACGATCAAGGACAGCGTGACCGTTAGAATATCCGCAGTCACCTGCGACCACACGATGCCGTACATTCCAAAGAGGAAGTTGAGCAAAAACAGCATAGGGATATTGAACACCAGCCAGCGGGTAACGCCCAAAAACAGGGAGATGCGCCCCTTGCCGAAGCCCTGGAACACATAGACGGTAAAAAAGCTGCAGAACATCAGCGGCGTGGCTAAAACCCGTACCCGCAGGAAATCGGTGCCCAGTAAAACCGTTTGTGGGTCTGAGATAAAGAGCTGCATGATCCTCCCGGCCAGCAGCTCGTACAGCACAATGCTGACGGCGCTGACGATGAGCCCGACCTTGATGGAGAACTTGATGGTCTCGTCCATGCGCTTGCGGTTTTTGGCGGAGTAGTTGTACGCCACAATGGGCATCATGCCCTGGCAGATGCCGACGCCCACATTTAAGGGCAGACGCTCGGCTTTCAGCACGATCCCGATGGAGGCAAGGGCAATATCCCCATAGCCCGTCATCAGCTTGTCGATCACCACGTAGTCGATGTCAAACAGCAAAGTCGTAATGGCGGAGGGCACGCCCACACTGAAAACGGAAAGGATACTCTTTCTCTCCGGCAGTCCGTCCCAGATGCGAAAGCTGATCACCGAGTTTCGGCGCATCCTGAAAATGACGCAGAGAAAATAGGTGCAGGCAATGCAGTTTGAAAGCAGGGTGGCGATGCCAACGCCCAAAACCTCTTGTCCTTTGGGCAGGAGCACGAACATGAACAGCGGGTCCAACACGATATTGATCATCCCGCCCATGGTGATGCCAAACCCCGCCTTTTTTGATTCCCCGGCGCTGCGCAGGAGATTGGCCAGCACATTGGAAAGCACGGTGGGGATACCTCCCAATACAATAACGCAGAAAGAATACTGGCGGGCGTACTCAAAGGTGTTTTCGCTTGCGCCCAAGAGACCCAGCAGCGGCTGCATAAACAGAAGTACCGCTATCGAAAACACAGCGGTGATGGCGATTGCCAGATAGATGCTGAAAGCGGAGACCTTTTTCGCCTCCTCCTCCCTGTTCACGCCCAAAAGCCGGGAGACCAGCGCCCCGCCGCCAATGCCGGTCAAACCCGCCAGCGCCAGGCAGATGTTGAACACCGGAAGGATCAGCGAAGCCCCCGCCACCATGTACGGGTTGTTGGTCCTGCCCACATAAAAGGTATCCGACATGTTGTAGATCAGTACGATGATCTGGCTGAAGATGGTGGGCAGCGCCATTTCTTTCACCGCCTGTGGAACCGGCAGGGTCTCGAAAATATCTTTGCTGTTTGTTTTTGCCAAGGTTCTCGCTCTTTTCTTGAAGGATCACATGCGGTTTCATTATAGTACACAATGAATGAAAATGCGATGGTTTTTCGGATTTTGAAAAAAGTTTTTTCCCTTGACCGGCTCATACAGATACTCTATAATTTTATTCAGAATGGGATTCGGCGGCGCTTGTCAACTGCGGCAGGCCCCAGCTATAATTAAGAAAAAAGGTATCAAAGGAGAGAGAAACATGATTTTGGGATTCAAAATGAGACTCTATCCCGGCATGGAGGAGGAATATAAACGCCGCCATGACGCGCTGTGGCCGGAGATGAAAGAGATGATCCACGCTTACGGCGGCAGTGATTATTCCATTTTCCTCGACCCGGAGACCCGTATTCTGTACGCTTCCCTTCATGTGAAGGACGAGCAGCGATGGGCGGAGAGCGCAAATACTGAAATCTGCCGCAAGTGGTGGGACTACATGGCAGATGTGATGGAAACAAATCCCGATCACAGCCCTGTCAGCACGGACTTAAAACTGATGTTTCATTTGGATTAACTGGAGGGATCACCGATGAAAAAGCTATCATTCTGTGAAAACTGGACCTTTCATAGCAAGCCCGTCACCCTGCCCCGCGACGCGATGATCGCCTGCTGCAACGACGGCACCCGCCCGGTCATTTTCAAGATCGAGCGGATCGACGACTGAGACGGGGAGTAACTGAGCAAATCTCTCCCCAAGATGAATATCAATAAAGAGCAGAGCCTCGCAAGAGGTCCTGCTCTTTTGGCGCGCTTGACTGGATTCGAACCAGCGTTCTCGCCTGTCGGCTCGGTCGGCGATGGACGTGTGCCACCGGCACACATCGCCCTACAGAGTCGGAGTTTTCAGGCCGTCAAAGGAGAATCCAGTATTCACGCGGGTTTCGGCCGCATTGCACAAAATGCGCCGCCGATTTGCCAAATCCAGAAAGCCCTGTACCCATACGGGCAGAGGGGGCTTTCCGCCAATTTTGAAAATAGTAGTCAGAAGGGCAAAAAGATATGACTTTTTCTCTTCTGTCATGGTCTCATCATTCCTTCTCGTCTTTGAATTCTCCAATCATTTTCTGTAGTACAATATCCCTAATGTCCCCGGTCCGCAGTGGGAGGAGACAGTGCAGCCGGCGCGGGTATGGATGATTTCGTCAAAGGAGACCAGTTTCCGAACTTCCTTTTCCACGGATGCGCGGATACTTTCGTCAATGCCGGAATCGGTGATAAATATTCGCCGTGTGTCTATGGTATTCGGATCTGCCAGCCGATCTTTTACATAGGCGGTAAGGCAGTCCGTCAGCTTACCCCGGTATTTTTTGCCAACGCCCATCTCGCCGTCCTTCACGAAAATACAGGGATGCAGCTTCAAGAGATTTGCTCCGATGGCAGCCACGGCAGTGCAGCGCCCGCCTTTGCGCAGATACTCCAGAGTATCGACCACGAAGCTCACGTCCAATTTCTCTTTGCGGAGCTCCAGCTCCTTGAATATCTCCGCCGCAGCCGTACCTTCAGACGCCATCTCGCAGGCGTCCAACACCAAATGGGCAATGCCGGTAGACAAATTTCTGCTGTCCACGATCCATACATTTTCTAACTCTTTTGCCGCAGCACAGGCGTTTTGATAACAGGCGGACATGGCACTGCTGATGGTGAAGTGGATGACTGCGTCATGATCCCGAAGGGCTGCCGAGAAAACGTCACTATATTCTTGTGTATTCACGGCTGCGGTAGAGGCCAGCTGCCCGCTGGCAGCGATTTTTTCATAGAGTACATCCGGTGTTATGTCAACGCCATCCCGATAGCTCTCACTGCCGCAATTCACAGCCAGAGGCGTGATAATGATGCCGTATTTTTTCACCAGCTCCGGTGTCAAGTCACAGGTACTATCTGCTGTAATTTGAATGTTCATTGGTCTCCCAGCCTTTCTTGCTGCTTTTGTTACTTATTGATTATATTCTTCCATAGGGTCTGCGTCAATCATGGCCTTCTCGATTTTTATAGATAGTGATACTTTTTTCTCTTGGCAAGGATCAATCCCACGGCGATCACCAGCGCTGCGGCTTCGGCCAATACCAGGGAGGACCAGATGCCGTCGATGCCCCAGATGAGAGGCAGGAGCAGGACGGAAGCGATTTGAAATACCACCGTGCGGAGAAAGGAGATCGCCGCCGAGGTCAGCCCGTCGTTGAGGGCGGTGAAGAAGGACGAGCCGAAAATGCAGCCGCCGGAGAACAGGAAGCTAAAGGCAAAGATGAAGAAGCCCCGCAGGGTGAGAGCCATGAGATCGTCGTCGTAGCCCACAAAAACTTGAGACAGCGGCCGGGCAAGCAGTTGCCCGAACACCAGCATGGCAACAGACGTAATGCCGATGAGCACCGCGCTCTTTCTCAGCAGACTTTTGAGCTCGTCGTGGTTTTGCGCCCCAAAATGGAAGCCGATGACGGGGGCAGTGCCCACCGAATAGCCGATGAAGATCGCCACAAAGACAAAGCTCACATACATCAGCACGCCGTAAGCCGCCACGCCGTTTTCCCCGGCGTAGCGGATCAGCTGGGCGTTGTAGAGGGCGCTCACCAAGGACATGGAGATATTGCCCAAAAGCTCGGAAAAGCCGTTGGTGCAGCCTTTGAAAAGTGCCCGCCCGTCCCATCGGGTTTTGCCCAGCCGCAGCAGGCTGTTGTTGGGACGGAGGAAGTAAAAGACGGGAAACAGCCCGCCCACCACTTGGCTGGCCGAAGTGGCGACGGCGGCGCCCACCAGTCCGCCCCGGAATACCCCTACCAACAGGAAATCCAGCACTATGTTGGTGACCCCGGAGCCCACCGTCACGGCGAGACCGAGATTGGGCCTTTCCGCGGTGATCATAAAACTTTGAAAGGTCATTTGCAGCATGAACGCCGGCTGTACCGCCGCTAAGATGCGCCCGTAGAGTACGCAGTTTTCCAGCAGCTCGCCCTCCGCGCCCATCAGGATCGCCACCGGGCGCATCACTGCCATGCCGATGACCGCAATCACAACGCCTGTGCCGAAGGTCACATAGATGAAAAGGGAGAACAGCCGATTGGCCTTTTCTTTGTCGCCCTCGCCCAGCGTCTTTGCCACCAGCGCGCTGCCGCCGGTGCCGAACATGAACCCCACCGCTCCCAAAAGACCGATGAACGGGAAGATGAAATTCACTGCCGCAAAGGGCGTTTTGCCCACATAATTCGAGACGAAAAAGCCGTCTACGATGCTGTAGGTGGAAGTAAAGACCATCATGACAATGGACGGCAGCGTAAACCGCAGCAGACGTTTGTAGGTGAAGTGGTCGGACAACTGGATTTTCATAAGTACCCCCCAACAAAAATAAAAAAGCCGGATAAAGGACAGGAATTTCACCTGTTGCCTTATCCGGCTCACCGTTTCTTTTGAACGATTTGCCCTCCGAGCAAGCAACCATATCGTACCATGAAGCGGCGAAAAATGCAACCGTTTCTTTTCCCGCCCGGAAAATTCACAGAAGAAGCATTGTCTTTTTTCTCGCTTTGTGATACATTGAATGTATCATCGGAGGATGCCGCAATCGTAATTGCAGCGCCGGATAAGATGTCGCAGAATGACTTTGTCGGAGGATGTGCTCACCGTATGGAGCATACCGGATAAGGCAAACCCATTGTGCGGTTTCTTGTCCGGCGTATTTTTTATCAAGGAGGGTTTCTATGGATCAATTCAATCTTGGCGTGGACCGCCGGGGCACCGCCTGCATCAAGTGGGATTTTCAGGAGTTGGACTACAAGGGCAAAAGCGGGCTGCTCCCATTTTCCATTGCCGATGCGGATTACCGCACCCACCAGCCGATTTTGGATGCGCTGAAAGCTCGCATCGACAACGGAGTCATCGGCTACACCGACTTGAATGAGGAGTATTTCTCAGCGGTGGCAGGCTGGTGTGAGCGGCGGCACAACTGGAAGATCGAGCACAACTGGATCGTACCCACAGGGGGCATCGTGCCCGCCATGTGCAACGCCATTGAAGCGCTGACTTCTCCAAACGCAAAAGTGATCGTCCAGCCGCCGGTGTACGATCCGTTCTATTCCGTCATCAAGGCCTCCGGGCGGCGAATGCTGGAAAATGATCTGATCCGCGACGAGACCAGCTACCGCATGGATTACGACGGTCTGCGTGCCATGGTGGAGGACGGAGCGGAAATGATTTTGCTGTGCAGTCCCCACAATCCCGTCTGCCGGGTGTGGAGCAGGGAAGAACTGCAACAGGTGGCGGATCTCTGCAAAGGGCACGACATCATCATCGTCTGCGACGAAATTCATTGGGATTTGATTCTGGGCGGCAGAGAACATGTCACCATAGGACTGTTCCCGGAAATTCAAGACCGGCTGATCGTCTGCACCAGCTGCAGCAAGACATTCAATATCGCCGGGCTGGAGACCTCCAACCTCATCATCCCCGGAGAGGAAATTCGGCAGAAGTATCAGAATTACCTGTACGCCCGGTATCTGTTCGTGCCGAATACGCTGGGGCTGGAAGCGGTCAAGGCCGCTTACGCCGACGGCGATAGCTGGGTGGACGCGCAGAACGCCCACTTGACGGAGAACGCAAAGATCGTCTGCGAATTTTTCCAAGAGCACCTGCCGGAAGTCAAGGTGGCAGAACCACAAGGCACGTATCTGCTCTGGTTTGACATGACCGCTTTCGGCAAGACCAGCGAGGAGCTGGTGGACCGCATTGCCCAGGAGGGCGCGGGCTTAAACTCCGGCGAGCACTACGGCAAGGCCTATGACGGCTTTGTGCGCATGAATGTGGCCTGTCCCCGGGAACAGCTTTTGGCAGGGTTGGAATGTATCAAAAGGGCATTGACAAAAATCAAGGAGGAACAACATGGATAAACAGGACAAGCAAAACGAACAGAACGGACTGAAAAAAGTATTGGGTCTGGGTGACCTGATGGGCATCGGTATCGGCCAGATCATCGGTTCGGGCATCATGGCGCTGACGGGCATCACCATTGCTTTGACCGGGGCGGGTACGCCCTTGGCGTTTTTGGTGGCGGCGGTGCTGGTGATCTGCCCAAATCTGGTGCTGGCGGTGCTGGGCAGTGCCGTTCCCGCGACGGGCGGTATGTATACCTATGTGCGGGATTATATCGGCAAGAAGACCGGCTTCTTCTATCTGGCTCTGTTGGTGGCGGGGCAGTTGGTGCTGGCCATGTTCGCCATCACCTTTGCAGAGTATGCCTGCAGCCTGGTGCCGGGTCTAAATCAGACCTGGGTAGCTTTCGGTATCCTCACTATTTGCTTTATCATGAACGTGCTGGGCGTGGACATTGCCGCCAAGCTGCAAAACGTGCTGGTGATCGTACTGCTGGCCGCCATGCTGCTGTTTATCGCTTTCGGTCTGCCCAAGGTGGACTGGTCCGTGTTCAGCGGCGGCATCAGCGCCATTATGCCTAACGGCTTTATCAGCTTTATGACGGGCGCAAGCCTCTTGACCTTTGCCACCGGCGGCGCGGAGTTTCTCTCCGAGCTGGGCGGCGAGATGAAAAATCCCGGGCGCGACCTGCCCCGGGCTATGATCTTCAGCACCATCGCAGTGGCAGTGCTCTATGCCTTTATCGGCGTGGTGGCCGTGGGCGTTCTGCCCATTGAGCAAGTGGCCGACCAGAGCCTTGTGCTGGTGTCCGACGCCATTTTCCCCAAGCCCCTGTACTATTTCTTCATCGTGGGCGGCGGCATGTTCGCGGTAGCGTCCACCTTGAACGCCACCTTTACCTGGTGCACCAAGGGCCTGCTCATCGCCGCCGAGGAGGGCTGGCTGCCGAAAAAGGCTGCGGCCATCAGCAAGAAGGGCACGCCCTGGGTGCTGCTGACTGTGTTCTACGTCGTGGGCGCTATCCCGATCCTCACCGGACTTGACATCAGCACCATTGCCCGCCTTGGCAACGGCGTTTCCCTGATTTACGTGCTGTTCCCTATCTTTACCGGGTATCTCATCTACAAGAAGAACCCCGCGGCCATGGAGAACTCCACCTTTAAGATCAAAAAGCCTGCGCTCTTTGTGCTGACTACCATCGCGCTCATCGGCTATGTGATCGCGGCGATCCTCAATTTCAGCGATATCTCCAGCGCCTGGCAGATGATGCTGATCTTCAGCGCCGTGGTGATCGTGTACGCATGGCTCAGAGAGAAGAAGGTAAAAGAGATTTCCAAGCAGTAAGGAGTGCGGAACATGCAGATCAGAAAGCTAGACACATGGCAGGAATGGCTGGAATCCGATCGGATCACCAGCACGGCGTTCCTGCACAAATGGGATGAAAAGAAAGCGGAAGAAGAATACAAGGCCCAGGCCGAGGGAACAAAACCCAGGACCGAGCTGGCATGGGGCTTGTTTAACGAAAGCGGCAAGATGGCGTCTACCATTGTTACCATGCAAAACCGCATGATTTTTGACGGTTCTGAGGTGAATGTGGCCGATGTGCATATGGTGGCTTCCCTGCCGGAGGAACGGGGCAGCGGTAATATTCGTAGTCTAATGCATGCCGTTCTGGAGGATTTCAGAAAACGCGGCGACGTATTCGCAGTGCTGCATCCGTTCTCCTTTGCGTTCTACCGCAAGTTTGGGTTTGAACTTGCGTCCAAGTCGCTGGAGCAGAAAGTGCCCATCGATCAGTTTGCCGGTTTCCGCTGTGGTTACAGCGTCAAGCAGGTGCAGTCCGATGAGGACACCGCAATCCTCCGCCGGCTGTACGAGTCTTTCATTTTGGACAAGAACTTTGCCGAGCTGCGCGAGGACAAAGACTGGAAATACCGGGGCAACGGTGAATTCGGTGAGCCCAACTGGTGGCACGGTGACCGGCAGTCCTATACGTATATTTTTACTGACAGCTCCGGCAAGCCCCGGGCCTATTTGAAATTCAGATTCAAGGAAGATCCGAATGTTTTCATGGAGGGCTCCATGGAAGTGGATGAATTTGTCTACGACAGTCCGGAGACTTTCCGTAATGTGCTGGGGTTCATTTACGGCATGCGGGCAAAAGTTAACAGCGTCAGTATGGAGCTGTGGGACAGCATTGATCTGAGCACTTTGATCCCTGAGTGCGACAAGGCCGAACGCAAATTGAGCGGCCATCAGATGGGTCGTGTACTGGACGCGGAAAAAGTATTGCGTCTCATGAGTTACCCGGCTGACAGCGGCAGCTGCTCCATCCATATTGAGGATGATTTCCTCCCGGAAAACACCGGTACTTACGCGGTCAAATATGAAAACGGAAAAGCCGTCCTGGTGGAGAAGACGGACGCCGCCGCTGACCTTGAAGTGACGGAACAGACCTTTTGCCAGCTGGTACTGGGGATCATCACTCCGGGAGAGGCCGTGTACCGGGAGGGGACAAAGATAAACAGCAATCAAGAGATACTGGAACGGTTTTTTGTCAGAAAGACCGTGTGCGGATAAAAACAAAAATGGAGGGGTAAAAATGTATCAGCATCATGCGGATTCGCTGAAGATCATGGTAGAGCATTTTCAGCAGAAAGAGGAGGCTATCGCGCTGATTTTCGGCGGCTCGGTGGCAAAGGGTATGGAGCGCCCGGATTCCGATCTGGACGGTATGGTGATCATCTCGGAGGAGGACTATGCTAAGCGTGCGGCCAGCGGAGAGCTCTCTGAGACCATCACCGGCAAGTGCACCTATGAGGGCGGCTACTTTGACGTGAAATATCTGACCAAGGCCTACATCAAGGCTGCGGCGGAGCATGGCAGCGAGCCCACTCGCAACGCCTTCCTCTGTGCGCAGGTCATGTTCAGCAGCGACCCGGAGATCGAGGAGATTGTGAACCGTATCGGTGTCTTTCAAGAGAAAGAGAGCGATGACAAAATGCTGTCGTTCTTCAGTGATCTGAGCCTCAACTACTACTATTTCTGGAAAGCCTGCAAACCTGAGGGATACATGCGGGTGCACACCGCTGACGAGATCCTCTACAGTGTATACCGTATGATCTTACAGCAGAACAAGGTGCTGTTCCCATCCAACCGACGCTTGGAGCAGACGGTGGAGAGCGTGGCAAACAAGCCGGAGAACATCATTGCCTTGGACAGGAAGTTTGCCGAGGATATGAGCGATGAGAACTGCGATGCCTTTGTAAACGCGTTCTTCGGGTGGAACCAGTATCCGTTCCCGGAGTCCCTGGAGCCGGTGATGACCCGGTATCAGGCGGACTTTGAAACCTGGTGGTATAAGCCCCGGCCGCTGGTCAATGAGTGGTAATTGATAAAAAAGAACACCTATTGTTGTCTGAACCTTTCAGGTACAGATTGCAATAGGTGTTTTATTGTGTCTGCCACAAAAATGATATTTTCGCCTGTTTTCAGGAAAAAAGGTAGATTCTATGCAGATTTTCAGGGCATGCACACTCGTATGCCACAAAAAAGATGTACACCTCTTTGCCGCAAGGAACACATCTCGAAGACGGTCTTCTCCAACTATGTATTCCAGAACATCGTCCGGCGTTTCACATATGTGTATTACAAAGTTCGGTCAATGACCGTTACTTGCGTAATAATGTCCCGCAAGCGGTCGCCATCCAGATTGCATTCTAACATTTGATCCGCATTTTCAAAGGCTTTTTCTTCAAAAGACTCTAAAGATACTAAGCAAAATGCCCGATTTCCATTCGACCAAACGGGACAAATGTGATATTCCCGATTTTTCCATTCAAAATTGATTTCCGCACCGCGTGCAACGCAGCTTTTGAATTCGCTGATTGTATGAAACCGAAAAGTATCAGAGTCATATTCATTTTCTACCGTCTTCACAATATTTACGCCCCCTGCAAAACTTTTGAATTCCGGCGCGCCATCGGGATATTCTTTCGGCCAATAGTTTATATCTGGATGATTTCCGTAATACGGCGTGCCGTTGTTAGGATCATATTCAATTATCATATCATGAGGATTCGTGTGGTATTTAGGCCATCCATGATCGGTAAAATGGCGTATTTTTACTGCCCAGCCATCATTGCCATACTTTACTAGGACCCAGTACCCTTCTTCTACAGAAAAAGTTGCCCTATAAAGAGCAACTTTCCTGAAAAAACTCAAAACGTGCCGAATACTTTCGCATTCGACACGTTTCAACATTGATGGCGCGCTTGACTGGATTCGAACCAGCGGCCTACAGAGTCGGAGTTTTCAGGTCGTCAAAGGAAAATCCAGTATTCGCGCGGGTTTCGGCAGCATTGCACAACATGCACCGCTGATTTGCCGAATTCAGAAAGCCCTGTGCCCGTGCGGGTCGAGGGGTATTTTTGCCAATTTTGAAAATAGTAGTCAAACAGTAGTCAGAAAAGTCAAAGATGCAGAGTGGTCGCTAAAATGCTTCTTGCAATTTGCAGATAATTATGGCATAATAATGTACAAAAGGAGGTGGCTTTATGCCGCAGATCAGACCGATCACAGATTTGAGAAATACCAATGAGATTTCAGATTTATGCCATGCCCGCAAAGAACCGATCTTCATTACGAAGAACGGCTATGGCGATCTGGTGGTTATGAGCATCGAAGCATACGAGTCCATGTTGGAGACGGCGGAGACAGATGCTGCAATTGCTGAGGCAGAAGAAGAATACAAACGCACCGGCCAGCTCCACGATGCTCATGAAGCGCTGGCCGCCTTGCGGAGGAAACATTTTGGATAAGTATATCGTAAAGCTGTCTGATCGGGCGCTGAAAGATTTGAACGGTATTTATGCCTATATTGCAAATAATCTTTTAGAGCCGGGTACAGCAGAAAAACTGGTAAACAAACTTGAAATGGCTATCCTTTCCTTGGATCAGATGCCTTACCGCTGCCCGGAGCGCAGGCATGGGGTGTATGCCAACCGTGGGTATCACCAGCTGCTTATTGAAAACTATACGGTCATCTATCGTGTAGACGAAGACAGGAAACAAATCATCGTTGTAACGGTGAGATATTCCCGCAGCAATTTCTGACCAACGAGATTTCCGGAACCGAAAAGCAAAATCAAGAAAAGCCTTCTGAGAAATCAGAGGGCTTTTTCTGTACTGTAACGGTATCAAAAGTATTTACTCCAAAAAAAGAGAATAGCGGGGAATATCTCCGCCAAAGGTGGCCCGGATCTTTCGACCAGCCCAGATAGTGACGCAATCACCACCATCATTGCACATTCATTTTAGCAGATTTGCGCGGGAGCATCAAGAGGTTTTTGCACCGCAGAGATTGCCAGTTGTTAAGCTACAATACACTTATGTCTAAACTGTTAAAGTTTCTGTTGGGGTAGACTTCCGAAGGCGAGTGTGGTACTGTTGTGTGCTATAAGGAGGTGCTCAGTATGGCACGAGTAACAATCGAAGAACTGTACCGAGGCGAACGAAATGGCGAGAAGTACGGCGGGATCATGGGAGCGGTCGCAAAAGACATCCTCACTCACGGTGTCCCAAAGGACTATGACGCGCAGACATGGACCGAGATGCTGTTCATCAAGTACACGCTGGTCGTAGCGGAAAAACTGAAACAAGAGGGTGACTTCGTATCGGGCATGACCGAGGTGGGGCCGCTCTCTTTTTCTGCGGAGGTGGGAAATGAGAATCCTTGAGGACTTGTGGTACGGGAAGGTCATCCCTTGGCAGATGGGGATTAAATCAGAGGAATACAAGGGCCTCATGGCTCAAATTGCCGAAAACGAAGACAAGCTGATGGAATTGCTTTCGGAAGAAGCGAAAGTGATTTATGAACAACTGATGGCCCAACAGAGCGAGGCCGTCGCTTTAGAGCAGCGGGAGGCTTTCATTCGCAATTTCAAGCTGGGCGCAAGGTTCATGATGGAAGTGGCGGACGAGACAGATTTCTCGTCCGTTTCTGTTTGAGGAGATTTTACTCTCTTTCATCAGCGTGAACCCGCTGTGCAAATACCCCTTTCAAAATTTCTGCGAATTCTTCCACATAGTAGCCGGAATTGTCCATCTTCCAGAAAGCGCAATAGTGCTGGGTGACGGGTTTTTCCCTGCGGCAGAGCGGAATGCGGGTGGTGGTGTTGCCGACGCGTTCCGCGTCCTCGTCAATGAGCAAATAACCGTTGTTCTGCACCGCCATCAGCCGGGCTTCGTCAAGACTGTTCGCAAAGAGAAAATCACTTTGAATACCGATGATCTCGCTGAAATACGCCTGCTCTGTCTTTTGCTGTTTCTTGGAAGCAATCAAGATGCACGGCGTATTTTTTAAGTCTTCCGGCTCCGCGTTGGGAAGCGCCGAAATGGGATTGCGGGACGCGATCTCCGCACAGCAGCCGATGCGGGCAAGGGACAAATTGTTATAGTTTTCGGAGAACGCCCTGCGCTGGTCGCTGATGGCCAAATCGACTTTTTCGCTTTGCAAGGCTTCGTACAAGTCCTCGTGACTGCCGCCGGTAAGAAACACTTTGACGTCGGGGTGCTTTTCAGAGAAATGCGCCACCGCCGTCTGCACCCCGTGACCGGCATAGCTTGTCAGATACCCGATCCGCAATTCCGGGTGGTCTTTTCTGGTCAGCCGCACCGTGTCCTGTACCAGCCGGTCATAGTCCGCCACCAAAATCAAGCTCTTTTTGTAGAAATGCTCGCCCGCCGGGGTCAAGGTGAATTTTCGCTTGGAGCGTTCCAGAAGCTGCACGCCCAATTCCTGC
>JAFLRP010000115.1 GCA_022511515.1 Acutalibacter sp.
GAAGATCACAGCAGCCTGATTGGACATGAAGCCGTTGGCGGCGTCGGGATAAGCAGCGCCCACGGAGTTGCTGGCAGCATACTTGCTCCAGATGTCCTGCAGCTTGGTCACAGCGTTCAGGATGCAGGGCTGATTGAAGTCGTACAGCTTTTCGCCGTCATACTGCTGGAGCAGCTCGGTGCCGCCTTCCTCGTTGGCGATCAGAGAGGTGAGGAACAGCACGGAGGTCCAAGCGTTGTCAACAGTCTGGAAAGCCAGCTTGTTGTCGCCCAGAGAATTGACGAACTCGTCAACGCTCATAGCGGAGATGCTGTCGGCAGTGGGAGTGTACAGCGCGGAGTTGTAGAACAGACCCACATTGGATACCGTCACGATCGGAACGGAAACGATGTCGCCGTTGTCCTGAGTGCAGTACTCAATGGAGGTGTCCAGGCACAGTTCCTTTACCTCGGGGTGAGCGTCCAGGAACTCGTTCATGGGCTGATACAGATTGCTGGGGATCACTGCGGTCTTGACCCAGTCAGAGTTGGGGGTGGCCAGCAGCAGAGGAGCCTTACCGGCCTGAACCTGCTGGGAGATGATGTCGGTGTAGGACTGCTCGATAACTTCCTCGAGCTCGATGCGGTACTGACCGGCATACTTCTCGTTGAAGCGGGCAACTGCCGGCTCAAAGTACACGGCGCCTACGTTCTCGCCCACATAGTAGGTGGGAATGGTAACGACGATTTCTTCGCCGGTGGGCTCATTGCCGCCGTTGTTCGTGGGGGTGCTGTTAGGCGTGTTGTTGCCGGAGGAAGAATTACCTCCGCCGCAGGCTGCCAGAGACAGCAGCATGGCTGCGGCCAGCAAAACTGCCAAGATTTTCTTGATGTTCATTGCTTTCATACCTTCTTTTTCTAAAATTTGCAGTGCGAGAGCACTGTATTCTTTTAAGCATTTTATACTATTTTTTTCCATTTGTCAATGCTAAAAGCGGTTGGCAATCCCTCATGAAGTTTGTTGCAAAATGCGCGTGTCTAAAGCCAGCAGACGGTACAATAAATCCCGCGCCGCTATCTGCTTTCAGCTCAGAACGCCGAAAGCGGGGAAACGCCTATAATTGTCTGACATTTAAGGCTTCCGATTGCAGCAGGCGTTTCATAGTTCATAATGATACTGCCCCGCTTTTACCTCATAGCGCTCTCCGCCCGGCAATTCAATGCTTGCCGGGATAGGAACGGTGATGTCAAAGCTCAGCTTGTTGTTTTCATAGGCCCAGGCGCTTTTGATCGGTCCTACGGGAGATTGCCACTCAGCCTTTGCATAACCAAGCTCTCTGCCCGGCTGCGGCCTGATGCGCAGCTTGTCCGCTTTCAGCTCAATGCCGCAAACCCCGCCAAAAAGCCAGCCGGAAATAGCTCCGTAAGAGTAGTGGTTGAAGGAATCGTGTACCGTGCCGTCAGTACGGATGCCGTCCCAGGTCTCCCAGATGCTGGTGGCTCCTTTTTTGACGGCGTACAGCCAGGAGGGGCTGTCCTCCTGCAGGAGAAGACGATAGGCGGTGTCCATGTGACCGTTGTCAGCCAGCACCTTACAGAGATAGGGGGTAGAGAGGAAGCCCGTGTTCAGGTGGTAGTTGTTCTTCTCCACTAGACGATTCAGCTCGTCCGCCGCTTCCTTCACTTCGCCGCTGTCAAGCAGACCAAACGCAATGGGCCGCACATACTCGCACTGGCGGTCAGATTCAATTTTACCGTCCTTGGTGCAGGTGCATCGATAGGCTTTTCTGGCGTTTTCCGCAATCATGGCATACTTCTCCGCGTCCTCGGTTTTCCCAAGAAGTGCGGCGATCTGCGCCATCAGCGAGGCGGACTTGAAGTAATAAGCGGTTGCCACTTCAGGCGCGCCCGTCATCGCATTCTTCTGCATGGCGGCCATAGAGTCCACGTCCGGTTCCAGCCACTCGCCGAAGTGAAATCCCTGATCCACCAGATACTCTTTGTAGGGGTTGTCAAGATTGTGAGGCCGCGTCTCCTGTGCCCGTTTTCCCACGAAGTCCAGCCAACCGCGCATCATTTCATAGTTTTCTTCCAGGATCGTCGTATCCCCATAAGCTTCATACAACGCCCAGGGAACCAGAATGCAGGCGTCGCCCCATCCGGAGGAGCCCTGCAGCATATTGGAAATCATGCTGCCGCTGTTATTCACCGGAGCGATGTTGGCCACCAGTCCGTCCTCGCCCTGAGCCAAACGGCACTCAGCCAGCCACTTGCGGAGGACGGGATAGCAGTCTGCCAGAAAAACGCCTGTGGGCGTAAATGCCCCCGCATCACCGGTCCAGCCCGCCCGTTCGCGGGTGGGGCAGTCGGTGGGAATATCGCAGAAATTGGAGCGCATGCTCCAGAGGCTGTTGAGGAACAGCCGGTTCACATCGGCGTTGCCGCACTCAAAAAGGCCGGTCTGCTCCATCTCAGAATAGACAGCAATGGCGGTGAATTCCGCATCTTTCAGATCAATATCCGTCTCCACCTTGGCATAACGGAAACCGAAGATGCAGAAGCTGGGCTTGTAGATGTTCAGCCCGTCTTTGCAGATATACTCGATCTTTTGCGGGATACCGCCGTTCTTGTTGCGGTCGCCGGGGTCAAAGTTGGACTGAGTAAAGTTGCCGTTTTCATCTAAAGTTTCTCCGTGCCAGAGAGTGATCTTCTGGCCGTCCTTGGCGTTCACCCGGAACTCTGTATACCCGGCCAGATTCTGCCCGAAGTCGATCACCGTCTCGCCCTTGGGGGTGGTAAAGAGCGTCCCCGGAAAGCGCTCCTGCTCGCGAATGGGAACGCTGTCAGAGCCGCACAGAGTATCAAAGCCAAAATTGGCGCTTTGTACGCCGTGCCAAGAGGTAATCTCCTCCATTCGGGCGTCGTAACACTCGCCCAACTGCATATCGTTTTGACGCACCGACCCGCTCTGGCTGGCCTCCCAGCTTTCGTCGCTGATGAGCGCTACTTTTCCGTCGATCTCCAACTGGCAGAGGAGAGCCAGATCGCTTCCATAATAGTTGTTCAAGCCGTCCACGCCCACGTTTCCGCGGTACCAGCCGTCTCCCAAGACGACACAGATCTCATTTTCTCCCTCTTTCAGCAGAGCAGACACATCGTAGGTTTGAACCTGTAAACGCTTGCGGTAGTCGTCTGTGCCGGGGGCAAGAACGAAATCTCCCACCCGCTGTCCGTTCAGATAGGCCGCATACAAGCCGTGACAAGTGATGTACAGCCGAGCATTTTCGGTATTATCCAGAGCAAAACGACGGCGCAGATAGCTGGCAGGATGGCGCTGTGCTGTATCATTTTCCTGCTCCGGATCGATCCACTTTGCCTGCCAGTTGGAAGGATCAAGCAGGCCGGTCTCATACCACGCCTCGGCCCACTCGCCGGGGCAATCGTTTTCGTCCCAGAGGCGAAGCTTCCAATTTACACGCTCTCCGGCCCCGGCCTCATATCCACATTTGGCAGACAGCGCAGCGCTTTCCACTTTGCCGCTGTTCCAGACCTCGCGGCCTTTTACAGAGACAGAGATCTCATAAGCTGACGGAACTCCGTCCTCCGCGTTCCAACTAAGCACCGGGCGGGTGGTCTGCAAACCCAGCGGATCATTCATGTGCTCCGTTTTTAAGCGAATTGCTTTCATTTCAAAACCTCTCATTCAGCCATTTGGCGCTCAGTTCCAGACTGTCGATGGGATTTTTGTTGATCCAGTTGCGGTGGCTCTCCAAAATGACGCCTTCAATTCCGTTGGCTTTGGCCTGCTCTGCCAGCTTTTCCAGGGGCATATTGCCGGTGCCCAACTCCAGACTGTCCGTCTTCAAGATAGGAGTCATAGCAGGGCCTGTCAGGCGGCTGCCCCGATCATTGATGTGCCAGAGTTTCATGCGGTCTCCAAGGCGCTCCATCCAGGAAAGCGGTTCCGCGCCGCCCTCGGCAAACCAATAGCTGTCAAACTCGAAATTGACAAAAGCTGGATCGGTCTCCTCAATCAGAATATCATAGGCCCTTTTTTCCCCATTGACCCGCTGCAGCTCACAGTTGTGGTTATGGTAGAGAAGCTGTACGCCCTCTTTTCTGAGTGCCTCGCCCGCTTTGTTCAGCCGTGCGGCCAGATCATGGATCGCGGCCTCGTCGCCGTAAGCAAAGCGGTACATACCCGTAATGACCGCCTTATCTGTGCCAAAGCTTTTGACCTCTGCGGCGACAGCGGAAGCATCCCGCTCCAGACTGCCCAGGTCCGTATGCAGGCTGACGACAGTCAGACCACTTTCCCTAATCAGACTGTGCCAATCCAGTTTCCCGCCGTTTCCGGTGGGCATACCGGCGGCCTTGGTCATCATCCGCACCATCAGGCCGGTGGGGTGGATCATAAAGCCGCACAGCTCAATGCCGTCATAGCCTGCGGCCTTTATTTTCTGTAACGTGTCTCTTGCCTGTTTTTCATTGTTGAGTACCGTTCCCAGCATAAACTGCTGAACTGCTTTGATAGTCATATGCTTTGCGCCTCCTTACTGTGGCTTTTTAATACTTTGCAGCACACGGTTGAGCTGCTGGATTTGCTCGGCACTGGCGCCGCTTTGTTTGAGCAGGCTGATCAGCGTCATACGGCTCATCATACGGATCAGACCCGGGTTGTCCTTTACCGCTGTGGCCACGTCGCCGCCATGCTGGGCAGCGCCTTGGGACATCATCTGATTGATGATTGTGCCCGCTTGGGGGTCCTGCTGAAGCTCGCCCAGCTTGTCATTGACCGAGTAGCAATCAGGGTCGATCTCGCCCTGATCGAACCAGTTGACGACCGTCGCCCGACCGGGCAGCGCATATTCCGGATTGGGTGCGTCCACTTTGCGGATCAGCATCACGCTGGCACAGGAAGCGGCTCTGGCTTCGACGGAGTGCGTGCCGCTGATGGGCAGCTTAAATTTAAAAACGGTTTTGCCGGACTTGGTCTCCGCCAGCTTTCCGTCCACGTAGAGGGAAACCTCGCTTTGATTGGAATAAACCTTGATCTCGGTCACATCTTCCGTCCGGTCCACATACCGGCTGCCGCAGAGATGGACAAAGGGTTCTGTCTTATTCCATGCGGCTTTGTACAGATAAAAGGCGTCCTTTTTCTCTTTGCGGTCAAAGGTGACAAGACCCTTCTGGTTTTGCCCGTTCTTGCCGCCTTCGTTTCTGCCGTCAGCGGCAAAGTCGAACAGATTCCACACATGGGTTGCCCACAGCCACGGGCGGGCCTCGATCATCTGCAGCATATGCTCGTGATAGACCGCCTGATAGCTCTCGGTGTAGTCGCCCTTTTCCGGCATGGGGGACTGATACTGGGGATTGGCGTCGGCGCCATACTCAGAGAATCCGATAGGCCGATCCGGGTATTTGGCGTGGAACTCATCAAAGAACTCGTCATTCTGCTCCAGCTCGCCCAAATACCAGCCGAAGTAGAGATTGTAGCTGTTCACGTCCGGGATTTCCAAAATGGGGCTTTCGATCTCCAGCATAAACACATTGGCCATGGTGGTGGGGCGGGTGGCGTCCAGACGGTGGCAAAGATCGTTGAGGGCCCGGTGATTTTCCAAAAGCTCCTCATTGACCGTGCTGGCGGCAGTGATCTCATTGGAAAGCCCCCACACGGCGATACTGGGATGATTATAGTTTTGAACGACCAGCTCCTCCATCTGGGAGAGGGTGTTGGCCCGGCCACCCGTCATATGCTGGGTGATATAGGGGATCTCCGCCCAAACGATGATACCGTTTTCATCGCAGAGATCGTAAAACTCCCGGGCGTGCTGATAGTGGGCTAGGCGCAGCGTGTTGGCCCCCAGCTCCCGAATGATAGCCATATCCTCTTTGTGATGCTCCAAACTCAAAGCATTGCCCACGCCGAAACGATCCTGATGGCGGCTGCCGCCCCGGAGAGGGTAGCTGCGTCCGTTCAGAAGAAAGCCTTTTTGTGCGTCGATCTCAAATTTACGGCAGCCAAAGTGCGTACTGACTTCATCGCCGCTGTCTAATAAGGCAACAGCGGTGTAGAGGTAGGGATCGTCTACACCGTCCCAAAGATGGACATTCTCAAGGGTGAACACGGCAGCAGCGTGACCGTCCTCTACGGGAGCGGTCTGAGTCTGACTGTCCACTGTGAAGCGGACCTCTTTTGCCTCGCCTTCTACCCATGCTTCCACAGTCACTTCGGCACAGCGGGCCGTCAAATCAACGATGGGGGTGACCTTGATGCCGGGGGTGCCGCAGTAGCCCAGAGCGAAGTGGGCGGCAGGGACAACGAGTAAATTCACATCCCGGTACAGACCGCCATAAAAGGTGAAGTCTGCCTTTTGGGGATAGACGGTATCGTTGTCGCTGTTGTCCACGGAGATAGCCAGAGAATTGTTTTCGTCCAGATGGTCGGTCAAATCCACCCGGAAAGTGGAGTAACCGCCCTCATGACGGGCAAGTTTTTCCCCGTTGAAATACACTTCCGCAGTCATGGCAGCGCCGTTTATCTCCAGCCAGACGCGCTCGCCGTCCCGCAGCTCCGGCTTTTTCAGCTCGCGCACGTACCAGCAGGTGCCGCGGTAATAGTCGTTGCCGCCGTCCTGACCGTCAACGGCATTCCAGGTGTGGGGCAGGGTAACAGCCTCGCCCGCGCTCTGCGTGGGTTTGGTCTTATAGAATTGCCATCCTTGGTTGAAAGAATGAATCGTACGCATACGTCACGCTCCTTATGGGTTCAGTTGAGGTGGATTTGTCCAAAAATTCAGTATTTTCAAAATTTCTGTACACAAATTCGTCGCTTCATGATACAATGATCGCATAGCGATCATCGGGAAGAAGCCTGAACCGCGAAGCGGTTCTCTTTTGCTTTCGCAAAAGCACCGGACTTCTTCAAGCGGATTTTGGTACATATGGAAAAAAGAAAGGTCGTGGATATTGGGTGGACATTCGGGAAAACATGGAACTTTTTAGAGAACTCATGCGCTGCGGCAATGATATCTACACATGGTGTTATGATGCTGATGGCCAGTTGCTGGAAAGCAACTGCCCGCAAGAGGAAGTCTTATCCACAGCTTTTTCGGTTTTGGGCTGTAAGGACCGGATGCTCACTTACTGGAAAGAACATTCCGCCCCGGTCACGTTGGGCAGCGGTCTGGGACTTATTTGGGGCGCCGCCTTTGAACGGCAGGACGAAAAGCCTTACCGCGCCTGGGTCATAGGGCCGTTCTTTTATACGGACGTGAGCATGGACGCCATCCGCCGGGGATTTCTCTCCCATATCGGCGTCGAAGTCAGCGCCGCTTGGAAGCATCAGTTTATTGAGGCATTATATCAGGTGCCCACACAGCCTTATGTGATCCATGGCCGCTATCTTTTGATGCTGCACTACTGCCTGACAGGAGAGCATTTAACCGCCAGCGATCTCGGAGCCGCCGTGACGCCAAACCTGCCGGAGAGCGCTCCAATAAATGTGGAACATGACAGGCACAAGGTCTGGGCGGCGGAAAACGCGCTTTTACAGATGGTTCGCAATGGCGATTTGGACTATAAAAAAGCGCTCAATACTTCTCAAATGCTTTCTAACGGTGTTCCGGTGCGCAGCGGAGACCCCTTGCGGCAGGCCAAGATATCCAGCATTGTTTTTTGTTCCATCGTCTGCAGAGCCGCGATCGAGGGCGGCCTGTCTCCGGAGGTGGCCTATACCTTGAGCGACGCCTATATCCAAAATACGGAAAACGCCCGCACAATGGACGAATTGATGGCGATTCCCTTGGCCATGTACGATGACTTTATCCATCGTGTCCATAAAATGCGAACCAATCCCAAGCTGAGTGTGCCGGTACAGAAATGCGTGGACTATATCGAGATGCATTTGAGTGAGCGCATTCGCGCCGCCGATTTAGCCGCGATTGTCGGTTACAGCGAATACTATCTTACGCAAAGATTTCATGAGGAGACGGGTTTATCCGTAAACAACTACGTTAAATTTACGAAGATCGAGCGGGCGAAGCTATTGCTCAAAAGCACAGATCAGTCCATACAGGAGATCGCAAACGCTCTGGGCTTTTCCACGCGCAGTCATTTCAGCCAGAGTTTTCGGGAGGTCACCGGCAAATCCCCGGCGGAATATCGGTCACAGCAGCAATGATATTTTCCCCAGAAAGGCGCTTGCCGTAGATTGCGGCAGGCGCCTTTGCTTGTGGAGAAATCGATAGCAATAAGGTTAGCTGTTGTTAGCAATTTCCGCTTTCTTGTCGGCAATGCGCTTTTGCACATTGACCATTTCCTCTTTGGAAAGCGGGCAGAACTTCATGGCAAACAGGGTGATCGCCCAGCCGATGATGGGCAGACCGAATTTGATGGCCATCGTCAGCCAGAAGATAGCGGGCGTGCTGGGATCGGTGGGCTGGGGCACGGCGCCGTGGGTGTAACCGACCAAAGCCACAGCACCGGTGGCAATGATGGCGCTGAAAGAGGTGATGATCTTGTCGATCAGGCTGTAGGTGCCGGAAACGACCGCGGGAATGTACTTGCCGCTGCGGTCCAGCTCAAAGTCAATGGTATCGGCCATAAAAGAGGTATTGGCCGTAGTGATCACCATGTTGGAGGCGTTCTGGGCCAGAGTCAGCAGCACATAGAGAATCATTTCCATGCTCATCATGACGCCGATCCGTTTGGGGTCAATGACCACAAAGAAGATAAAGGTGACGACAGAGATGCACAAGCTGACAAAGGTCCAGGTGACGATGCCCTTCTTACTGCCCACTCTGCCAACATATTTGGCGCCGATGATGGCAAATATGATGGAGGGCAGCATGCTGATGACCGTGAGGATCGTAGCCAGACCGATATTGCCGATGAGAATACCGTTGAGCAGCGTACCGATGACTGCCTGAGTGGCGGTCTGCTGAGCGATCTTATCGGAGGCGTTGGAGGCTATGTAGCACTGAAGGGGACGGTTGTGCGCAAGCACGTCCACCATATCCTTCAGTTTCAGGTGCTCCTTGGTTGCGGAGGTGCCTTCAAAGTACTTGGGCTTATCAAATTCGCTGATGCCGATGCAGACGAGGATCGTGCCGACAGCGCCCATACCGATGCACACCCAAGCGGCAGCGGACAGGAAGGACTGGTTATACTCGCCGCCGAACATGGGCAGCAGCACGGTGTTGAGTACCATGGACAACGCCATGGGAACGAGATAGTTGAAAGCGGTCGTCCAAACACCGATGGTTGGGCGCTGTTTGGGATCGTTGGTCATGATCGCGGGCAGGGTCTGAGCGGTCATGTTGGTGATGGTGTAGCCAATGACATAAATGACGTACAGCACTGAGAATACAACGATGCCGAAGCCCTTGCTGGACATGAAATTGAACATACACAACAGCGCAATAGCTTCCACCAAAAAGCCGCCGATCATCAGTACGCGCAGCTTGCCCCAGCGGGTGTTGACGCGGTCATACACAAAGGCCAGCAGAGGATCGGTGATACCGTCCAGAATACGAGACACGGCAATCACCACGCCCACGGTGGCCAAAGCCATGCCGTAGCCAATGGCGCCGCTGTAACTGGCCAAGCCGATGAGGGAATAAACGCTCATGCCCACCAGGGCGTTGCAGGATTGCAGAATGATTTGCCAAAGTTTTGCGCGGCGGTACTGAACGCCGTCGATCTCACTCTGAGTGGGTTTGTTCTTTCGGGACATTTGATAGCTCCTCCTTGTCATTTTTTGATTTTGACAATTTGATTGTACCAAGGCGTCCCAGTTTATGCGACCAAAAAATCGGTAAAATGTTCTTTTTTTCGTGAGCTCTTTTTGAAATCTGGGAAACCCCACTAATTTTTGAACACAATTCTGGATTTTTGACTGCGCAGAAACGGCCTCATGCGTTATACTGCACAATAGAGTTTTCAGCACAATGGAAAGGAGTCTTTTCTATGCAGAAATTTGCACCCGGATTTTTGATCGGCGCTTCCACCGCCGCCCATCAGGTGGAGGGCAATAATATTCACAGCGACTACTGGCTGCAGGAGCAGATGCCCCACAGCAGTTTCACGGAGCCCAGCGGGGATGCCTGCGACCACTATCGCCGCTATGAGGAGGATATCCAGCTTCTGGCCCAGGCGGGTCTGAACGCCTACCGTTTCTCCATCGAGTGGGCCCGTGTGGAGCCGGAGGAAGGACAATTTGATCCGAAGGAGATCGAGCACTATCGGGATGTGATCCGCTGCTGCAAGACAAACGGCGTGGAACCCATCGTAACGCTGCACCATTTCACAAGCCCGGCCTGGCTCATCCGCAAGGGCGGCTGGGAAGCAGAGAGCACCGTAGAGTATTTCCGCCGCTATGCCGCCTATGTGACGGAGCAGTTGGGCGGCGAGCTGCGGTACATATGCACCATCAATGAGGCCAACATGGGACTCCAACTGGCGGCCATCGCCAAACGCTTTCAACTGATGGCACAGCAAGCTGCCAAAGCACAGGCCGCCGGTGCAAAAAAGGCAGAAGGTACCGTCCAGGTGGGCATGAACTTTGAAAAGATGATGGAAAACATGAAGTATGCCGGCGAGGAAAACGCCCAGGCTTTCGGCACGCCTCAGCCGCAAATATTTGTCAATTCCCGTACCCCGGAGGGCGATATTCTTGTTTTCCGTGCTCATCAGGCGGCAAAAGAAGCCATCAAATCGCTTTACCCGGAGATGCAGGTGGGCATCACCCTGTCCCTGCATGACCTTCAGGCCCTGCCCGGCGGCGAAAGCTTTGCTGCGGCCGAGTGGGAGGGAGAATTCCGTCACTATCTGCCCTACATTCAAGAAGATGATTTCCTCGGCGTCCAAAACTACACGCGCACCCAGTATGGCCCGGGTGGACAGCTTCCCGCTCCTGAGGGTGCAGAGCTGACCCAGATGGACTATGAATTTTATCCCGAGGCGCTGGAACATGTGATCCGTAAGGTGAGGGAGGATTTTAAGGGCGATCTCATCGTCACAGAGAACGGTATCGCTACAACAGATGACACGCGCCGTGTGGAGTTTATTCACCGCGCTCTGGCCGGCGTGCAGAACTGCATGGAGGACGGCATTCCCGTCAAAGGTTACTGCCATTGGAGCCTGATGGACAACTTTGAGTGGCAGAAAGGCTTTGCCATGCAGTTTGGTCTGATCGCTGTGGACCGTGCCACACAGACCCGTTCTCCCAAGCCCAGCCTGAAAGTCCTCGGCAGCTATCGCGGTTAAATGATCGAGGAGAGAAAATTCGGGGAAACAATCACTTTTTAATTGGGGGTTATCTTGTGCGGAATATAGAATCACAGGAATTTGGACGCATCAAAGTATGGCAGGTTCCGGTACCGGAAGGGGTGTTCCCCATGCCGGGAAGCATCTATACCTATTCGGGCCGAGTAGCGGTACCTTACCGTCTGGCAGGAGAAGATGAAGATCACGTGCACATCGCCACGGTCAACGACGACGGCAGCGACTGGCTTGAAATTTTTGACGGGGAGTGCAAGATGAAGCCGGAGGGCAACGGATTCCGCTTTATGCCTTTCCCTGACAATACCAGAGCGCTGATCGGCGACTATGTGTTTGAGTGCGAGCCGGACATGGATCATGCGGACAAGAAAAAATCCCGCATGGTGCCTATCCATTACCCGGACGAGATCAAGGCTATGCCTCATCTGTGGAAAGTGTGGTCAGAGATCATCATTTCCCCGGACAATGAGCACATGGCGTGGAACGGCCTGGGCTCTGCTGCCGGGGCCTATGTAGGCAAGCTGCGCAGGACGGACACAGAGTACATTTTGGACAATGTAAAGACCATCAGCGGCGGCGAAGTTCAGCCTGATCCGGACCATCCCGGCTGCGTGATCCCTGTTCCCACCCGCGGCGGGGAGATCAAGCAGTTTATCCGCGGCGGACTTTCCATCTCCTTTGTGGGCACAGATCGAGGGCCGGGAGATTCTATGGTGCAGGATCTGGACAGCGACCGGGTGTACAGCGTAACAAAGACCCCCGGCTATGACGAAACTACCATTTTTTCCCCGGACGAACGACTGGGCGTCGTCATGACCACCCGGTTCTCTCCCAAAACCGGCAGCGCCTTTTTGGGAATGATTCCCCGCCGGGGCAATGTGCTCACCAAGGGGAACATCATCAATCAGGTGTATATGTACGGTGTCAGCGGTGTACGGATGGGCAGGGAAGGGAATATCGGCCCGGCGCTGATCAACATTGAAAAGAGCCAGAACGAACCGGGTTATTTGGGCGTGAATCTTTCCGACCCGGCAGGCGAGTGGGTCTTCTATTCTCCTATGTCTTGGCATCCTTCCGGGAAAAGGCTGATGTGGAACGAGGGACAGAAGAAACCCATTGGAAACGCCATGCGGATCACCGTAGCGGAGCTGACTGAATATGCGCCCGGCCCTGCTATTCCCGCTGCGTCTCTGCCCGAGAACATCCCCTATGCGATGGATGGTGTTGACCCCAGGGGCGGTATGAGTTCCGCTCCCCATATGAAAATTGCGGGAAAGCATTCCGGTTTTGCAGAAACCACTGCCGAATTTGGCAGCCTCATCAAGGCGAAAACTGTTTATGAGGATTTCAGCGATGACGGAAAATCTTTCCTAAACGGTTGGGAGTCTGTTTCCAGCCCCGGCATGACTACTCCCGGTGACACGGTTTACGACGCCAAAATGGAACTGACCGGCGAGCACACCGGCGAGATGGAAGTTCACATGACTTTCCGACTGCCCGAGGACTCCTGGATGACATATATCACCCCGGATTCCCACGGCTTTGCCAGCTACGATGGAGAACGGGCAGACATTGCGGATATGCTCGGTTGATTTTCCGTAATCGAGTTTATGAATTCAGGGAGGATATGATCAGGGCAAGAAAACAAAGGCTATGGGACTGCTTAGACATCTGAACTCGAGCCTATTGCACTACAGACAGTTAAGTCCGTTTTGACTACTATTGACTGCTATTAGCGTTAAGAAAAATCACACAGGACAAAAAAGAAAAACTCAGGATTTGGCAACTAATCCTGAGTTTTTTGTGTGTCTGCCACAAAAAAGATATTTCAGCGCGGGCGCGGCAGCAAAAGCATAGAAAAAACCTGCGGTCGCATCATGCTGACCGCAGGTTTGGAAGGCGGTACCAAAAAAGATACCATTTAGTTTCCTGACTGGACTTGAACTTGTGAAGCAGTTTCAAATAGCTGGAAAACACCTATGGTTCTCCGGTTTCCGGGAGTTCAGATTTATTATTTGACTGCAACTATAACTGAAAACTTTTGACAGGAATAGACGCACTGAACTGTTTTGAATTGGGCTTTTTCCAACATCGCTATTTCCTGCTCTACTGAGCATTCACGATCCAGCTTTTTTCGCTCTCTCCATAATGCGATATCATGAGCTGTTAACCCGCTGTGCACCAATTGATTTTCCCAATAAGAATTGATCCATTGGTCCATTTCGGGCTGCTCAGCGCAAAACTGATCATAATTCACAAACAACCCACCGCTCGGCAGCTGATCATAAATTTGCGCAAACAGATTTTGTTTGTCTTCATCCTCTAAATGGTGAATGGATAAAGCTGAGGCGATAACATCAAAATTTCCGCATGGTAATTCGTTGGTGTAATTCAACACTTGGTAGGTTACATTGTCCATACCAGCAAACCGTTTGCGGGCGACGTCTAACATTTCATCTGCTATATCTACAAGGACGAATTCAGCTGTGAGGTAATGCTGAACCCAAAATTGTGATAGTAACCCCGTGCCTGCACCCAAGTCCAATACTCTTTTAGGCTCGGCAATATTGTAAGCAATGAGATTCGTCGTGCCACAATAAAAATCATCAAAACACGGTATAAATTTTCTGCGGTTTTTATCGTACTCGCCCGCAACAAGATTGAATTGTTTTTGTATGTCCATTGGAGTGTGCTCCTTTTGCCCGAATTGCAATCTATAGAAATAATTATAGCACCAAAGGTTGTTTTTTCAAGAGACTATGTTATAGAAAGAACTCGCAGAAAAAGGACACCTTGCGGTTTTTCTGCGTGGACTTGAACTTCCGAAGAAAACGACTAAAAGATCAGTTAAGCAATACAGCCCTGCGCATTTGCACAGGGCTGTAACTTTGGAAACTATTTGTATTCGTAAAAATCATTCATATCCAAATTGGAATAGACGATTTCCACCGGGCGGTAGCCCGCTGTCAGCAGAATTTCTGAAAGCGCGTCCGCGACCTGCTTCTGCATCTCCGGCGTCCGCTTTTTCCAGTAGATCCACACCATGGCGGAGTGATCGTCCTTCTTGCCTCCTCTAAAAAACTCAGTTTCAGAGTGCTCCACAACAATATGATCGATCGGGAGACCAATCGCCCGTGAGACAGCTTCAGCGACACCTGGTGCAAGCTGCGCGGCCACTTCTCTGCTGATATTTTTTAATACTACTTGAGGCATGAGGATTCTCCTTTTTTACTTATTTGCCGCCGGCAAAGTTGTACAGCATCTTTTCTTTCAGCCCGCTTACGTCTTTGCCTAAAACCTCGGCAATCTTGTACGCAAAGGGGAACGGCGTTGCCGGGCCTTGGCTGGTGATGATGTTCTGATCTGCCACCACCACTTTGTGCTCGAAGATGCCGCCAATCAGCTTTCCCTCGTACCCGGTATATCCCGTCACATGCTTGCCAGTGATGACCCCCGCGTCGGAGAGCACCACCGTGCCGGAGCACATGGCGGCGATGTGTTTCCCCTGCCGGTCAAACCAGCGTACCATCTCGATGACCTCGGGGTTAGCTTTGAGGTTCGCCCCGCCCGGACGACCGCCGGGAAGCACAATCATGTCATATTCCCTGACTTCCTCACCAAAGGTCTTGTCCGCTTTGATCTTCATACCGTGCATGCCCTTGACAAATTCCTCGCCGAAGTGGAACGTGTGGCACTCGATCTCCGCCCGCCGCAGAATATCCACGATGGTCAGGGTCTCGCCTTCCTCATAGCCCTCCGCCATCAAAACCGCAACTTTTGCCATATTACTTGCCCTCCTCAAACGCATTGAAATACACCATTCTGTTTTTGACCGCCAAGCTGTCCCCGCCCAGTTCGTCTACCAGCGCGTACGCAAAGGCGTAAGCGGTAGCGGGACCCCGGCTGGTGATGACATTGCCGTCCTTGACGACAATGTCGGTCTGGAAATTTCCCGCCTTGATCTTTTCATCGTACCCCACATAGGCGGTGAAATTCTTGC
>JAFLRP010000116.1 GCA_022511515.1 Acutalibacter sp.
AGATTGCTCCAATACCGGCAAAATAACCGGCAGCGCCAAAACTCCCCATGCCGGCGGCATTGTGGGAATGAATAGCAGCAATAGCGCAGTGACGACCTGCTCCAACAGCGGAAGCGTGACCTGCAACGATGTCTATTCTGCCAATATTGGCGGTGTTGTGGGAAAGTGCTTAAGCGAAAGTTCTGTGACAGGATGCTGGAATACCGGCACTATCACCGGTATCCGTATCGAATTTACGATGAATGCCGGCGGTGTTGTGGGATACAACGTTAAAGGCGCTGTAACAGGCTGCTACAATAACGGTGCTGTGACCGGAGGCTCGACAGGAAGCGGAAATCACGGCGGCGTTATCGGAGAAAACAGCGGTACTTTGGAAGACTGCTATAACACCGGCGAGATCAGCGGTGTTGGCAGCAATAACAATTTTGTTGGCGGCGTTGCTGGATCAAATAGTTCAGGCAGTACACTGACAAACTGCCATAATATCGGCACCGTAGTCCTCGCAGGAGAAAAAGGCGATGCCGGCGGCGTTGTGGGAAATAGTCGCTCCCTGTTGCAAAACTGTTACAATACCGGCATCGTGACCAGCAATTCCGATGCCGGAGGCGTGGTAGGATATAATGCTAACACAACAGAGAATTGTTACAACACCGGTAAGGTTACTGGAAATTTGTATGTTGGCGGCATTGTGGGAATGAATAACGGCACAACGCAAAATTGCTACAACACCAATGAAGTGACCGATGCCGGCGGAGAAAACGCTTGCGTTGGCGGCGCTGTAGGCTATCTTTTTGGCGGTACGATAAAAAATAGCTATAACATTGGAACTGTAACAGGCAGCAATAAGGTCGGCGGCATTGTGGGGAACACACGGAATAGCGTTACGGTAGAAACCTGCTATTACCTCTCAAAGAAAGCTCCCGGCGGTATTAGCGGTGCAGATGTAGCTGACCAAGCGGAAAGCAAAACCGCAGGTGAATTTGCAGCACAGGACACCTTTGCGGGATGGGATTTCACTACCATATGGGAAATGGGTAAGGACGAGGTTGGAAACAATGTCCGCCCTGTGTTTACGAGTAATCGGGAAGAAAACCTCCAACCCCTCCCAAAGGACCCGAAATGTAGTTGCCACAAAGATTGCAGTTGCGCCGACAATTGTGGATGCGAGGAAAGCAACTGCGAATGTGTGGGGTGTCCCGGCGCTCCTGTGAAAGCAGAGAGCGCAACGATCTCTCCGAATCCGCTAGAACTAAAACTTGATGAAACAAAGAGCGGTATTCTCATTGCTACGGTAGAGCCGATGGAATGTAAGTCGGAGATTGCGTGGGAAATCGTAAACGGCACTGGTGTTGTGAGTATCTCCCCTACAACCGGGGCAGAGGTGACGGTCACCGCCTTGCAATCTGGTACAGCGGTCGTTAAGGTGACTGTTGACGGGCAGACCGATACCTGTACTGTAACCGTTCAAGAAGCCGATTCGAAATGCGGTTGCCACGAAGATTGCAACTGCACCGACAATTGCAAATGTGGGGAGAACGAGTGCGACTGTACAGGCTGCCCCGGCAAAACCCCTGAACCTCCGAAATGCGGATGTGAGAACTGTGACAGCGAGAAATGCACCTGTACCGGGGAGTGCACCGACGGAAAATGCGAGTGTGAGGGCTGCAAGTCCGAGACCCCGCCCACCCCGGAATGCGGCTGTGAGGGATGTGACAGCGAGAAATGTACCTGCACTGGCGACTGCACCGACGGAAAATGCGAATGCGAGGGATGCAACCCCGAGACCCCGCCCACCCCGGGCTGCGGCTGCGAAGATTGCGACAGCAGCAAATGTACCTGTACGGGTGACTGCACGGACGGAAAATGCGAGTGCGCGGGCTGCAATCCCGAAACGCCGTCTGAGCCGAAGTGCGAATGCAAGAACTGCGACAGCAGCAAATGCACCTGCACCGGCGATTGTTCCGGCAGCTCCTGCAAGTGCTCCGGTTGTGCCGGAAAGCCCAGCAATCCCAATCCCAATCCCAACCCGAATCCCGGACCCGGACCGAACCCCGATCCCGGCCCCGGTCCTGCTCCCGCACCCGAGGAGTGCGACGGCGGCGCGAATTGCCCCAGCAGGAAGTTTATCGATCTGGACAATACGAAATGGTATCACAAGGCCATGGACTATGTGATCAGCAAGGGACTCATGAGTGGTACGGGAGATGCGACGTTCTCTCCCAACGCCCCCCTGACCCGGGCCATGCTGGTGACAATCCTTTGGCGCTCGGCGGGCTCGCCCAAGAACACGTTAGGCTATAATCCGTTTAAAGACGTGCCCACCAGCCAGTACTACTATCAGGCAGTCATGTGGGCCTATGAGCATAACGTGGTAGCCGGAACAACTTCTACGACATTCTCGCCCAACTCGCCCATCACCCGTGAACAGCTGGCGGCTATCCTCTGGCGCTACGCCGGAAGTCCGGGAACCACCGGAAGCCTTGCGGGCTTCACGGACAGTGGCAAGATTAGCTCCTATGCGGAAATCCCCATGCGCTGGGCGCTGGAGAAGGGAATTGTCTCCGGCAAGGGCAATGGCATTCTGGACCCGGGCGGAAAATCCACCCGCGCGGAAGCAGCTTCCATGCTCATGCGGTATCTGGAACGGGATACCGACACGAACAACTGAAAATGATCTGCAAGAAAAAGGACTCTGTCATCAGACAGAGTCCTTTTTGCGGCAGAAAGGCCCCCATAAGCGAGTTTATTTCCGGGGTAGGAGCAACACCACCCAGTGAGTAAAGCGCCGAGTTTGACCCAGTACACGACAACGAAATCGCAAGGTGGTCTCTCATTTTTGCAACACCGCTCACTGAAAAAATGGGCAATCGTTACGCAGAAATTTCCCGCCTTACGAAATGGCAAGCATCGTATTCGGCTACACGCTGGACGCTTCCCCCGTCTCGCCTGTCGGCTCGGGTGCTGCTCTCCGGTGGAGAGCGTCCAGCACCGACCGAGTTGACAAACGAGAACGGTTCGCACATGAGCGCCACTGGCGCTCGCTCACCCCCCTAAAGGGGAGTGAAATAACACCAGAAACATATACCCCTGTCCAAAATATGGACCACAGAAAACAAGGAAAGGTAAAATTTTTTTGAAAGAAATGATAGACATAGCCAAAGGTTCTGTGATACTGTTGGTCGCTGAGAAAGGAGCGATGCCAATGGCGAAACGCAGAGCGAATGGCGAAGGCAATATCCGCAAACGGAAAGACGGGCGCTGGGAAGGTCGGTACACGGCTGGATATCACCCGGAGACCGAAAAGAGAATCATCAAGAATGTGCTGGGGAGAACCCAGGCCGAGGTCAGAGAAAAGCTGAAACAAGCGATGGACTTAAGTTGTCAGACTGACATTTTCTGGGCAGAAGAATACACGGTGGGTTCGTGGCTTAGTACATGGTACGAATTGTACGCCAAGCCAAACATACGAGTTTCCACGGCAGAGGGCTACCGCAGAAACAAAGACTGTTTTACTACAGACAGTCACTTTGTTCAAAGGCAACGGTTTTTGTCCAGAAACAAGAAACCCTCCATGAAAGGTTGCTTTCTTAATTGAATAAACAAACTGGAATTTAGCAGTTTATTACTTGCTCCCTACAGGTATCATATAAGTTTTATGGAAAGCATTTTTATATGGTTATGGCTCTCAGCAATCTTTCGACCCTATAAGTACAGTCGGTAACACGCCCTTCCCTGCCTCGATTATCGGATAGGGGCAAATTTACCATGTCTCGGGCAACAGTACCCAAGTCAAAAGTGCCGTCTGGGGAACGCTGGTTTTCCAACCACTGTGCTGCAAATTTTAGTTTCGTTGGAGCACTTGTATATCCAGACATAAGCTCTAGTGCCGAAAGATAACGATTTGCGCGTCGGGACTGAAATTCCTTTGGCAATTCTTTTAACGGTCCCTCACAGACATAGTATATCCCGCCTGAAGCATTTATCAGATAGTCTATTACAGCCGCATCGGTCTTATCGTCCAATCGTCCTCGCAGCAGTGATACTGGATAGAAATTTGAAATGTTCTCAAAGCCGTGCCTCGGTTTCATGCCGAAAGCATCATTAAATGCAGCAGCATAAGCGTCCGCATCAAAATCGCCTCCGCGGAAAGCCTGAGCAACGACATTAGCCCACTGATCTGCAATAGCATTTGCACGTTCATTCTTTTGAGTAAACCGACATATCCACGTAGCAAGGGCACGATCACAAAATATGTCCCATCCCTTCCACTTCTCATTTCCATTTGGAAAAGTTCCTGTGCCGAGATATCCGTCCATATACTCAAGAGCCTTTTGAATGCACGGGTCAGCTTCAGTGAAACCAAGAATCTCCAGCCGCCGTAATGCTTGTTCTGTGGTGGTGGGTGCGCCTACACTGAGCGTATGGAAACACCCCCAGCCACCGTCTTCGTTCTGTGCCAAAAGTAACTGCTGTGCCCACTTACTCTGTCGCGTTTGTAGTGTTGTCAGTTCCTCCATAGTTTTATTTCCTTCCTCGTATCTCATTACAAATTCCAGTTTATCTGATGCAGTAAGTCGGAGTATAGCATAGTCTTGTGAAAAGTACAAGATTGAACAGATAACGATGTTTTGCGCAGAAAGGTCCCCACAAGCGAGTTTGTTTTCGAGGTAGGGCAAGGACACCACCCGGCGAGTAAACAGCCGAATTTGGACCACTGTAGGAAAAATTTTTCCTGCGAGAAACTTATCCGATAGTCTTTGTTAGTGTTTAGCTGTTTCGTATTGTGGGTCAAATTGTGGGTAGAAGTTTTCCTTGCGGAAACCTTCTCCAAGTTTCCCTGCGGGAAACTTGCCCGATGGATTTCGCAAGTTTTAGCAAAAAACAAATCCCCTCAGACCGCGGTCTGAGGGGATTTTTATGGAGCTGGTGAGCGGACTTGAACCGCTGACCTGCTGATTACGAAGAGCGAAAAAGCCGTCCAGCCGCTTATTTCCTGGACTTTTTAGCACTTTCCGTTCGGGGCCAGCAGGTCTCTAACGGTCATATTTCCATTGTGTTTTTCCGCGTACCTTTTCGTGTGGGTCGCTTTGTGGGTCAAAGTTCGCCCAGAGGGCACAGAAGTTCGCCTAAAGGCGAACTTCTGAAGTTTTCCTTCGGAAAACTTCTCAACCAAATTGAGACGAAAAGGTAGGTCAAAATTTACACCACTGCAAACAAAGAATACCTCCCCTCACTTCACATCTCAAGTATAATACTGTGACTGGGCGTTCCAGAGGTTGGCGTATACGCCGTCGGTTGAGACCAGCTCCTCATGGGAGCCGGTCTGGACGATCTGGCCATCGGCAAAGACGGCGATCTTGTCGCAGAAACGGCAGGAGGAAAGGCGGTGGGAGATATAGATGGCTGTTTTATCTCCGACAATATCATTGAACTTTGCGTAGATCTCCGCTTCCGCAATGGGGTCCAAGGCAGCGGTAGGCTCATCTAAAATGATAAAGGGCGCGTCCTTATACAGCGCACGGGCAATGGCGATTTTTTGCGCTTCGCCGCCGGAAATTTCCACACCGTTTTCGGTGAAATCCTTGTACAATTGAGTGTTCAAGCCGTCCGGCATGGTTTCCAGACGGTCGCCAAGACCCGCATCAATCAAGGCCTTGCGCACCTTCACTTCATCGTAAACGGCACTGCTCGCTACATTATTGCCCAAGGGCTGGGAGATCAACTGGAAGTCCTGGAACACGATGGAGAAGATATCCATGTAATCCCGATAGTTATATTTGCGGATGTCAATGCCGTTTAAGAGGATTTGCCCCTCCTGCGGGTCGTACAACCGGCACAGCAACTTGATAAAGGTGGTTTTCCCGCTGCCGTTTTCGCCCACGATCGCCAAACGCTTGCCCACCTGAAACTTCATGTTCACATGTTTCAGTGCCCAGTTTTCAGCGCCGGGATATTTGAAAGAGACATCCCGAAATTCCACTTCGTACTGCCGGTCGGAGCGCTTTTCGGTGGTGAGACTTCCCTGATACATGGCATTGGGAATATCCAAGAATCGGAATGTGTTATCCAAATAGCCCGTATTCGTTTTGAGCGTTCCAATCAGACTGGTCAATTCAAAAATACTTCCCGCCATGGCGGTGGCGGCGCCCACATACTGGGTGATGCTGCCCACGTCAAAGGCGCCGGCCCATGCTTTCAGGCAAGTGAACACATAGACAGAGCCGGTGACGAGAACGGTGATCCCCGTTCCGAGACCGCTGTAAATGCCCAGCGGTCCTCTTGCCAGCTTTCCTATGGCGCCGTTCGTCCCAAAAGCCCTGTTTTTATCCCAGTATGCGCTGACAAGGTGCTGCTGGTTGTACATTCGGATGTCTGTTCCACGGCCTTTGTGTGTGCCGATAAAGCCAAAGAATCCAAATAGGCGGTTTCCGAAAGTGGCGGCTTCCGCAGCGCCGCTCCAATAGGATGTGGACTTTGCGCTGCAGGCCCCCGCCAGCATGCTGACAAGCACCATGACGGCAGCCAGCACCAGAATGAACACGGGACTGTTCAGAATTGTAAACCCACCCGCGGTGTCCGGAACGGGAGATGTGAACAGGCTCACGGTAAGGGCAATGCCGCTCAGGATACCAATGACGCTTTTTAGTCCCGCTTCGTATGTCTCCAGAACGCGCATCAGTCCCCAGCCGGACCAGTTTTCAGTTTGCCGGATCTGTGCCCGGAGATCATGAGTGGTCTGCTGATCCATGTCGGCATAATCCATGGAGAACATTTTTTGCACGAAAAGGATTTCTTTCCGCCCCCACAGGTCGTCAAGCAAAGTCGTATCCCGCTGATATAGGAATGCTTTCAATACCGCAAACGCTCCCGTACACAGCACGCCGACAATGACCCACTGCCACAAAACATCTGCCCGGCGCTGCAGTGCCAGTTCTTTCAAAATCTGCGCGGAAAAGAATACCGTCACATAGGGCGTCAGAGCTCCTACTATGGCGTGAAGCGTCATAACGGCGAACAATTTGGCGCCCACCCCATTCAGCAGCTTTATCGCACGCAGGTGTGCGGAAAGGGCATGGCTCATCGTGATTTTCTTTTCCATTCTCAAAACTCCTTCCCTTCCTGATAGTAGCGGCTCTGGACCTCAAACAGCTTGGCGTATTCCCCACCCAGAGCCAACAGGCTTTCATGGGTGCCCTCTTCCGCAATGCGACCGTCCGCCACAAAGATGATCCGGTCACAGAACCGAGTGGACGCAAGGCGGTGGGAAATAAACAGAGAGGTCTTCCCCGCTGTCATACCGTTATATTTCATGTAGATGTCATTTTCCGCAAGGGGGTCAAGGGCCGCGGTGGGTTCGTCCAGCATCAGGATCGGTCCGTCCTTATAGAGCGCCCTTGCCAGCATGAGCCGCTGGGTCTGTCCACCGGAGAACTGCACGCCGTCCAGATAGACTTCCCGCCCAACATGGGTATCAAGACCGTCGGGCAGTTCATGGATCGTCTTGGTAAGACCCGCTTTTTCGATGCAGTCACGAATCCTGTCGTAGTCGATATTTTGATTGGTCTGGGCAATATTTTCAGCCACGGTCACATCCAGAATGGAAAACTCCTGAAATACCGCGCTGAAAAGTCCGTAATATTCCCGGCGGTTGAACTCCCGAATATCTTTGCCGTTCAGAAGCACCCTGCCCTCAGTGGGATCAAACAGACCGCAAAGGAGCTTGACCAGCGTGGTTTTGCCCGCACCATTTAAGCCGACGATGGCCAGCTTTTCGCCGGGGCGCACCGTCAAATTCAAATCATGTATCGTATCTTCTTCCGCCTCGGGATAGCGGAAAGAAACCTGTTCCAGCTTCAGTTCATAGCCGTCTGCATTGGGAACCGCTTCCCCTTCCTCGAATTTGAAGGGTTCGGGATATTCGATAAATTCCCGGACGCGGGAGATGTCCAAACTCTGCTCATGCAGCTTGGTCACCTGCTGCAAAATCCCCATGACCCATGTGGTAAAGGTCGTAACCGCCGTGAAATACAGAAGAAATTCCGGCACGCCCAAACCTTCTTTCAGCGCCATACTGATGAGGTACACATAGGCAATCCCGTTTCTCGCCATGGTCAGCACAGCTTCGGTCATGTCCGCCAGCAGATATTTGCGCTCCGCTTTCAGCCGGAAGTCCAAATAGATGTCATGGACCTTCCTCAGCAGATCATTGAGCCAGTTTTGCAGCCCGAAAATGCGGATGTCCTTTGCCAGTTCGATAGATTGCGCCTTGTCTCGGATATACTCCTTTTTCACATAATAGACTTCCTCCGCTTCCCGGTGGCTGAACATCCAGTTGGTGGTATGCCGGGATACAAGGAAGCCGATGACACAGGTGACAATGACCACGGCAAGCAGTGTCCAGTCCAGATAAGACAGAATCGTCAGGTAGATCAGAAACCCGCCGATATTCTGCAGCAGCAGGGTTATGGTCTGCCAGATCAGCTCCGTGGCCTCCCGATTGCTCTGGCAGGCCATGTGCGCTTTCTCCCGAAGCTTGATATATTCAGCGTCCAGAGTATTGGGGAAAGAGGTGGTATTACATTTCAACCCGATCATACCGATGATCTCGGTGCGCACATCTACTCGGGGGAACATGGCATTCTCCCTGATGTAATCTTTGATGCTCAAGGTTAAAAACAGGGCGGCGGTAAAGAACAAAATCGTCCCCAGCAAGGAGCCTATGGTGGCATGGTCCTCCACCCGGCGCAGGATCTCCGGGGCAATGTAAAGCTCGGCCAAGTTGTACAGGATTTCCAGTACCGGGGTCAGCATACAGAACAGCAGCACCCGTTTCCTTGTTTTCCAAGCGATTTTGACCATCCACCCAATATTTTGAGCGATGCCGTATTTGGGTTTCGTATTTCCTTTCATGTTTGCTTCACCTCGTGAGCATACCGTATCATAAAAATTCGTCCCCGGACCGTTCCGGGGACGAAACGCTGTTTTTGAGGGACGAATTGTAGAAATCACCCGGCAGGGAATGTCTGGGGCAGGAGAACTTCTGTGGTGAACGCGCCGTCCTCGCTGGCGCGGCGCAGATACCCGCCCAACCGGTTTACCACGGAATCGATGCGCATCAGCCCGAAGCCGTGACCTTCCCCCTTGGTGGTGCGGAACCGCCCGCCGATCTTCTCCTGCTTTTTCCGGGCAGAGAAGTTCGTAAAGGAAATGTAAAGCTGGGTGTTTTTCATGTCCATGTAAATGCGGATCATTCGCTGGTCTTCCGGCAGCGAAAGGCTGGCCTCGATGGCGTTGTCAAAGAGATTTCCGATGATGACGCAGAGGTCGAGGTCGGAAATGCTCAGCGCCGCCGGGATATTGGCATCTGCCCGGACGGGAATATTCCGGGACTTTGCCAGAGACATTTTGCTGTTCAAGATAGCGTCCGCCATGCGGTTGCCGGTTTTCACCGCCACGTCCACGGTATTGAGGTCGGTCTCCAGCTCGTCCAAGTACGATGTAACGGCGTCCCAGTCATTGGCAGCGGCGTAGGACTTCATCAGCTGGATATGATTGCGGTAATCGTGCCGCCAGCCCCGCATTTCGCGGTACATGCTTTCCACCTCGCGAAAATGGGTCTCGATCAGTTCCCGCTGGTACGCGGCGATCCGGCGGTCAATGAGCTTTTGAAAGAGCATGGTTATTTCCTTTCTAACACTTCTCGATGATGGCTCGGTTCAGAGCTTCGTAAACACCTCTCGGCAGGGGAATTTTCGTGCCGTCGGAGAAGAGCACCTCGTTTTTCAGAACCTGCCGTACATGAGAGAGGTTCAAAATGAAGGAGCGCCCGGCACGGAAAAAGCGGTCGTCCAGTTCCTGCTCCATCGCCGCCAGCGTTTTCTTTTCGGTGTAATCTTCTTTGGCGTGTACCGTTATGTAGTTGCGGCGGGATTCGATATAGACGATCTCCCGGAACGGCACCCGTACCGTCCCCTCCGCCGTGTGCAGCGTGAGCATGCGGGAGCGGTCCAACAGGCGGGTGACCGCCCGATCCAGCACGGTGGTGAGCTTTGCGGAATCCACAGGCTTCATCAGGTAGTGGAGGGCCGAAACATCGTACCCCTCGGCGATATAATCGGAATAGCCAGTGACGAAAACGATTTGCGCGTCTTCACTCTTTTCCCGCACCCGGCGGGCAAGCTCCACGCCGTTGATGCCGGGCATTTCGATGTCCAGCAGCAGAATATCCGGCATTTCATCTTCCAATGAAAAGAGCAAAGCCTCCCCAGAGGAAAACCGCCGAACCTCCAACGCATACACGCGCTGCCTCGCCCAGCTTTCCACAAAGCCGAGAAGATATTCGGTATCCTCAGCACTGTCATCACATAAGAAAATGCGGTAGTCCATTTTGTTGCTCCATCGATCGAATCAGTAACATTCCGTGAGAAAAGTATAGCAAGGGAGGGCGGGTTTGTCAAAAGACAAAGGCATGGTTTCATTTGAGTGGACACCAAAGATGGCAGGAGAAATGTGCAGTGGTTAGGGGCGTCTGACGCAAAAATTCGCCCACTGCGTGCAGAGTTCTAGTTCGGCGAGGATATGCTTCTTGTTCCTGATGAGAATGGGGATTGCGCTCTCTCGGACATACATTCGCCGCAAATTGAATGAGGCAAACTAGGTGAACGGCACAATCAAAGCATTAAGTTCTCGGCAAATAACCTAACCGATTTTCTAGAACATATCACCTTGCTAACTACGGAGATGTACTATCTAAAAAGGAGTAGTACGTTACTAAGTAGTATTATCGATGACTTCAAGATACAAATCAATGACCGTCTGTGTAATCCCAGATAGTCAGGATTTGGCATGCAATCACACAACAAATTGATGAAAAGTCTGGCATAGAAAAATGATTGCAGATTTGTTTAGTCATAGCTATTTCGTATTGAGAAAGTATCTCCGATTGATTTTGCAGGTGAAATCAATCAGAGATTTTGTTGGATGAATCCCGTAAAGTTTTAAAAAACACTGCTGGGTTCACCTTCTATACTTCCATCAAAATATTGGCAAGAGCTTTTGGAAAAAGGGGACTCATTTATAGTCTTCAATAACCCACATTTAAAAAATCGCAACTTTGATACACAGATCACTTCTATTTGCTAGCTGTGTTCCTGTCACACATCATTACACGTACACTTGAATACTCCTCAATTTTCGACAAAGATTGACAATGTTTCTTTGATATGTTATTATTACAAATATGTAGTGAATAATATATAGTTAAGGGGGGTGAACGCTATTTCTTCATACAAAAAGCAATTCAAAGATGCGGCGAAGAATCTTGTGGACGACGAAACGCTGTTGCTGAAAGTAAATCAAGAAATGGCGACCCTCCAGGAAAGAAAAGAAGAACTCGAAAAAAAGATTGCAATAGACCGCCAAAACAAGTGGGAAAAGGGCATGCTATACTATTCTCAAGATAGGCGGGATTCTCTGTTAGATAAAGCTAAGGAGTTGTCTTACTCTGAACAGGCAATTGAAAGATTGCAATCCATCGACAAAGAACATTGGAATCTTGATCACGTTGATGGTAACATTATTGATGATTTTGAATCATTAGAAAAATACGTAAAAGAAAATATACCAGGTTGGGAAAAATCGCCAATAACGAAACTTGGGAAATGGATCAATGGTAATAGGTAGAATTTATTATGTATATAAATGTTATTTATCCAAAAAAAATGCCTTCTTTCTTAGTAAAAAGAAAAAGTATCCACTTTTTTCTTGGAACAGAATATGTTTATAGAAACCAAGTATTCGTTCACCCTAAATTGGACAGTGTGTTCTTTCTAAATAGAAATAGTATTCATATTTGTATACCGGATAACAATGATAAGATTCAAAACATTACAATCGACTATTTGAATTTAGTTTTTGGTGATACTGTAATTGGACTTAAGGGCTTGAATAAAGATAATCTTAAAATGTTTGAATCCTTAAATTATATTACAATTTGAGAGGGAAAAATGGGAAGTAAGCCTGGAAGGAAAGTTTTTGAAATTGTAGAAATTGTGGTTTTATCTACTTTGTTGCTGATTAGATTATTGTTCGATTCGGAGGAAAACAATTGGGTCAATCTATTAAATTTTGCAAGTCTGGTTGTAGCCTTTGTATCCTTGTATATAAATGTTCGCACTGAATGTCTACAGTACAAAAAGTTCGACTCAATTACAGGTTGTTTTGTACTCATTTTGGTTGCATTAATGGTGGTTTTTTCTTTTATTCTTGCAGGAAAAATTCCTTTAAATACAAAATGTAACGATGTCATTTTGATAATCACTCTTCTGCTAACTCTTCCGTCAAAACTATATAGTTGCATAATTGCTAACATTATAAAAAACAAATAGTTCAGGAGGAAAGTTATGACTTACAAAAAAATACTTGACGAATTTCTATCTACATGTTCAGGAAAAGTGCAAAATGTTTTTTTTAAATTATATTTAATCATCGAGTCGTTAGACGAGTCTGAACAGTTACCGGCCTTTATTTATATTTGTGATAAAGCTTTGAGTAGTAAAAGCGACTATTCCAAAAGAGTCGACAAAGAATATTATACTGAAGAGCAAGTCGATTTAGCAGATAAAAAGATTAATAAAAAATTTGTTCCCTTGTTAGACTCATTAATTGAAGAATGTGCCAAAAGGGCCGTTGAGCCTATTGATTTTTATTCCCGTATATGGTCATTAATTCAATCGTCAATTTTTAGATCAAAACGTGAACGCGCCCTTGCAGTTTTCCGAGTTGCTAGCCACGATTTAATTCCATACCGTAATGTCGGTATAGGTTTGTCAATGGAGGAAGAACAATTTCAAAAGATTGTAGACTCATTAGGAGATACAATTCTTGATGATACTCAATATATTTTAAAATTGAATTACGAACAGAAAACGCAACGTGCATCCCTTTTAGTTGATAAACTATTAGCATTAGAAAGTAGAGATGAACAAGCTGTTTATATGGCTATTATAATGAGTGCATTGAAGAAAAATATTAAGGGAGAAATTGATGAGGCAATAGAAAGAATTTAAACTATTACTATTATGCTTACATACTGTTTAGGCTGATCGGTTTACTGGAGCGAGAAGACTTCGCAGAAGATTTCTGGCTGCTGGCAAAACTGATGATTGCTGTCATGAATACGATAGAAACTCCGCTGGCATACGGTCAAAACTGGGAGGAATTAAACAAGAAAAGAGAAATTTTGTAGACAAGCACAATGATGCTTGTCTACAAAATTTTTTCGTTTTCTGCTAACAAGCCACCGTGTTTTTGCCAGAAAGACCCCTGTAAGCGATTTTATTTCCGAGGTAGGGCAGCGGCCACCGGCGAGTAAAACGCCGAATTTGACCCCGTGTGCGAAAGAGCAACGGCAAGGTGGTCTTTCATTTTTTCAATACCGTTTACTGAAGAATCGGGCAACCGCTACGCACAAATTTCTCGCCCTACGACATGGCAAGCATCGCGTTCGGCTACACGCCGAACACTTCCCCCGTCTCGCCTGTCGGCTCGGTCGGTTCGTGACAACGCCCCACCGGGGCGTACTCACCCCCTAAAGGGGGAGTATAAGGGCAGGAGGATTTCTCTTTTTGGCAAAATTGACCCGCTGAAAAAGTTGATTATTTCGGAGCAGGATAAAGGGCCTGTCCGTTTTGCACCGGACCGTCCCCCTCACAAAGCCCGGCAACGCCGGTCTTGAGCCATTTTTCGGGACTCTTGAATCCGGAAAATTTATATCAAGAATTTGGAGGGATTATTAAGTTTCGGACAGAAAACCCCCGAGAAGGCAGTGTTCATGCGGACATTGCGGTATCAAGATTTTATTAAGCTGAGACCCGGTTCAAAATCTGGTATGCAGGAAACAAAGAAAGAAGAAAATTTTTCAAAACAATTATAGACATAGCCGAGGGTGGTGTGGTAGTGTATGTGGCTACAAAGGAAAGGGCAAGAGCACCTTTCCAATCCAAATGAAAGGAGGAATACCAATGCCAAAACGCAGAGCGAACGGAGAAGGCAATATTCGCAAGAGGAAAGATGGCCGTTGGGAAGGTCGGTACACCGCTGGCTATCACCCAGAAACCGGGAAACGCATCGTCAAAAATGTGCTAGGGAAAAGTCAGACCGAAGTCAGAGAAAAGCTGAAACAGGCAATGTACCTAAGCCAGCAGACCGACATTCTCCGGGCGGAGGAATACACAGTCGGGACATGGCTAACCACATGGTATGAACTCTATGCCGAACCGAATATTCGAGTTTCCACGGCAAAGGGATATCACAGAAACATAGAACTTCACGTGAACCCTCGAATCGGCGACATCAAGCTGACGAAGCTGACCGGGCGGGATTTGCAGAAACTTTACCGGGACTTGATGGAAAACGGCAGGGCGCGGAAAGAGCAGAAAACGAAAGAACCGGGGTTGAGCAGCACCACTGTCCGGGGAATCCACCTCATGCTGCACAACGCTTTTGAGAGAGCGGTCAAGGAGCAGCTGATTCTGCGAAACCCCACGGCGAACTGTATCGCCCCCAAGATTGCGAAAAAGGAAATGAAGATCTTGGAGCAGGAACACATCAGCGATTACCTCAAAGCTGCAGAAAAGAGAGAAGTCCTGCCTATGTTTTTTCTGGAACTGGTCAGCGGGTTGCGGAAAGGCGAATTGGCGGCATTGTTGTGGACTGACTTAGACATAGAAAACCAGACCATCAGCGTGAGTAAGCAGGCGTCCAGAGATGCAGATGGGAACATTGTTATCACCAGACCAAAAACAGAGAATTCCATAAGGCGGGTGTCAATTCCGAAAGAAGCGGTGGATTTACTGATACAAGAGCACGAGAAACATCCGAACAACACTTACCTCTTCCCCTCTCCCAAGACAGGAGAAATGTACCACCCGGATTCGATTGTGGGGATTCACAAGAAGATTCTCAAAGATGCCGGACTGGAACATATCCGCTTTCACGATCTCCGTCACACCTTTGCTACCATGGCGCTGCAGAATGGTGTAGATGCCAAAACCGTCTCCGCCATGCTGGGACATTATGAT
>JAFLRP010000117.1 GCA_022511515.1 Acutalibacter sp.
CAGATCCTGAGCCTTTTTGTTCATCAGCTCCACAAAATAGCTTTTGCCCACATAATAGGTGGGGTCGAAACCGCTGTCCCCGTCGTCCCAGTCGTCCCCGTCACCGGGCTCGGGGGTGGGAGTGGAATTTGCCGCGGCTTCGCTCAAAACTCTCGCCTGCTCCTCGGGGTAGAGAGCGTCTACGTATTTTGCAAAGGTCAAAGCGGCGTTGTTGCCGCTGGGAATCATCATCAGGTACAGCATATCAAGGCCCGTAAAGGTCTCCCCCGCACTGAACGTCGCCAAAGAGCTTCCGGTGTCCCGCAGCTCCTCATCCACGCTTTCCGGCACGGTGATGCGGACGTTTTCGATGTCGGGAATATTTTCATAGGCCACGATATAAGTCATGATCTTCGTCATGGAAGCCATGGGCAGGGGTTCATCGGCATTCATGGCATAGGCCACCGTGTCCGTGTCCAAATTCAGCAGAAACAGGGCTTTACAGTGAGGTTCGGTGTTGCCGTCCCCGATATCCCAGTTGAAGGCAAAGCCCTCCGCAGAGGCGGGAATTGCCGAAAAATGTACCAATGTGACGAGCAAAAGCAGCAAGGCCATAAACCGTTTCCGTTTTTTCATGAAAAGAACCCCTTTTCCGCTTTCCGGACTTGTATCCCCCCGGAATTTTATAGTATACTGAATACACCGATTCATCGAAATCAAAAACTTATATTGCCGTAAGAACTTATTCTTAGTATACACTGTTCCCGGAAAAAAGAAAAGTTGTTTTTTGCCTGATGGGGCGGGCGGCTTATCAATCTTCGCAAAAACTACCACAGAAAGGATGTTTCCCATGAAGGTCACCTTTATCAAGCACAGCTCCTATTTTGTAGAACTGAATTCCTACTGTCTGCTGTTTGACTATACCGAGGGCGCAGTGCCGGAAACAGAAAAGCCCCTGTATGTGTTCGCAAGCCACAGCCACGGCGACCATTTTTCCCCGGCAGTGTTCAATCTGCCCCGGGAAAATTGGGAAACCTACTATCTGCTGTCCGACGACATTTGGGAAGAAAGCGTGCCGGAAGCTTTTAGAGATCAGGTGGTGTTCGTCTCGCCCCACCAGACTTACGCGGTGGGAGCGGTGAAGGTGGCGGCGCTGGAATCCACCGACTTGGGCGTAGCGTTTCTCGTGCAGTGCGAGGGGAAACTGCTGTATCACGCAGGCGACTTGAACTGCTGGGTCTGGGACGGTGCGCCGAAATACCAAAACGACCGGATGATGGAGCAGTACCGTCAAGAGCTGGAATTTCTCCGGGACAGAAAAATCGATCTGGCCTTTGTCCCTCTGGACCCCCGGCAGGAGCAGGATTTTGACCTGGGTATGAAGATGTTCTTCGAGGCCGCCGACGCGAAATGCGTCTTCCCCATGCACATGTGGGAGGACTATTCCGTTGTTCCTCTGTTCAAATCCACCCCCGGCTACGAGGATTTTTCCCGCCGCCTGATGGACGTCTCCGCCCCCGGGCAGGATTTTGTGATAGAGTGAAGTGAAAATGCAAAAAGGAAACGGCAATTTCCTCTTTGGAAACTGCCGTTCTTTTTTACGGAAAACCTGCTCCTTTACTTCTTTGCCAACAAAGTCTGAATTCGTTCCTCTTTCATGAAAACAGATTCGTATTGCGGAAGCCCAAACCGTTCCACAAATAAGCTGCACTTGCACAGGAAGAAGTAATAGGGATTCACTCCCTCGCCGAACATTCCTTCAAAATTTCCCTGTCCCTTGGAAATGACCACGTCCGCTTCGGACAGAAGTTTTTTCGCTTCTTCATTCAGGAGCTCGGGCACCGTCCCCGGAGCGCCGTTTCCGTTGCCAATGCAGGGGACAAGCTCCGTCAGCCCGATTTCCCGGGCATCCTGCAAAGTCGCATCGTTGATCACGTCTTTTCCTCTCACAATGACCGTAATCCGCAAATCCGGGAACCGTTCCTTGAGAAAACGGAGAAACAGTTTATCCAAGACGATTTCCCCGCAGTTATCCGTGAAATATACCAGAGTATGAGCTGCCGACAGGTCATCGACAAAATGGGCATATTCCGTCTCCGATACGGGTTCCTGCGCGGCCTTGTCCAACAGCTTTTTCAACGTCTCCTCAGAGACATTCTCCACGGCGGAAAAATCGATATAGTTTCCGGCGCACACGTACTTGATACATTCTCTGACAGTATCATCGGTCTTTCGGATCGCTTCCTCGATCTCCTTTTCCCTGTCCAGCAGCAACTGATTATATCGGCGCTTCAGCAGCCCGTAGTCCGCACTTCCCCAAAAAGCTTCATACACCTTATTGATCTGCTCCACAAGCCAGGGAGACGGCTTGGAGCGCCCGTGCTCATACATGATTTTCAAGACTTGGTGCATGTATTCGGATTTCTTTTCTTCGTCGTGAAACGAACGAATCATCTTTTCCTGTCTTCCCACAATGCAGGAGATACACATGGAGTTGGCGCGCATGGTTTTATCCTCCAAATGATTCAAAGAAAGCACCCACAAGGGGTGCTTTCTTTTTGGTGACCCATCGGGGATTCGAACCCCGGACACCTTGATTAAAAGTCAAGTGCTCTACCGACTGAGCTAATGAGTCACGCTCACTGTCCGCCGAGTGGCGGACAGCTTGTTTATTATAGCAAGGAAAATCCGGGCTGTCAACCTAAAAATCCCGGAATGTTCCGTTTTCAGGCGTATCAGCAAGCGGAAAAATGTTTTACCATGCTCTCGCCGTCCTGCAGCCAGCGCCAGCCGGGGGTGCCGCTCAAGTCCAGCCCGGCGTGCATTAATAGCGCACCGGAATAGACTTCCCCGGTATCCTCGTCGGTATACAGTTTGTCCGGGTCAAGCCCGCGCAGGCGCTGATGCTGGTACAAATTTTCCGGCCGGCGCATGATGACACGAGTGAACAGCACTTCGTTTTTGTCCCGGCTCACGAATTCCCAATCACAGACAAAAGGATCCTCTGTGGGAGAAGTGATGCGGTAAAAATCGCCAAAGCGGATGAGGTCGTAGTACTTGTGGTAGTCCCGCACCTGCTTCTTGACGATTTCTTTCTCCTCCGGGGTCAGCTTGCGGGGATCCAGCTCGTAGCCGAAGGTGCCGCACATGGCCACATTCCCCCGAGTGACGATATCCGTTCTGGGATTGGCGGACACATGGGCGCCGATGGCGGCGATAGGGTAGCACAGGGACGCGCCGAACTGAATGGTGAGCCGCTCGATGGCGTCGGTGTTGTCGCTGGCCCAGATTTGGGGGGAATAGTACATCATGCCCGCATCGAATCTGCCGCCGCCGGAGGAACAATTTTCCAGCAGAATATGGGGGAATGCCGTGGTGATGCGGTCCATCAGGTCATAGACACCCAGCACGTAGCGGTGGAAGAATTCTCCCTGCCGCTCCGGGGGCAATTCGAGACTGGCGGCCTCGCTGATATGGCGGTTGCAGTCCCATTTGATATAGGCGATGTTCGCTTTGGAGAGCACGCTTTCCATCTGATGGAAAATATGGTCCCGCACGTCCTGCCGAGTCATATCCAGCACGCATTGATGCCGAGAGAGGGATTTCTTTCTGCCCGGAGCGCAGATCGCCCAATCCGGGTGGGCGCGGTACAGGTCGCTGTCTGGGTTGATCATTTCCGGCTCGTACCAGATGCCAAATTTGATTCCCAGCGCATTGACCCGGTCTGTAAGTTCTCCCAACGTGCCGCCCAGCTTTTCCTCGTTGACGGTCCAATCGCCCAGCGCCCGGTGGTCGTCAAAACGATTGCCGAACCAGCCGTCGTCCATCACCAGCATTTCGATGCCCAGCTCCTTGGCTTCCCTGGCGAATTCCACCAGTTTGTCGCCGTCGAAATCGAAGAACGCCGCTTCCCAACTGTTGATGAGCAGGGGGCGCTTTTTCTTGGTCCATTCGCTGCGCATGAGGTGATCCAGATAGAAGTGGTGGAAGGTGCGGCTCATGCCGCCCAAGCCATGTTCGGAATACACCATCACCGCTTCCGGGGAGACAAAGCTCTCCCCCGGCTCCAGCCGCCAGCGGAAACTTTCCGGGTCGATGCCGGCGAGCACCCGGGGACAGCCCCGGGTATCCACTTCCACCTCGATAGAAAAGTTACCGCTGTACACCAGATTGACGCCGTAGGCGTTCCCGGTCTCCTCCGTGGCGGTGTGGTCAACAAGGGCCAAAAACGGGTTGTGATTGGGTCCCGTCATGCCCCGTTTGGAGCGGATAGCCTGAATGCCGTGCTGCAGCGGATGGCGCGCGGTGGTGTTTTCCTTGGCCCATTTGCCGTACAGGTGGACCATATCCATGTCCATCGCGGGGAAATCGATGCAGGCGCTGTACAACTGTTCCAGCTCCACGGGGAATTTCCCGCCGTTTTCCGCCCGCACGCTGCGGGTCATCACGCCGTAGTCCTCAAACACGGTGTAGAACAGGAACACCTTGACCCCCGTGACCTCGTCCACGGTCTCGATTTCCAGCGTTTCCGCCTCGTTTTCCTTTGCAAAGGTGGCGGGCAGCCCCGGCAGCTTGGGCTTCCCTTTTGTGATTTTATGGGAAACGTACCGCAAATCGGTGACGGTATTGCCGTCCCTGCCCCGGACGGCACAGGCGGAAATGCGAAAATCCCCCGCGCCGTTGGTGGAGTATTCCATGGGGTTGATATCCACCGCGAACCGCGGATCGTCCACGCCCTCAGCATAGGGACTGAGTGAATCGAACCAGCCCCGGTACATCAAGTGTTTCAAATTGTTGTCCGGCAGTTTCGCGCCGTAGTACAGGTGGACAAGAAAGCCCCCGTTGTACACCAAAAAGGCATAGGTAGAGCTTTTGGTGTCCAACTTGAAGATTTTTTTGGATTCGTCAAAATGAATTGGCATACCTCTTCCCCCAAAATTTAAACTGCGCCGGTTTCCCATTGTGTGAAACACAAACTGGGCAAGGCCAATGAATATTTGTACAATAACCGTGTTCTTTGCGGCTATTGTAGCACAGTTCCTTTTCAAAATCTACCAAAATTGAGTAAAATCCACTGCCCATGGCAATACTGAATGTGAAAAACAAATTTTGGAAAGGATGGAGAAGTTTGAAAACAAGTTTTCAACCTTCCGGTTTTGCGGCCTTTGTTCGCCACAAAAGTTCGTCGGAGACGAACTTCGTGAAGTTTCCCTATGGGAAACTTTTGAAGGCTAATGACGACAATTTTGCTTCGCAAAACCGGCCGCAATTCCCGAAGAAAGGAGGCTTTCGCTAAAGCGAAAGCAAGTATTACAAGTATGATCACCATTCAAAAGGTATTCGGCTGTGAAATTCTGGATTCCCGGGGCAATCCCACGGTCAGCGCCACAGTGCAGCTTTCCGACGGTACCATGGGCACGGCGGCAGCTCCCTCCGGAGCGTCTACCGGAAAATTTGAGGCCATCGAGCTCAGAGACGGCGACGACCGCCGCTACGGCGGGAAAGGAACACTGAAAGCCGTAAAAAACATCAATGAAATCATTGCCCCGGCACTGGAAAAAGTGCGCACTCTCACCGTGCGGGAGATCGACGGCGTGCTGCGAAAATTGGACGGCACCCCCAACAAAGCCCATCTGGGCGCAAATGCCACGCTGGCGGTGTCCCTGGCCTGCGCCCGGGCCTTAGCCGCCCACTATCGCATGCCCCTCTATCGGTTTCTGGGAGGCGCTGCCGCCTATCAACTGCCCGTCCCCATGATGAACATCTTAAACGGCGGCGCCCACGCCGGGAACAACATCGACATTCAGGAATTCATGATCATGCCGCTGGCGGCGGAAAGCTTTCGGGAAGGTCTGCGCTGGTGCGCGGAAATTTACCACACCTTAGGGGCGGAGCTGAAGAAGAAGGGTCTGTCCACCGCAGTGGGGGACGAAGGCGGCTTCGCGCCGGATCTCTCCTCCGATGAGGACGCTATCGAGGAAATTTTGAACGCCGTGGAAAAAGCGGGATATTCCGGTAAAGTCAAGCTGGCGCTGGACGCCGCCGGCAGTGAGTGGGTCACGGACAGCCGTTACCGCCTGCCCAAACGCGGTGTGGAGTACGACACCGACGCTCTCATTGCCTACTGGGAAAATCTGACAAGCCAGTACCCCATCTTTTCCATCGAGGACCCCTTGGGCGAGGAGGATTTCGATGGCTGGGCAGAGCTCACCGCCCGCATGGGAAGCAGGGTGCAGATCGTGGGCGATGACTTGTTTGTCACCAACATGGAGCGGCTGCAGCAGGGCATCGACGAGGGAGCGGCCAACGCCATTTTGATTAAGCCCAACCAGATCGGCACGCTTTCCGAGACGCTGGACGCCATCGACCTTGCCAAGCGCAACGGCTACAAGACCATCATCTCTCACCGCTCCGGTGAAACGGAGGACACCTTCATTGCCGACTTGGCGGTGGCGGTCAACGCCGGACAGATCAAAACCGGCGCTCCCTGCCGCACGGAACGGGTGGCAAAATATAACCGCCTGCTCCGCATTGAGGAAGCTTGACAGTTTTCTTTTTCCCCTCTAAAATGGAAGCAAGAATATGGATCATCTTGGAGGGGGAAGCTTGAGCGCGATTTTAGAGCGAATTAACGGCTGTGCATCCTTTTTGGAGCAGAAGCTCAAGGAAAAACCGAAAATAGCGGTGGTGCTGGGCTCGGGCCTAGGCGGCTTTGCCGACAGCATAGAGAACGGGATTTCCGTGGAGTACCGGGACATTCCCGGCTTTCCCGTTTCCACGGTGGAGGGCCACCGGGGACGGTTCGTGTTTGGAAAAATCGGGGAAAAACCCGTGGCGATCATGCAGGGGCGCGTCCATTTTTACGAAGGGTATTCCATGGAGGACGTGGTACTGCCCATTCGGGTGCTTCGTGCGCTGGGGGCGGAAAAACTGGTCTTGACAAACGCCGCCGGGGGCATCGGAAACGGGCTCACACCCGGAGATCTGATGCTGCTCACCGATCACATCGCTTCGTTTGTCCCCTCCCCTCTGCTGGGGCCGAATGAGTCGGCTCTGGGTCCGCGATTTCCTGACATGTCGGAGGTGTACAGCAACCCATTGCAGGAGAAAGCACGGCAGGCCGCGTTGGAAACAGGCGTCTCCCTGAAAAACGGTGTGTATTTACAAGTCACGGGACCGAGTTACGAAACGCCGGCGGAGGTCCGCCTGTACAAGGCCCTGGGCGCTGACGCCGTTGGCATGAGCACCGCCGTGGAGGCCGTCTGCGCCCGGCACATGGGCATGGAGGTCTGCGGTATCAGTTGCATCACCAATCTGGCGGCAGGCCTCAGCAAAGCTCCCCTGTCCCACGAAGAAGTACAGGAAACTGCCGACCATGTGGCCGCGCAATTTCAAAAGCTGCTCCGCCGCCTGCTGGAGCTGATGTAAATTCTCTCAGATAGACAAAAACCGGTGAGGCTGTCCCTCACCGGTTTTTATTTTATTTCTCCTCTTTTGTGATTTCGTCCTGTAAGGATTCCACGTCGACTTCCGGTTTTTTTGCCGTTTCGTCTTTTACCGGACGCTTTTTCTCCGGTTGGGACATTTTTTCAGCGGGAGCCTTTTCCCGATTGGACCGGGCCTTTTTCTGCTTTTCCTGATGGGGTTTTCCTTTTACCGTGCGGGCGATGAGAACTCCGAACACCGCCAGCACTGCCAAAATCAGCACCATGATCAGCGTGATCACCGCCGCGTTTGATTTTTCCCCGCCTTGAGAGGAGGATACATTTTCCGCTACGGAGGCCGGGTCTGCGTGGGCGTTGAGCGTGCCGTTGCCCAGTTGTCCCTGCTCGTTATTTCCCAGGGCATAGACCGTGCCATCCTCCGTCAAATACAGCATATGGCCGCCGCCCAAGGCCGTATCTGTGACATTCTCCGCCACCTGAATGGGCCTGTTTGAAGTCTCCGTGCCGTATTGGCCAAAGGAATTGCTCCCCCAGGCATACAGTGTGCCGTCCTTCTTAATTGCCGCAGAAAAGTCCTCTCCGCAGACGATTTTTTCCACATCGGACATGATTTGCATAGGCGTATCGACCGTCTGGCTTCCGCCGTTGCCCAGTTCGCCGTTGGCATTGTAGCCGCAGACCCACACCGAGCCGTCGGTTTTCAAAATGACCGTGCCAAAGGAGGTACAAGCCACATCCAGCACGTCCTCCATGACCTGCTGGAAGGTCAGCATATCCTCTCTGTCGCCGTCTGCCAATTGGCCGTAGGCATTGCTGCCCGCCGCCCACAGGGTGTTGTCCTCCTTAACGGCCATGGTGTGCTCCATGCCTACTGCGGCACTGCGCACATTTTCCAGCACTTCCTTGGGAGTGTTTCTGCCGTCCGTGCTGCCGCTGCCCAGTTGTCCCCGGCTATTCCAGCCCCAAAGCCACAGCGTGCCCTCGCTGGTAATCGCCGCGGTATGGAACCGTCCCGGCGCGGCAAAAACCACATCGGTCAGGACCACCGTGGGGATGTCGCGGTTCTCCGTATCGCCCACGCCCAACTGACCGCCTTCATTCCAGCCCCAGCCGTACAGAATGCCGTCCGCATCGATGGCAAAGGTATTGAGATACCCGGCGTAAACAGCCCGGGCGTTGCTCATTACCTGTACAAATTCCGTGCTGCTTCCCTTGAGAGAGACTTTTTCGTCTTCTATTGCGGAGGATTCCTCTGTGACGGAAGATCCTTCTATCGCAGAGGAATTTTCCGTTCCCTCCGGGGAACTGTCAAGCTCCGGCGTGTCCGGCAAAATCACACCCAACTGCCCGTAGGAGTTAGACCCGGCGGTCAGCAGCGTGCCGTCGTCCTGCACGATGGCGGAATGAAGAAATCCCGCCGCCAGCGGCGAATTTTTGATTTCCCTGTCCTCCGCCGCCAAAGCGGAACCGGATGCCGCCGCAAATACCAGCGCCGCAAGGCACAGCGAAGTGAATTTTTTTATAAAGGTCATAGGGTATCCCTCCTGAATCGCTATTCTTCGATTATTATACCCCCGAACGGCCATGCTTTCAAGCCGAAAACGGTGAAGATTCTGTGATGATTTCTTGAAGGAAAAAGCGGGAATTCTTTTTTTTAAAATCCTGCCGCGCTTACCTCAGGGACATCACATACACCTGACAGGGGTTTTCCTCATCCCACAGGGTGGGGAATACTTCAAACTCCTTGAAGCCGCAGCTCAGATAGAATAGGTTCGTCTTGTCGTAATCCTCATATTTTCCCATCTGCACGGTTTTTACCTGTAAAAAAGAATATCCCTCCGACGCGGCGATCTCCTTTGCCTTTTCCACCAGCCGGCGGCCGATCCCGCTGTGCTGATATTCTTTCAACACACCCATCACAGCCACTTCCGCCGTGGCCTTGCCGGTTTCCTTAAGACAGAGAAAGCCCACCGGTTTCCCGTCCTCCTTTGCGGCCAGAAAAATCCAGTCCGCACTTTCGGCGATATACTGTTCCCGGCTTTCCTCCACCTCAAACCATTCGGTCAGGGCTTCCAGAATCTTGCGGGAAACCGCTCTTTTTTCAGCTTTATCCAGAATTTGTTCGATCATATTGTTTTTTCTCCATTTTCCTTTATTTTTCACTTAGTTCCTTTGCTATTTTCATGTTTTCAATCAGACCCTCACACTCCTGCAAATCCGCGCCTTGGGACAATTCTTCACGGAACAGCCAAATAACGGTTTCGATAAATAAGCTCTGAAGCAGAATATCCCATGGAATACCTACACTGAAACCGATTGCTTTTACGAAATCCACAACGTCTCTTTTTGGCGCAGATGATAAATCATCTCTGAACTCATCCAGAATGAATCTGGATATATCAAACACAGGACTGCCTACTACTCCTTTTGGATCGATCACTTTATAGTCTCCGGCATTACTTTTCAATATGTTTTCATGATGCAGATCGCCATGCAAAAGGAATTCCCGGGGGTGCTTTTCTTTGATATGCAGAATCATCTTTTCCGCCTGTTCAAGGTATGGGCGGAATAAATCGCAGTCTCTTCTGTTTCTTGTTCCGATTTCACCGCTCTTAAACCAATCAAAATAGGAAGGAAATGCAGGGTTCATTGGCACATCAGGGTGTAACCCTTTAAAAATGTTGGAAAAGATATGAATTCTTTCCTCACGAGTTGTTTCTTCAAAAAGGGTTGCTCCCGGAGTAATCTCCTCCATTAGATAAACGTTATCTGTCAAAGAGTCCTCATAAAGTGATACGAATTTGCGTCCCTGAAACAATCTTAACGCCGATATTTCTTTGTCAAATCCATGATTCAATAGGATTTTGAACAACGCTTTTCCATAATTTTCAGAGACTACATAGAAAACCAAGTTGTTATGGGATATGGACTGAGCAAGCTGTATCGTATGCAGGTTCCACTTCTCCTGGTATTTTTTTAGCAAGAGCATCTTTTCCCAGCCCGTATCTTCACCTAATTTTGAAAGAATCCATTTCTCCTGGGAATCAGAAAGTATTTGGTTTTTCACCTTCTTTGTACACTCCCCATCTCTAATCGCTATGCGATTATCCTACCACACCCCGGCGAAAAAAGCAAAAGAAACGCCAAATGGGCACTTCCATTCGGAAGTGCCCATTTTAATCTTGTGTTTTGACTGCCTTTTTACAGCAGCTCCAACAGCGCCATTTCGGCGGCGTCGCCGCGTCTCGGACCAAGCTTGGTGATCCGGGTGTAGCCGCCGTTGCGGTCGGCGTACTTGGGGGCGATCTCAGTAAACAGCTTGTGGGTGACGCTTTCCTTGGTAATAAAGCTCATCACCAGCCGCTTGTTCTGCAGATTGTCCTCCTTGGCGATGGTAATCATCTTTTCGGCCAGAGAACGCACCTCTTTGGCGCGGGTCACGGTCGTTTCGATTTTGCCGTTCTCAAGGAAGAAGGTGACCAGCCCACGGAGCATGGCGGTTCTGTGAGCGGTGTCTCTTCCCAGCTTTCTGGTTCCCGGCATGGTATTCACTCCTATCCGTATAAAGTGGTTATTCGTCGTCCTTGCGCAGGCTGAAGCCCAGGGAAGCCAGCTTCCACACAACTTCTTCCAGCGACTTGCGCCCCAGATTCCGGACCTTCATCATGTCCTCCTCGGACTTGCTGATCAGGTCCTCCACCGTGTTGATCCCTGCCCGCTTCAAGCAGTTGAAGGAACGGACAGACAGATCCAGTTCTTCGATGGTCATTTCCAGAGCCTTTTCTTTACCGCCCTCGTCTTTCTCCACCATGATCTCCGTGCTCTTGCCCTTATCGGACAAATCCACGAACAGATTCAGGTGGTCGGTGAGGACCTTTGCCGCAAGGGACACGGCCTCCTGCGCGTTGATCACCCCGTTGGTCCAGACATCCAGCGTCAGCTTGTCATAATCGATGCTCTGGCCTACACGGGTACTTTCGACGTTGAAATTTACCTTGAGCACAGGTGTGTAAATGGAATCGACCGCAATCTCGCCGATCACGCCTTCCGGCATATTCTGCTTGTTGCGCTCGTTGGAGATGTAGCCTCTGCCCCGATCCAGAGTCAGCTCCATATAGAGCCTGGCCCCTTCGCCCAAGGTGGCAATGTGCAGCTCAGGATTCAAAATCTCCACCTCGCTGCCGGCCTTGATCGACTCCGCCGTGACCTCGCAGGGTCCCTCTGCGGAGATCTCAACGGTGCGGGCCTCGTCGCAATGAAGCTTTGCCACAAGCCCCTTGATGTTGAGGACGATCTCGGTGACATCTTCCTTCACGCCTGGGATGGTGGAAAATTCGTGCAGCACGCCGTCGAACTTGACGGATTTCACCGCCACGCCCGGCAGACTGGACAAGAGCACTCTGCGAAGGCTGTTTCCCAGCGTTGTGCCGAAGCCCCTTTCCAGAGGCTCTACCACGAACTTGCCATAGGTGCCGTTATCGGAAATTTCCTCGATTGTAATCTTAGGTCTTTCTATCTCAATCATCCACGGTCCTCCCTTGCATCACTAAAGTTTGCCGAACTGTCCTGCGAGCCCGAAGGCTCAAGTCTTACTTGGAGTACAACTCGACGATGAGGGTCTCATCCACCTCAAGGTCGATATCCTCACGGGCAGGCATTGCGGCAACCTTTGCCTGTGCATTGGCGGCATCCACATCCAGCCACTTGGGAACAGGACGGGAAGAATTTGTCTCGATCACAGCCTTGAACTTGTCGCTCTGACGGCTGCTGTCTTTGATGGCAATCAGCTCGCCGGGCTTCACCAGGTAAGAGGGGATGTCCACCTTCTTGCCGTTTACGGTGTAATGTCCGTGTACCACCAACTGACGGGCCTCCGCGCGGGAGTTGGCCCAGCCGCAGCGATAAACCACGTTGTCCAGTCTGGATTCCAGCAGGATCAGCAGGTTATCACCGGCCTTGCCGGGCATCTTGGTACCCATCTCATAATAGTGATGGAACTGATTCTCCAGAACGCCGTAGAAACGGCGGGTCATCTGCTTTGCACGCAGCTGCATACCGTATTCGGAAGCTTTCTTGCGCCCCTGACCGTGTTGGCCGGGAGCATATGCTCTACGAGTGATCGCGCACTTATCCGTGTAGCAACGCTCGCCCTTCAGGAACAGTTTCTTCCCTTCCCGACGGCACAGCTTGCACACAGCTTCTGTATATCTTGCCATTTTTGAGTTACCTCCTGATTCGGTATTTTACACGCGTCTTCTCTTGGGGGGACGGCATCCGTTGTGGGGGATGGGCGTCACGTCCTTGATCATGCTCACGTCCAGGCCGGCTGCCTGCAGAGCGCGGATGGCGGCTTCACGGCCGGCGCCCGGGCCCTTGACGTAGACCTCAACGGACTTCATCCCGTGCTCCATTGCCAGCTTCGCGGCGGTTTCCGCAGCGTTCTGCGCGGCAAAGGGAGTGGATTTTCTGGAACCCCGGAAGCCCAGCTCACCGGAGCTTGCCCAGGAGATCGCATTGCCCTGCGTATCGGTAATGGTAACGATGGTATTGTTGAAAGTGGACTGGATATGGGCGGCGCCACGCTCAATATTTTTGCGCTCACGGCGGCGGCGCACCGTACCCTTGGAACCTTTCTGTGCTGCCATGGAATTAATCCCTCCTTACTTTTTCTTGTTCGCCATGGTCTTTCTGGGACCTTTGCGGGTTCTGGCGTTCGTCTTCGTACGCTGACCTCTTACCGGAAGCCCCTTGCGGTGACGAATGCCGCGGTAGCAGCCGATTTCGATGAGACGTTTGATATCGAAGGCCAGGTCGCGGCGCAGATCGCCTTCCACGTGGCAGTTCTTGTCGATATAGTCTCTCAGCTTTGCCGTATCGTCCTCGGAAAGGTCACGAACCCGGATGTCGGGATTCACGCCGGTAGCGGCGCAGATATTGCTGGCGGTCTTACGCCCGATGCCAAAAATGCTGGTCAGGGCAATTTCGATCCGCTTGTCTCTGGGCAAGTCAATGCCTGAAATACGAGCCATTCTGATACCTCCAATGTTTCGCCGGGATTAGCCCTGGCGCTGCTTGTGCTTGGGATTGTCACAGATGACCATGACCTTGCCCTTGCGTTTGATAATTTTGCACTTCTCGCACATTTTCTTGACAGAAGGTCTGACTTTCATAAATTGAGTCCTCCTATTTTCTCAGACTACAATCAGCACGGGTTTCGCCGTTCTGAATGGGAGTTTACTTGGAGCGCCAGGTGATCCTAGCCTTGGTCAGGTCATAGGGAGACATCTCCATCGTGACCTTGTCTCCGGGCAAAATCCGGATGAAGTTCATCCGCAGCTTGCCGGAAATGTGAGCGAGGACCATGTGCCCGTTTTGCAGTTCGACCTGAAAGGTCGCGTTGGGCAGCGCTTCCTTGACAACGCCCTGCACTTCAATTACGTCCTGTTTTGACATTCTCAATCACCATACCTTTCGGGAGACAAGTTTCCCTCTGTCTCCGATTGCTGCCGCCGCTCCTCTTTGAAAAGCCGGAGGGCGGTACGTATCTGCCGATTGGTCTGTAAGGCTGCTTCCGGCAAAATTTCCGCCGTGGGGGCCACGTGGAAGGTCTTCTTCCGCTTGGGCCGCTCCAGCGGTCTATGTTTCCCGTCACAGACGAGAACGCAGGGAGGATCGACCTCCATCACTACCAGAAATCCGCCTTTATCATGACCGGCAATGGATTTTACCACTTGCCCGCGTTTGATCTCCATAGCGCGCTCCTCAGTCCAGCCGTGTCAGAATGACCGGCCCGTCGGGGGTGATGGCA
>JAFLRP010000118.1 GCA_022511515.1 Acutalibacter sp.
CTTCCTGTGCGGGCGCAACAGTCTCCGGCTCGCCTGTGTCAAACCCTACATTGATATCTTCAATCTCAACCAGCTTTGCGGACTTCTTCCGGGAATTCTCCGATGGAGAATTCTTGAGGTTCTTCTTCGGCTCCTCCACAGGCTTTTCTTCCTGTGCGGGCGCAGCAGTCTCCGGTTCGCCTGTGTCAAATCCTACATTGATATCTTCGATTTCCACAAGTGTTGCAGATTTCTTTCGAGTGGATTTCTTTTCCTTGACAGAGGATTTTTCCACCGGCTTTTCTGTAGCTTCCAATTCAACTTCTTCGGTGAATTCAGCAGCGGCAGTGTCAAACTCTTCCTTCGGATCTGCCCAAATGTCAAAGGAAATTTGGGCAGGCGCGCCGGACTTGGTGGGCCGATCCACCAGCGTGGGAGTTTCCTCTGACGGAGCTTCCTCAGCAGATTCCTCTGCGGGAACAGCTAAGGGAATCGACTCAGCCGAGACCTGTTCGGGAATATTCTCGCCGGCGTCACGGCTCTCTCCTCCGTTATCCAGCAGAGCGGAGATTTCAGTATCAAGGAAGGTGTCAGTAGATTCCGCCTTGTTGAGAGAAAGCTCTGAAAGGGCTTCTTCGGAAGATCGTTCCTCCGGAGAAATCTTTTCCTCCTCTTTTTCAAAGGGATGGACGATCACCACAGGCAGCGGTTTCCGGACAGATTCTGCCGGAGTTTCCTCAGCGATATCATCGGAAACGGCTTCTTCAGGAACTTGCGCCACAGGAGCAAGTTCCTGCGCCGCCGGAGCGATCTTCTGTGCAGCCGTCGAAAAACGTCCCGGCATGTCGGTCAACTGCCCGTCCCGGATATAGAGAATGCGCTGGGCGTGGGAGGCGATCTGCTGCTCGTGGGTGATCATCACAATGGTGACGCCCTCGTTGTTCAGCCGCTCAAACACTTCCATAATCTGCTCGCCGGAAGCGGTGTCCAACGCGCCGGTAGGCTCGTCCGCCAGCAGAATTTTCGGATTGTTCACAATGGCCCGCGCAATGGCCACACGCTGACATTGCCCACCGGAAAGCTGGGTGGGCTTGAAATTCATGCGATCGCCGAGCCCCACACGCTCTAAGGCATGACGGGCTCTTTCCAATCGCTCTTTCTTGCGAACTCCCGCGTACAGCAGGGGCAGGGCCACATTTTCCAGGGCGGACTGCCGGGGCAGCAGATGGAAGCTTTGGAACACAAAGCCGATACTGTGCAGACGCGCTCGAGACAGCACAAGATCGGATTCACCCGACAAATCCCGTCCCTCTAAGTAGTATTCGCCGGAGGTGGGGGTGTCCAGGCAGCCGATCACGTTCATCAAAGTGGTTTTGCCGGAGCCCGAAGGACCCATAATTGCAAGATATTCCCCTTCCTCTACGGAAAGGGAAACATTTTTCAGCACCGGGACCTCCATCTTGCCCTGTATATAAGTTTTGCAGATATCACGCAGTTCCAGAATCATGGGCTGTCCTCCCCGTCAGAAGAGTCCCAGTCCCCGCCGTTGTAATCCTCGTTGGGATAGGTGTCCGCCGTCACGTCCTCGCCGTAATCATCGTAGCCGTTGTCGTAATCGTCGTAGAGATCGTAAGCGTTATCGCCGGCTCCGTCATCATTCCAATCCACAAAGAAGCCGGAATCGCCGTAAGCGTCATCAAATCCGCCGGCCATGCCGGGTGTTTCAGGTATGACCGATACGGAAGCGTCAGTGGTGGTGGGCATACCGGATTTCAGGTTCTCACTGGGATAGGCGATGAAATCCACCTGAGTCACACCGCTCTTGATCTCATACATGTCGTTGCCGGAATCGTACTCACCCAGCAGGACGATCCGCTTTTCCAGCTTATCCTTGTCATTTCTTGCCCAGACAAAGCTGCCTCTGTCGTCATGGCCGATGTACATAGCGGGCAACCACAGCCCTTCCCGCTTTACGTCGTTGCCGAGATCCGGTTCTACGTAGACGTGTTGTCCCAAAATCAAGCCGTCCAAGCTGTCCAGCAGCACGTAGAAATTGTATTTGGAGCTCTTTTCTCCGCTGTCGTACCCAAAGTAAAAATAATTATTATTCTGCTCAGTGGAGTTTTCTCTCTCAATGGATTCGACCACGCCGCGCCAGCTTTTCGTGGGATCGACACGGCTGTAGACCAACACATCCTGACCCTCGGTAAGGGAGCCGATATTCAGCTCGGAGACCGTGCCTTTGATGCGGTATTCACCGGCAGAGAGAATGCTGATGAAAGCGCTGTTCTGCCCGGAAACATCCACATAAGGAGTGGTGTTGACCTCCTTCACGATGCCCTCTACTTCGGAGAATACCTCAGCATTGTCCAGAGCTTCCTGCAATTTATCGATCTCATTTTTCTTTTTATCGCTTTCATACTCCTGCACCTTGATCTGTGTCTCTATCGACTGGATCTGCACGGTGTAGGCATACTGATCGTCCTCGCTGGCCTTCTTTTTTTCCGCATTGAGGGAGGTGAGTTGATTTTTAAAATTGGTGATCTGATTGGCGATTCCCTCCAGGTCCAGTCTGGCCTGATCCAGCGAGAATTGGATTTCCTCCGTATCGTAGCGGAACAGCACGTCGCCCACGTGGACTTCATCGCCCACGTCGACCAGAACTTCCTCTACCGTCTTGGATTCGTCCTTGTTGATCTTAAAGGTCCTCTGAGGCTCCACGATGCCGGAATATCTGGGGTTCGCTCCGGTGTCCAGCCCGATGATGGAGGAGACCGAATTCACGTAGACGGGGGAGGCGTTGGAAACCTCCAAATAGTCCTGAAGCCATAAAAACCAAACCCCTGCGACAATAATGGCCAGAATGCAGAGGGTGCTGATTGTGATGATAAGCGGCTTTCTATTTTTCATAAAAGGAGCAACCTCCCTAAGAAGATACAGTCTGTCGAAAAAACTTGCAAACCAAAAGGCTCGGATGGAAACAGATTGAAAACTTGTTTTCAATGGCAAGTGCGAAAGAAAACCGTCAGGGTTGTTTTTCGCGTTCCAATCAACAGGTTTTTCAAGCTTTTCGGAGCCTGAAAAACTTCTGAGCGGGGCAAAAAGACCTTTTGACGCGCTCATCAATATGCTGTATCATTATAACTGATATCGTACAATATATCAACACTATTTTGAAAATTTTCCAATTTTAATGAGAAATTTTTCGACTTGGGGGGAATTGTGGGAAAAGACCGGAACGCCCGAAAACTCTAAAGAAATGACGCAAAACAGCCCGGACAGAGAATGTCCGGGCTGCCGATTCGCAGAAAAAGAGATCAGTGGGAAGAATAGTCTGCTGGAAAAAGGGCATTTATTTCCCCAGATAGCGCCAGAGGAAGGTCACACTTTGGGCGCGGGTACAGGAGCTGTCAGGGGAGAACGTGTCATCGGAAGTGCCGTAGACAATGCCGTTGGAGGTCGCCCACGCCACTGCGTTCGCATAATAAGCGTCGAAGGGCACATCGGTGAACTTGCTTTCGCTGAACACCTCCGGAGACCCGCCGAAACGGTACAGGAACGCCACCGTTTGGGCGCGGGTACACCTGTGATTGGGGGAGAAGGTCGTGGCGCCGGTACCGGCAACGATGCCGTTCTCATAGGCCCACAGCACGGCTTTGTAGTAGTAATCACTTGCGCTCACATCCGTGAAAGGATTGATTGCGGTTTCCGGCTCGGGACGGCCTGCCGCCCGCCACAGGAAGGTGACGATCTGGGCTCTGGTACAGTTTTGGTTAGGGGAGAAGGTAGTGGAGGTAGTGCCCGCCACGACGTCCTGACCCACCGCCCATTCCACCGCATCGGCGTAGTAGTCATCCTCATAAACGTCTCGGAAGCCGGCTACCGTATGCTTTGGGGGAGGCGCTGCCGGCCGAGAGGTCGATTCCTTCAAAATGGAATCCATTTCCACATATTCCGGCTTGTTCAGTTCTGTCATCAGGGTGGTGTAATCTGCCGTCCCCGTGCCCCGGGCAGAGAAGCCGCTCCACAGATAGATGTTGGAGTCTGTCCATTCCACCCTGCACCCGATAGAGCTCAAATACGGGGCGCTGTCATTTAAAATTTTCCGACTTCTCTCGATCTCGTAAGCAAATTTGATCTCCGCGTCCCGATAGGCGGCGCAGTAATTGTCATTTTTCAGAATCGTCTGATAAAGGGAAGGATTGGCGGATTTAATGTACAGCATGTAGCGAAGGGTCCAGTATTTGAATTCCGCATAGGCACAGGCGTTGTTGCCGATACTGGTGATATAGTCCTGCCACGAGCCGGCGTCAGCCTTGGTGTCGAGCAGAAATTGGGCCAGAGAGTTCATGGTTTTCAGACCCCAGTAGTAAGCGGTAAATTCGTTGAGCAGTCCGAAAACGCTTTTCGTGTTTGCGTCCGCGCTCGCGCCGGGAGATACATAGGTCTTGTAGCGGAACGTCTGAAGTTCAGCGGGGATTTGTTTTGCCATCGCCTCGGTTTTCGTGAAGGAGCCGCCGGTGTATACGATGGAGTAATCCACATCGTAGTACTTCCCGTTTCCAAGGTAGATTCTTTCTCCGATATAATTGCTGCACTGATCAAAGGTATAGATGTGATATGTCTCATGAACAGCGGTGTCCATGCCGGCGATCAGGGAGTCCCCCATGAACCAGACCAGAAAGTTATTCCCGCTGTTTTGCTCTGTTTTCATGATGTGATATGCGTCGGGTTCGTACTTTTGAAGCACCTCCAACACATTCGCCTCGGTGGCGGCATCGGTGGGAGAGGCCGCAAGCGCGCCCACGGATCCCTGCACACATAGAATGACAGCCAGCAACAGCGCACAGCAGGTCCTCAAAATTCGATTTTTCATAACACCGCTCCCTTTTTGGATAAAAATGTCCTATTAAAAGTATACCGATTCACCCGAGCGATGTCAATCCGGGTTTCTCAACGGGATATAAGAATCCCTCTCCGGGCCGATCGGAGAGGGAAACATTACTTTTTCGATGGACGGGACACATCATTCCCAGGGAACATATCCGCCGCTGGCGTCGGGGCGCAGGGGGTAGCGGGAGATGAACCGGGAATCCCAGGAGAGGTTCCTGAGCCTGTCCCAAGTGAGCTGAGTGGACCAGGAGATCAGGCAGTCCTCGTAATTGGCGTTGACCTCCGCGACGACCAGATAGTCCTCATGGATTTCCTTGACGATCATGGAATGCTCGTACTCGTCCAATCGAATATGGTCGCCCACCCGCAGAAGCTTTTCGTCCTGAAATGTGTGGAGCGGAAGCTTTTTCCCGAACACATGATCGCTGAGAAGACTGGCAAAACCAAGGCATTCACACAGCGTGTTGGTGGAAAAGAGCTGTTTCGTCATGCCGTTGTAGAAATTGCAGTACAATTCCCCGTAGGAGCGATGGACACAGGGAGTTTCGGTGGTCACAAAGGGCGTTTCCTCCCCGTAGGAAATATCGTTCCGCCCCATATGATTCCAGTAATGTCCCTCCGGCAAGCGCTCCTGCAAATAGGAAAATTTCCATTCCGCATATTCTTCAAACATATTTTTGGAGGAAATGCTGCCGTCTTCCTCCACCCGGTACAGGCTTTCCGCATACAGATAGCCTTCTGTCTCAAAAGCGGTGACGGCATACCATAGCTGGCTGTTCGTCTTTTGCACTTCCACGATCTGCCCGGCAGGAAGAGCGGCGATGGGACTGCCGACGGCGGCCTTTTCGTACAGAGAAGCGTTGGCTTTCAGAGAAACCCGCAGCGGTTCCGGTGTGGGCTCAGGCTCAGGCTCAGGCATGGGGGTGGGCGTGGGAGTAGGGGTAAGGGTCACGGCGGGCCGGGACGGAATGCCGTCCGGGTCCGAGCTCAGATCGGAGGAAATTTCCTCAAATTCGGAAGACAGCCCGGAAGGATCGGGCTCTTGCGGGTTTTTGCAGCCCCAGCAGCACAGCAGGAGCAGGGCACAAAGAAGCAGGGAAAGGGCGCGAAGGGAAGTTCGGGGAGATTTTAGCTTCATCACGGGACAGCTCCTTACTCGCAAAGCGTTCAAACTGCTGTCAGTATATCGTCTTTTTTGTTTTCCTGTCAACCGTTTCCGAATGGAAGAAATGTGAAATTCCTTGATTTCGCCCAGATTTTTTTCTATAATAGGCAGCAGATAACGAAACGGCGAGGACAGACTATGGCGAAGAAGTTTTACGCGGTAAAAAATGGCAAGGACGGCGTCAGCGGCATCTATCTGACCTGGGAGGAGTGCAAGGCTCAGGTAGAGGGCGTTTCCGGTGTGCGATATAAGAGCTTCCCCACAGCCGAGGAAGCGGCAGCCTTTTTAGGCGGCGAGGTCCCCGCTGAAAAGAAGGGGGAAATCCCCCGCAAGCCCGGGGTAGCCATCGCCTATGTGGACGGCAGTTATCAGGATTCCACCCGGGAATTCTCCTGCGGCGCTGTGTTGTTTTTTGAAGGGAAGAGGACAGATTTTTCCCAAAAATTCGACCGTGCCGATTTGGCGGAAATGCACAATGTGGCAGGGGAGATCATGGGTGCGGTGCAGGTCATGCGCTACTGCATCCAAAACGGCATTCCGGCCATAGAAATTTACCACGACTACGAGGGCGTGGCAAAATGGGCCACCGGGGCGTGGAAAGCCAACAAGCCGGGAACCCAGGCCTATGCGTCTTTCTGCCGCAAGGCCCGGGAGCGGCTCAAAATCTCTTTTTTCAAGGTCCGGGGACATTCCGGCGACACCTGGAACGAGGAAGCCGACAAGCTGGCGAAAGCGGCATTAGGGATTTCCTAGCCTATACAAAAACCTATGAAAACAGCCCGGACGTTTTTTACTACGTCCGGGCTGCTATTTTGCTTTAGATTTTAGAAAATCAACCTTCTTTTACGGCCTTTTCCAAGCGCTCCAGAGCGGCTTTGATGACCCATTTGGGGCAGGCGAGATTGACGCGCTCGAAACCGATGCCCTCGTCCCCGAACATGTAGCCCTCGTCCAGGAACAGCTCGGCCTTCTGTACGGTGAGTTCTTCCAGCTCTTCCTTAGTCTTGCCCAAGGCGGTGCAGTCCAGCCACATCAGGTAGGTGCCCTGCAGGTCGATGGGCTTGATCTCCGGCAGACGCTCTTTCAGGAATTCCACGGCAAACCGGTAATTGTCCCAAATCACCGAAAGGACTTCCTCCAGCCAGGGTTTGCACTGGGTGTAAGCGATGCGGCAGGCTTCCAGCCCCAAAGCGCCGGGGCCGGAGAAGCCCTGCACCTTGCGGAACGCTTCTCTGTCCTGCTCGTTGGGGATCACAATATTGGAGGTCTGCATGGCCGCCAGATTGAAGGTCTTGCTGGGGGCGGTGCAGACGATGATCTTATCGCCGAAATCCCCGGCCTGAGAGAAGACCGTGTGTTTGTGACCGGGCATGATCAGATCGGAATGGATCTCGTCGCTGACGATCCTCACGCCGTGCTTCAGGCAAATCTCTCCGACCTGCTTCAGTTCTTCCTTGGTCCAGACACGGCCAACCGGATTGTGGGGGCTGCAGAAGATCAGCATTTTGCTGTCGCTTTCCGAAGCGATCTTTTCCAGCAGGTCGAAATCAATGGTGTAAGTGCTGTTCTCATAGATCAGCGGGCAGCGCTTGATGACGCAGCCGTTGTTTTCCGCCGCCATGTAGAAGGGGTAATACACGGGAGTCAAAATGATGACGCCATCGCCGGGCTTGCAGAAAGTTTTGACCAGATTGAACAGGGCTGGTACAACGCCCAGCGTGCAGATGATCTGCTCCGGTTTGACTTCCCAGCCGTGCCGCCACATCATCCAGTCGCAGACGGCCTGATAATACTCCTGGGTTGGGCTGCCGTACCCTAAAATGTGGGTGTCCATGTATTGTTTCAGGCCCTCGCCGATCTCCGGGGCGTTCTTAAACTCCATGTCCGCCACGGAAAGGGGCACAACGCCGGGGGAAAGGTCGGGCTTTTTCCGCTTCATTTCGTCCCATTTGCCTGAGCCGGTGTTTGTGCGGTCGATCAAGGTTTCAAAATCATACTTCATGATATTTCCACTCCCTGTTGTTTCACTTGGAACTCTGCATTCATAGTAATGCTTTTTTATACTGCTGTCAATAAAAAGCAATCACTTTTTCCCGCTTTTTTTCGCCGCTGATTTCTTTGTGCCGTCGGCGTTGACCCCGGCCTTTTTGCAGAAGTCCGCCATGCAGCAGTTTTCGCACATGGCCTTTCTGGCAGTGCACACCGCCCTCCCGTGGAGTACCAGCCGGTGGCAGAAATCGTTGGATTCCTCCGGCGGCAGCACGGCTCTCAGATCGTCCTCCACCTTGACGGGCACCGTGTTCTTCGTCAGCCCCAGTCTGCCGGCGATCCTGATACAGTGGGTGTCCGTGACCACAGCGGGCTTGCCGTAAATGTCGCCTACCACCAGATTGGCGGTTTTCCTGCCCACGCCGGGGAGCTTTGTCAAATCATCGATATTGTCCGGCACCTTTCCGCCGAATTCGTCCCGAATCATTTTACAGGCAGCCAAAATGTCCTTGGACTTGATCTTATAGAACCCGCAGGAGCGGATGAGCTCTCCGATCTCCTCCTCCGTGCCCTCGCAGAAGGCTTCCAGCGTGGGGAAGCGGGCAAAGAGGGCGGGGGTTACCATGTTGACCCGGGCGTCCGTGCATTGAGCGGAGAGCCGGGTGGAGATCAAAAGCTGCAGCGGGTCTTGGTATTCCAGAGAGCAAATGGCGTCGGGATACTCCTTTTTCAGAGCCTCCACCGCCAGAAGCGCCAATTCTTTTCGGGTCATACTGTTCATCCTTTCTCATTGGTCAGAAATTCTGACACTATTCTACACCTTTGATGGAGAAAAGAAAAGTAGCAGTCTGTCAAAAAGGCATGAAAATTAAAAGATTCGGAGGGAAAGATAGTGTGACAGATTAAAAACGTTGTTTTCAATCGCGGTTTTGCGGCTTTTGCCGCCGGACACCATGGCGGCAATTTTGCTTCACAAAACCAGCCGCAATTCCCGAAGACAGGAAACTTTCGCTGCCGCGAAAGTAATGATGTAAAGAAAACCGTCAGGGTTGTCTTTCGCGTTTCAATCAGCAAGTTTCTCAAGCTTCGAGAAGCTTGGGAAACTTTTCGGTGGGGCAAAAAAATTTTGCTCCACCGAAGGAGATTTTCTCCTTTTCTGTTGTCAGAGAGAAAAAATAGGGCTATAATAATTAGTAAATCACATTTTTCCGACATTTTCCAAACAAATGTTTGCAAATTCCGAAATTTTGTGCTAAGATAGGATATACGCAGCTCCTATATGGAGGGAGGGAATGTGCTTGACGTCGCCGCTTGCAGACAGAATACGTCCCGGAACACTGGAAGAAGTGGTAGGGCAGAAGCATATTCTCGGGCAGGGCAAAGCTCTGCGGAAGATCATCGAATCCGGGCACATTCCCAACATGGTGTTTTACGGCCCTTCCGGCGTGGGCAAGACCACGGTGGCGTCCATCATCGCCAAAAACACGGACATGCTGCTGGTGAAGCTCAACGGCACCACCGCTTCCACGGCGGATATCAAGGACGCCGTGGCCCGGATCGGCACTTTTGAAAGCATGAACGGCATCCTGCTGTATCTGGACGAAATTCAGTATTTCAATAAGAAACAGCAGCAGACCTTGCTGGAATTCATCGAAAACGGCAGCATCACGCTGATTGCCTCCACCACGGAAAATCCCTATTTTTATGTCTATAACGCCATTTTGAGCCGTTCCACCGTGTTTGAATTCAAGCCTGTGGAGCAGGGTGAAATCGAAAAGGCTGTGGGCAGGGCATTCTCCATTCTGTCAGAGGAGCAGGGGAGGAAAATCCTGTCGGAGGAAGGCGTTTGCCGTCACATTTCCCTTGCCTGCGGCGGGGACGTGCGGAAAGCCATGAACGCGGCGGAACTCTGCACCCTTTCCTGCGACAGCGGCGGGGAAACGATTTCCGTCACGCTGGAAAGCGCCAAAGAGCTGACCCAGAGAAGCGCTATGCGGTACGATAAAGGCGGCGACGAGCATTACGACATTTTGTCCGCCTATCAAAAGTCCATGCGGGGCTCGGACCCCGACGCGGCTCTCCACTATTTGGGACGGCTGCTGGAAGCGGGAGACTTACCCTCCGCCTGCCGCAGACTGATGGTCTGTGCCTGCGAGGATGTGGGTCTTGCCTGGCCCCAGATCATTCCCATTGTCAAGGCGGCGGTGGACGCGGCGTTGATGGTGGGCCTGCCGGAAGCTCAAATTCCGCTGGCAGACGCGGTGATTCTTGTCAGCACAGCGCCCAAGTCAAACTCCGGCGCAGAAGCCATCGGACGGGTCATGGCGGACCTGAAAGCGGGGAAGACCGGCCCGATTCCGAGAAATCTGCAAAACAGGCATTACGACGGGGACGACGTGGAGCGAAAAGGACAGTTTTATGAATATCCCCACGCATTTCCGAATCATTGGATTTCTCAGCAGTATTTGCCGGACGCCTTGCTCGGCACCACCTATTATGAGTACGGCGACAACAAGAGCGAACAGAGTTTTGCGGCATATTGGGAAAAAATCAAGAATAAACCGGGCGGAACTACTGTATGATAGTAGGAGAGAACCGGAACGAGAAAACGATTGCCACAGATTCCATCAATATCACGTAGTTATCAAGGAGATGTCAAAATGAAACCAGCAGTTCTCAAAAATCTTCCCAACAGCATCTGCGCCATCGGTGTGAGGGACGGCAAGCGGTATAACGCCTGTATTGCCAGCTCCGTGATGCAGGTCTCCAAGGCCACTTCCTCCGTACCGCCTTTGGTGGCGGTCAGCCTGAACAAGGCAAATCACACCAGCGAGTGCATTGAGAAAACCGGGATGTTCACCATTTCTGTTCTTTCTCAGGACTCTCCTGCTCAGGTCATCGGCGCTTTAGGACTTGTCTCCGGCAAAAAAGCGGATAAGCTGGAAAACGTCCGTCATAAGGTGCTGGCAGAGGGCGTGCCGGTCATCAAGGAAAGGACCTGCTGCTGGTTTCTGTGCAATGTCAAGGAAAAGATCGAAATCGCCGGGCAGCGCCTGTTTTTGGCCGAAGTGGTCGCCGGCAGCGACGAGGCCGTAGGCGTTCCCATGACGTATCAATACTATGTAGAGCATTTGAGAGGGTCCGCCCCCCTGAAATCGCCTACATATCTGCCGCCGGAAAGCACTGCTGAGAGAAGCAGCGGAGAGAGCTTTGTCTGTTCGGTGTGCGGATATGTGTACAGCGACCCCCACACCAGCTTTGAGGAGCTGCCGGAGGATTGGGTCTGTCCCATCTGTAAAATGCCGAAAAAAGCCTTTGTGCGGAAATCCTGAGAAGATAGAAAATGAGCGGGGTCATTGCCCCGCTCACTTTTGTTTTCTGGGAAGTTTACGAAAAATACTCTGCGGAAGCGGAGGGCAGGTCTCCCAGATTGTTGCTTTCATCTCCGTCGGGGAGAGAGCGAAGGTATTCGCTGCCGTTCCGGCTGGCAATGGCCACGCCCCGAATGCCGCCCTGTTTTGCCAAGGCCACGCCCTCCCGCTTGGAGAGCACCGTGCCGTCGGACAGCTCATAGCCGGAAATCTTTCCGTTTTTCCTGACCAGGCGGGAAATGCTTTTGGCGTCCTTGTTGGGGACGGGGTTCATGATATTGATGTTTGCGGGCAAATTGCCGATCCTGCCGTTTGATTCCTGTTTCATAGAGGTACTTCCTTTCTTCCTGCGTGTTAGACAACGGGAGCCGAGCCCGTTGCCTTTGTTAGTTTGGATTTTTCCGGTTGTCTTTATACCGTGTTCCGGAACTATGTTCCGGGAAAAAGGCAAAATCCCGGTTGACAGGCGGATCAAATCCGGGTATTTTTGTAACTGGGAAAAGAAGAAAGGGGAGTTTCAATGAAACAGGAAAAGCGATTGATTTCTCTGCGGGGCGAACTGCTGCAATTTGCCGCGGAACATTTTGGGACAGAGCCGGACTACCCCTGGGAGTCTCTGCCGACCCATGCCGTCCTGCGCCATGGGGACAACAAGAAATGGTACGCCCTTTTCATGAGCTTGCCCAAAAGCAGGCTTGGGCTTGCGGGCGAGGGAAATATCGACGCGCTGAATCTCAAATGCGATCCGGTGCTCATCGGTTCTCTCCGTCGGGAGGAAGGCTTTCTGCCCGCCTATCACATGAACCGGGAAAGCTGGATCACGATCCTTTTGGACGGCACGGTGGACGCGGAACAGATTTTCCCGCTGCTGGAAATGAGCTTTGAGCTCACCGCCAGCCGCCGGGGAACCCGAAAAGCCGGTTTTTCCGGCCCGAAGACGTGGCTTGTCCCCGCAAACCCGAAATATTTCGATCTGCAAAAGGCCTTTTCCGAAAGCGACACCATTTTGTGGAAGCAGAGCAGTCACATTGCCGTAGGGGATACTGTTTTCCTGTATGTGGCGGCCCCGTTTTCCGCCATTCTGTACCAATGCCGGGCATTGGAAGTGAATATCCCGTATCAATACGATGACGAAAACGTGCGCATGAGCCGTGTGATGAGATTGCAGCGCGAGCGGGAATTCGCTCCGGATTTTCTCACCTTTGAGAAGCTGAAAGACCACGGCGTCTTTGCCGTGCGGGGGCCGAGAAGTATGCCGGACAGCCTGCTCCGGGAAATTGAGTTTTTTACCGGGGAAAAATAAACACAAAATCGCTGGGAGAGAATCAAAAAATTGGATTGCTTTCTGCCGCAAAATATGCTATATTCTTTGCGGATAATCAGGCAAAAAAACTCGGCGAATTGCCGGAAAGGACTGATTCAGACAATGGACGCACAGGAGCTAAAGCGCTTGCAGGTCACTGCGGCAAAGGTTCGTTTGGGAATTTTGGAGGGCGTGTATCACGCAAAGTCCGGGCATCCGGGCGGATCCCTTTCCTCCGCTGAGATTTTTACCTATCTGTATTTTCGTGAGCTGAACATCGACCCCAAGAATCCCCAGGATGAAAATCGGGACCGGTTCGTGCTTTCCAAGGGCCACTGCGCCCCGGGTCTCTATGCAGCCCTGGCACAGCGGGGATTCTTCCCGGAAAGCGAGCTCTTAAAGCTCCGCCAGATCGGGGCCATGCTCCAGGGACATCCCGACATGAAGGGCACCCCCGGCGTGGATATGAGCTCCGGCAGCTTGGGACAGGGCATTTCCGCTGCGGTGGGCATGGCGCTGGCCGGCAAGCTGGACGGCAAAGACTACCGCGTTTACACGCTGGTGGGCGACGGCGAAAGCGAGGAAGGGCAGGTCTGGGAAGCGGCCATGTTCGCCGGTCACAGAAAGCTCGACAACCTCTGCGTGATTCTCGATTACAACGGACTGCAAATCGACGGAGACGTGGAAGAGGTGGGAGGCCTTTCCCCGCTGGACGAGAAATTCCGCTCCTTCGGTTTTGAAGTTATGACTGTAGACGGCAACGATTTTTCGGAACTGGAAAAAGCCTTTACCGCCGCAAAAGCCTGCAAAGGAAAGCCCTTTGCCATTCTGGCGAAAACGGTAAAAGGAAAAGGCGTCAGCTTCATGGAACAGCAGGCCGGTTGGCACGGCAAAGCGCCAAATGCTGAGCAGTACGAGCAGGCAAAACAGGAACTATTGGCAAGACTGGAGGTGCTGGAGAATGGCTGAGATGGTGAAAAAGGCCACGAGAGAAAGTTTCGGCGAAGCCCTGGTGGAACTGGGTAAAGACCATCCCGAAGTGATGGTGCTGGTAGCCGATTTGGCCGACGCCACCAAGGTGGAATGGTTCCAGAAGGCCTATCCCCAGCGCTTTATCGAGTGCGGCATTGCGGAAAGCAATATGATCGGCGTCGCCGCCGGACTGGCTAGCTGCGGGAAGATTCCCTTTGCCACCAGCTTTGCCATGTTTTCCGCCGGCAGAGCCTTTGAGCAGGTGCGCAATTCCGTGGGCTACCCCCACTTGAATGTGAAAATCGTGGGCTCTCACGCCGGCATATCCGTGGGCGAGGACGGCGCCAC
>JAFLRP010000119.1 GCA_022511515.1 Acutalibacter sp.
TCATAGCAGTGCCCTGATTGCCGGCCAGATACCACTGGGGCAGAGTGATAAAATTGCAGGTGCCAACCTCGACTGTAGCGGTAATGCCGCTCTCAAACACCATGTTCATGATGAAGCCGTCATCCACCTCGTCGTTGGTCACATGGGTCATCTTAGCGTATACCTGCTTGATCTTCTCCGGGATCATCATCACCAGGCGATCCAAAAGGTGAACGCCCCAGTCGAACATCATGCCGCCGCCCATGGCCTTAATCCCGCGCCAGTCGCCGGGAATGCCCCGAGAGCCCTGATAGCGGGATTCCACATGGAACACGTTGCCGATGAGCTTCTCATCGTAGATTTTCTTCATCACCAGATAATCCTTGTCCCAGCGGCGATTCTGCCGGGGATAGAACTTCATGCCGGTCTCTTTCGCAACTTCCAGCACATCCACCAGATCTTTGCTGTTCATCATGACGGGCTTTTCGCAGAGCACGTGCTTCCCGGCGCGCATGGCACGGATGGACAGGTCCTTGTGGCTGTCGTTGGGCGTGGCCACCAGCACGGCGTCCACCGCGTCGTCAGCCAGAATTTCTTCAAAGCTGTTATAGGTGCGGAAGCCCTGATTCCTTGCCCACTGCTGGCGTTCTTCCTTAATGTCATATGTACCTGCCAGCACCATCTTTTTTGTCAAATCGGTGTCGCCGGGCAGCAGATCCCGCCCTTTGGAGCCGTCCGTCATCCAAAGCGCCTGCCCGCTGCCGGTAGAAATCGCAACAGCATGACCGCCGCCCATACCGCCGCAGCCCACAATGGCAACGGCGACTTTTCCGTCTATCATAATTGAAACCCTCCCGAGTAAAACTGTTTTGCGGAACAGAGATCCGCTTAGTATATTAGTACCATTTTTTGCGGTCACTGTCAAGGAAAATATCAACAGAGTGGGGAAAAAGGAAAAAGCTCCCCAGTATCACTGAGGAGCTCTTCTACAAGAAAAAGACCCGCCTGACCGTAATGTGCGTCTCAATAACCTGCTACAAAAAAGCAGGTGGGTGTCCTCCCATGTGGTTCACGCTCCCTTCGTCCAACCCCGGTCGAAGCCGAGGCCGGGAGGTCTGCAATCCGCACACGGAGCGGGACTCCCTGAGATTTGAGTGTAGGGTTATTTGTGCACAGTCCGCGAATCAGGCAGGTCAACGGTACGAATTATTCTTCTTCCTCGTAAAAAGCGTTGTTAAAACGGGTCTCGAAAATATCTGCCAGCTTGTCGAGCAGATCGTCATCCTCCACTTCCTGAAGCTGCTCTTCGCCGTCCTCCTCGACCACCTCAAAGATATAGTAGGTGCCCGCGTCGGAGGAGACGTCCTCCGGTTCCTGCTGGGTGGGGACAAGGGCCATAAAGTGCCCATCGTCGGTTTCCAGCTCGTCGATAATCTCAAATTCGTGCTCCAGACCCTCGTCATCGATCAGGGTCAACAGATCGGCCTCATATTCGTTATCCATATTGTGCGCCCCTTTCCGAAGACGCATTGCGCCCTCTTTGAGACAACGGGAATGCGATCCCTGCTGCCTTACTAGTATTGTACTGAATCCCAAATGGAAAGTCAAGGAAAAGAAACGGTCTGCTTCATTTTTCTTCCGCGCTGTTAGCTTGCCCGAAAAGTGACAGTATAATCAGTGTCCAAGAATCCTTCGGGTTGAAATTTTCTCCCGGTTGCGGTATACTAAATAGAAATTTTTGAATTTGCAGGAAAGGCTGGCAGTTGCGTTGAAGGCTTTGTTTGTGAAATATAAAGAGCTTATTCTCTATGTCCTTTTCGGCGGGCTGACCACCCTTGTCAACTGGGGACTGTATACTTTGCTGGTGGATGTTTTTCACGTTCCCTATCTGTGGTCCACCGCCATCTCCCAGATCATTGCCATTCTCTTTGCCTATGTGACCAACCGCATCTGGGTCTTTGAAAGCAAAGTCCGGAGTATTCGCGGTATTGCTCTGGAAATGGCGAAGTTTTTTGGTGCTCGGGCAGCGTCTTTTGTATTGGATCTTGGCTGCATGTACGTGGGTGTGGAACTTTTTCACATCGACGACAAATGGATGAAGCTCATCGCCAATATCATCGTTATCATTGTCAATTATGTTCTCAGTAAGCTGTTTGTTTTCTCCGGACATTCCGGGAAAGAGGCCGGGAAAAAATCCGGGAACAATACTTCTGATTGACGAAAAGCGCCAAATCATGTATAATTATGTAAAGTTGCCTTAAAATCTGGGCGTACTGTGCCCTGCGGAAAAGGAGATGGTGGCGCTATGGCTCGGAAAAGACGAGAAGACGAGCAGGAGTTTGAAGACCTTTCCAGCTATTCCTCCACCAGCGGATATTCCAAACAGAGCAGGCCCCGGAAAGGGCAGGACGTTCCGAAGATCATCGGGATCGTGGTATGCGTTCTGCTGCTTCTGATCGGCGGCATCATGATCTATATTGCCACCGATCTTTTGGAGGGGCTCACCACCACGAGCATCACGAAGGACCCGGAAAAATTGGGAATTTCTCCCACAGCCATCATTGACGAAAGCATCACCAATATCGCTCTGTTCGGCGTGGATTCCAGAAAAGTCGATTTTACAGGGTATTCCGATGTTATTATGGTGCTGACGGTGGATAATAAGCATAGAAAGCTGAAAATGACATCCATTCTCCGGGATTCCAAAGTTCCTATTGAAGGTGAGACGCTGAACGGGGACTACATGAATTGGGACACCAAGATCAACGCCGCCTATGCCTACGGCGGGCCGGAACTGGCTATCCGTACCTTGAACCAGAATTATGGGCTGGACATTGAGAATTACGTCACCATCAATTTTGCCAATATGGCAGCCATCGTGGACGCTTTCGGCGGCGTGGATGTGGAACTGACGGCAGAAGAAGTGCGGGAAATCAACCGAAATCTCTGGAGATTGAGCCAGGAGGTTTTGGATCAGATAGAAAAGGACAAGGAAGAAGGTACGTATGAGCGGCAGCAGTATCCGGTGATCCGGCGAGAGGATTATATCTTCGACGAAGATGTCGGCCTGGATATCGAGGGCGGCCCATACACCGACGGTGTGTACCACTTAAACGGCAACCGGGCGGTGGCATACGGCAGAATTCGGGATTTGGGCAATGATTATGCCCGTGTGGGGCGGCAGCAGACGGTATTCCGCCTTCTGATCGACCGGCTTTTGGATATGGGTGTTGTCGACTACCTCACGCTGATCAAGGAAATGATGCCCTACTGTGAAACTTCTCTTGACTTGGGCGGCGTGATGGGACTGACTCCCATTTTGACCGGCGGCTTTTCAGTGGAATCCATCAAAGTGCCGGATCTCGCCTATGAGACAGATTTGTATGACGGCAAGGCTGAGGATGAGATCTATTATCTGATCTACGATGTGGCCCCGGCGGCACAGCGCATCAGCAGCTTCATCTATGAAGAGGCTTCCCCTTATTGGGAAACCTACGGAAATACTGCGGGATCCTCCGCAGGGGAATGAATGATGGGAGGTACGGTATATGAGCGGCAAACACAGTCCATCGCATATGGCGTCGTCAAAAGGGAAAAGATCGTCCGGGAAAAGCAGTTCTTCCGAAAGCCCCAGAAGACGGGAGCCCTTGCAGGACAATTATTATTATGAAGAACCCCGAGGGGGAGCAGCGGAAGAATTTGAGGATGTTTCCAGCTATTCTTCTCAGAAGCGCAAGAAGGAAGACCTGAAAGAGCTGGAGCGCCAAAAGAAGAAAAAGGGCCACAAGGCGTTAAAGGTGACTCTCATTGTCTTGGCGGTGTTGATTTTGATCGGCGCCGGCGCGGTCTGGTACTTGTTCGGCTATGTCCTGAAGGATCTGACCGTAGCGCCCATCACGAAAAACAAGGAAGAATTGGGTATCAATTCTGAGGTTGGCGAGGTATATCACGACACCAGCATCAAAAATATCGCCCTGTTCGGCTTGGATGCCCGGGAAGCGGGCGAACAGGCCCGCTCGGACGTTATCATGATCCTCACCGTGGACAACAAGCACGGGAAAATCAAGATGACCTCTATTTTGCGGGATACTGATGTGTCCATGAAAATGACGGACAGCGACGGCTACACCTATTACACCGACGATAAGATCACCCACGCTCACTTTTGGGGCGGTGTAGAACTTGCTGTTGAGACGCTGAACCGTAATTTCAGCCTGAATATCGAGGACTATGTTACGGTGGACTTCTCTCAGATGGCGGCAATCGTGGACGCCGTGGGAGGCGTGGATATCGAGCTGACCGGCGGCGAAGCCAGAGAAGTCAACAAGAATCTTTATGTTCTGAATCGTGAAATTCAGGAGAGAAAGGATTACGAACAGTGGAACGATGACTATGACGAGGACGATTACGCCAAGATCATTTATACCGATTACTTGGAAAATGCATACGGCGGCACGGACTTCGCATACGCTGATTTTGACGATGGGGTTTACCATTTGAGCGGCAATGCCGCCGTGGCCTATGGGCGCATTCGGAACATCGGCAATGACGATGCCCGTACTGTTCGGCATCAAACCGTGCTGAAAGCGTTGATTGAAAAGGTGCGGGGCAAGAGCAAGCTGGAATATCCCGAGATTATTCGGAAGTTGATGCCCATGTGTACCACTTCTCTGGATTTCACCGACATCATGGGCATGATCCCCATCATGTTCACGGATTTCACCATAGATACCATTTCCGTGCCCGATCAGGAAGAGGAGTCCCCCAGAGGAGGAAATAGCGCATTGACCGGCGGCTGGGTATATCTGTACGATTTGGAGGAAGCCGCCAAGCGTATTCACCGCTTTATCTTCGAGGAAGACGCCAATTTCAGTGTGATCGGTTTGGACGAGTATGTTCATGAGGTCGGTCAGAAATATTATTATGCTCCGGCGTATGCCGTATCGGATTTCCCGCCGGAGGACGAGGAGCCTCTTCCCAGCATTCCTGAAGACAACGGCCTCAGCAGCGCACCGGGGGACGATGAGCTCAGCAGTAACCCGGACTGGGGTGACGGTGACGGCGATGGCTACGGTGATGGGAACAGCGAAGGAGACGGTGACGGCGACGGAGATGGGGGAGACTCCACCGACCCCAATCCAGACGGAGGTGACGGTGCCGGCGGCAATGATGACGGCGGAGGCGGTTCGGACGAAGGCGGCTGGGACGATGCTCCGCCCAACGGCGAAGTGAACGAATGATTGAGGAACAGGAGGGCACTGATATGCGTGAACCGGTTTTGGTAATTTTAGCGGCGGGAATGGGCAGCCGCTACGGCGGCTTGAAGCAGATCGATCCCATCGGCGAGTATGGAGAAAAGATCATCGATTATTCTCTTTATGACGCTGCGAGGGCAGGCTTCAAAAAGGCCGTATTTGTCATTAAGGAAGAACTGCTTTCCGCCTTTCAGGAAACGGTGTTTCCCAACGTGGAAAAATTTATGGAAGTGAGCTATGTGTTCCAGAAGCTCACCGATATTCCGGAGGGCTTTACTGTTCCGGAAGGGCGCGAAAAGCCTTGGGGCACGTCCCACGCCACGCTGGTGGCCGCCCGCACCTTGGGAGACGCGCCCTATGCCGTGATCAATTCCGACGACTTTTACGGCCGAGAGGCTTTTCAGAAAATATATGACTTCCTGAAAAACGCCGAGGATGGAACGGACTGCGCCATGGTGGGCTACTACTTGAAGAACACCGTCACCGAGCACGGTACTGTGTCCAGAGGCGTGTGTGAAGTAACGGAGGGCAAGCTCACCGGCATTGTGGAGCGGTTGAAAATCGGCAAGCGGGAAAGCGGCATCGCCTACACGGAAGACGAGGGAGAAACGTGGACTCCCCTTGCTGATGACACCGTAGTCTCCATGAATCTTTTTGGTTTTCCGGCGGGATTTACTGCCATACTGGAACGGGAGTTCCTCAGTTTCTTCCGGGAAAACGTGCAGAAGAATCCCATGAAAGCGGAATTCCTGCTCCCCTTTACCGTAGGCAGTATGATCGACGGGAAAGAGGGGAGTGTCACGGTGCTTTCCTCTGCCGATAAGTGGTACGGCGTGACCTACAAAGAGGATAAGGAACAGGTGATGGCCGGAATCCGCTCTTTGACAGAGCAGGGGCTTTATCCCTCGCCGCTTTGGAAGTAGCATTGAATTAAAAAAATAGGGCGGTAATGCATAGGGATTGTACGTGGATTGCGCTGTCAGATTTTTTGTCAGATCGCGTGAAAGCGACGCGGGCAGGCTTGGTGCCTGTCAAGGAGCTTGGAGGCGTTATGGCGGAAAAGAGACAAGCAAGGCGCATGCAAAGCTGTTAGATGATTCCTGCGCATTACTGCCCCAATAAAAAACTGGCCCTTTGGCTGGAGTTTGAAATTCAAACAGCGCCAAAGGGCGAGCAACCGGGGTCTGACCCTGTAGAAATATTTCGCTGGGTCTGTGACCCCGGTCCTTATGGACAATATTTCTTTTGAGTGCAGACATGCAAACGCAGCCTGGTTGCTTATCCCTAGTGTTGCCGGGAGTTTTCGGCTTATGCGCGAAAAACAGAAAAATTTCAAAAAGTCCCGGTTCTGCTCTTGCAAAAGGCGGAATGGTGTGGTATTATTATGAAACACTGTTTTGAACTCAATTTCAGGAGGAATGTATAAATGAGTGCGTTGGAAATCGTTTTCGGTATTGTGTTGCTGATTTTTGCTCTGGCCATCATCATCGTGGTGCTGCTGCAGGAGGGCAATCAGAAGAATGTGGGTGTTGTCACCGGCGGCGCTGAGACTTTCCTGTCCAAAAACAAGGCCCGCTCTGTTGACGCGTTCCTGTCCCGCTGGACCAAGGTGATCGCCATCGGCTTTTTCCTGTTCGTGATCGTGATCAACATTGTCATGTATTTTGTGGGATGATTATCCCGCTGCTATGTTGCTCTCGATTGCTCAGCGGATCATTTTAAACGAAAACAAGAACTGCCCCTTCTACGGGGCGGTTTCTTTATGTCAGGGGAGAAAGGATCCAGTATGCTTACCTTGGTAGAACAAGAAAAGGAGCAGCAGCTCCTGCTGAAACTCTGTGAAAAAACGCCCTTTGGATGTAAGATCGCGTCTATTGCCGCGGCCTACGGTTTTGACAGGGGATTTTCCTGCTTTTGGCTGGATGACAGATCAGACGCTGTATTCTGCCTGACAGACGACCTGATGATCATTTCCGGCACGGTGCTGGACGGGGAGGAGACTGCGGAATTCCTCAAGGCGGTAGGGCCGAAGACGATTTTCTGTGCCGTCCGGAACGCAGAGACCCTTTCCTTGCCCGTGACAGATTCCGGCGATGTGCTGAAAAAGCAGTTGGAAGCCGGAGAAAAAACAACGCTGGACCCCTATGAAGTGGATATCCGGGAAATTTACGAACTGTTGGAAAAAACGGGCATGGTGGAGGAATTTGAGCCATTTTATCTGGATCTTTCCCATAAACTTCGCCACCAGACCGCCCTGGCGCTGACAGAACACGATCAGGAAACTTTGACCGGCTGTGCAGTGGTGTCTGCTATCAGTCAAAACGCCGCTATTTTGTCGGCATTGGCAGTGCTGCCGGAATTCCGGCGGCAGGGGATCGGTTCCCGGCTGGTCCGCCGAACGGAAAGCTTTTTCCCCGGCAAAACGCTGTACGTGTTCCGGGAGAAAGAAAAAAATCGGGAATTTTACCGGGAATTGGGCTATGGGAAAACCGATACTTGGGTGTATTCCCAGTGGAAATGAGCCCGCAGGAAAGGAAGACTACAGTGGTTTACCCTTATTTTCAAATCGATGAAGCGCTCCTGAAACTTTCGGAAGCTGCCGAACAGCGGGTCATTCCCGTGCTGTGGGAAATCGAAAGGACCCAGCGGTACAATCAGCAAAAGATGCTGGCAGCATTCAACCGCGCCGGCGTCAGCGAGAGCCACTTTGCCGCCAGCACGGGCTACGGCTACGGCGACCGCGGGCGGGATGTGCTGGATCAGGTGTACGCCTATGCCTTTGGGGCGGAGGATGCCTTGGTGCGCTGGAATTTCGTCAGCGGCACCCACACGCTGACGGTGGCGCTGTTCGGGCTGCTCCGTCCCGGGGACAAAATGCTCTGCGTCACCGGAACCCCCTATGACACCATTCAAGGAGTGATCGGCATCGAGGGCAGGGAAGAACCGGGGTCTCTCAAGGACTTCGGCATACTGTACGAACAGCTTGATTTGCTCCCTGACGGCACGCCGGATTACAAGGGCATGGAGCAGATAATTACCCCTGAGTACAAGATGATCTACATCCAGCGCTCCAGAGGGTACACCTTACGCCCGTCCCTGACGGTGGCTGAAATAGAGAAAATCGCCGAAATCGCCAAGTGTAAAGCGCCGGACTGCATCGTCATGGTGGACAACTGCTACGGCGAATTTATCGAGCGGGACGAGCCTGTTTCCCACGGTGCGGATATCATGGCGGGTTCGCTCATCAAAAATCCCGGCGGCGGTATTGCCCCCACCGGCGGTTATATCGCAGGCAAAAAAGAACTGGTAGAGCTCTGCTCCTACCGACTGACCACGCCCGGCACAGGCCGTGAATTGGGCTGTACCTTAGGGCAAAATCGTGAGCTTTTTCTGGGAGCATTCCACGCTCCTCATGTGGCAGGGGAAGCATTGAAAACCGCCGTGTACGGCGCGGCACTCTTTTCCGCGCTGGGCTACAGTGTAACGCCTTCCCCGGAGGAAAAGCGGGGAGATATCATTCAGGTAGTGGAATTACAGAATCCGGAAGCGTTGATCGCTTTCTGCCGGGGCATCCAGAAGGGCGCGCCCGTAGATTCTTTCGTCGTTCCCGAACCCAGTCCCATGCCCGGCTACGACAGCGACGTCATCATGGCCGCCGGAGCATTCACCCTTGGCTCGTCCATCGAGCTTTCCGCCGACGCTCCCTTACGAGAGCCCTACGCCGTCTGGATGCAGGGCGGGGTCAATTACCACAGCGGACAGCTTGGCATTCTGCTGGCAGCTCAGGAAATGCTGAACGCAGGACTGCTCCACCTGTAAACAAAGTGACCCGGAGTATGCCTCTCCGGGTCATGTTATATTGACTGATTTAGGGTTCTCCTGTCCAGAGACAGCGCTTTAAGTCTACCCGCCCATCCGGAAGAAAAGGAATGCCTTCCTGCTCTAACAGTTGCCGCTGGATTTCTTTCCCGCCGAAGGCCTGATCGCAGCACAGCGTACCGTTGCTGTACAGCACCCGGTGACAGGGCAGACCTTCCGGCGCGCGGTACATGGCGGCTCCCACGATCCGGGAAGCCCGGGGACTGCCTGCCATGGCGGCAAGCTGACCGTAGGTGGTCACCTTTCCCTTTGGAATCTGCTGTACAAGGTCATAAACTCGTTTCGGGAAGCTTTTCATAAAATGCGCCTCAGTTCGTCAGTTTCATTCAATCTATCATGGCTTTTTCAGGTTGTCAAGAAGTTGGGAAAGACTTTTCTTTCTTTTTCTGTTATAATGAAAAAAGAGGGGGTAATTTCAACATGAAAAGAATTTTCTCTTTGATACTTGCCATTGTGTTGCTTTCCGTTTGTCTTGCCGGCTGTACCGGAAATTCTTCTTCTGGCAGCGCCGCAGGAAACAGCGAAAAATTCAAGATCGGCGTACTGGCTCCCACCGTGACAGAGGGCTGGGATTCCGGCGTGACCTATTATGCTGAAAAACGTTGTCAGGCACTGGCTATTGACGGCGAGATCGAATACCGGCTGTTCCGCTGCGACAGCGGGGAAGACGTGAGTTCCGGTGTGGAGCAGCTGCGTATCTGGGGCGTTCAGGCTGTGGTGGTCTACCCTCAATGGGATGACGTGGAGGAGGCACTGCAAGCCCTGATCGACGACGGAATTCCTGTCTTTAGTTTCGAGAAAGAGCCGGACTGCAAGGGCCTGTATCGCATCTCCTTTGACAATGAGGATATCGGGCGGCAAAGCGCAACATACATTGTGGATAAGGTCGGCAATTCCGGAACGGTCATCTTGCTGAACAATCCTTCCGCCGGCGCCGTTTCCACTCTGCGCCAAAAGGGCTTTGAGGAAAAGGTGGCTGAGATTGCCCCCAATTTGACGGTATATACCTATGCCGCCGGCTTCACCCGTGAAGATGGGCAGAGGGCCTTTGAGGACATTCTGTCCGAGCATGACCAAATCGACGCGGTGTTTTCCATGAGCGACGAGACTTCCATGGGGGTTCTGAGCGCCGTAAGAGAAAAGCATCGTACCGATATTCAGGTCATTACCGGCGTCGGCGGGAGTCAAGAATATCTCGGTATGATAGCGGAGGAGGAAAACGCTGATATTACTCTTCAGACCGTCCTCTACAGCCCCGTTTCGGTGGAGAAAGTCGTGAATAGAGCTCTGGCACTGCTGAAAGGAGAGAGAGTACGGCAAACCGAGACTGTTTCCACGACAGTTGTGGACCGGGAAAACTGTGAACGGTATCTGGACGAAAAGTCTCCCTATTGAGCCTTGTTCGTTCTAGCCGCAGGATATTTCACAGATGAGTGAAATATGAGTTGATTTTTCTAAATTTTCCCATTATAATAAAAGTAAATTGAAATCTCATTTCGGGAGGTCATCAAAATGTTGGTATCTGCAAAAGAAATGCTCACAAAGGCAAAGGCCGGCAAATACGCTGTCGGACAGTTTAACATCAACAACCTGGAATGGACCAAGGCCATTCTGCTGACGGCACAGGAGAACAATTCCCCTGTGATTCTGGGTGTGTCCGAGGGCGCCGGCAAATATATGTGCGGATTTAAGACCGTGGCCGACATGGTAAAGGCCATGATCGAGTCCCTGGGTATTACCGTTCCCGTGGCGCTCCATCTGGATCACGGCAGCTATGAAGGCGCGTTTAACGCTATGGATGCCGGATTCTCCTCCGTCATGTTCGACGGATCCCATTACGGCATTGAGGAGAACATCGAGAAGACCAAGGAAGTCATCCGTGTGGCGGGCGAGCGCGGCATCTCCGTTGAGGCAGAGGTCGGCGCCATCGGAGGCGAAGAAGACGGCGTTGTGGGCGGCGGCGAAGTGGCCGATCCCGACGAGTGCAAGAGCATTGCCGATTTGGGCGTGGACATGCTGGCTGCCGGTATCGGCAACATTCACGGCGTGTACCCCGAGAACTGGAAGGGCTTGAACTTTGACGTGCTCGAGCAGATTCAGGAAAAGACCGGTACCATGCCCCTGGTGCTCCACGGCGGCACCGGCATCCCCGAGGAAATGGTGAAGAAGGCCATTTCTCTGGGCGTGTCCAAGGTCAATGTCAACACCGAGTGCCAGCTTTCCTTTGCTGCCGCTACCCGGAAGTACATCGAGGAGGGCAAGGATCAACAGGGCAAGGGCTTCGATCCCCGCAAGCTGCTGGCTCCCGGTTTTGAAGCCATCAAGGCCACTGTGAAAGAGAAGATGGAGCTGTTCGGTTCCGTCAACAAGGCATAAAAATCTGTATTTTTCCCTTAAATTCAAGATGGCGGTACGATTTTTCGTACCGCCATTCCCTATTTTCTATCCTTTTTCTTGTGTTTTGAAAACAGATGTGCTAAAATAATTGTAAGAATGTGCATGTTCAGGAAGGTAGAGGACACAGATGGAAAGCAAATTGTGTATGAATTGCTTTGCCGGGTACCATCCGGAAGAAGGGGAGATCTGTCCCGTATGCGGCTGGGACAACAGTAAGCCCCAGGTTTCCGGTGGACTGCGGTACCATACCGTGCTTGCCTCCCGATACAGTATCGGGCGTGTCAAGGCGATCAATGGCGAAGGTTGTACCTATGCGGCTCTGGATCTCACTACAAAGCGGGTGGTGGAGATCCGGGAGTTTTTCCCTGCGTCTTTGGCGACCCGGCACACCGAGGATCAAAGTGTGATGCCCATGCAGGGCCGTGAAGTGGATTTTGAACGCTATCTGCAGGACTTTATCCAAATGTCTAAAAACGTCAGCCGTTTGCGGGAACTGTCGGTGGTGGCGTCGGTACAGGATATTTTTGAAGAAAACTATACGGCCTATGCCGTGTACGAATACGTTCCGGCCGTGTCTCTTCGGCGCTATGTGGAAAACGCCGGGGGAAAACTCACCTGGAACGAGACCAACCGGATGTTCATGCCGGTATTGACAGCGCTGGGGCTTATGAATTCTCTGGGAATTTCCCATCTCGGCGTGTCCCCGGACACTTTGCGGGTTACAAAAAACGGGACGCTGTTCCTTTCCGGGTTCAGTATTTCCGCCATTCGGCAGGCAGGATCTTCTCTTTCTGAGGAGTTGTTTCCCGGCTGTGCAGCCATTGAGCAGTACAGTGACAAGGCTGTCTGCGGGGAAACCAGCGACGTATATGGGCTGGCGGCCGCCATGCTGTTTGCCTTGACCGGCCATGTGCCGCAGGAAGCCCCCAAGCGGATAGATGACCAGCGGCTCATGATTTCTCGGGAAGTGCTGCGCTCTTTGCCGCCCTTTGCAGTGACTGCCATTGCCAATGCCTTGCAGGTTAAGCCCAATCTGCGCACTGCCAGCTTTGAACGGTTCAAAACAGAACTTTCCGCCGCTCCGTCCATCGTCAATGAAATCGACCAGACAGAGGCGATTCGCCGTCTGCCGCCTTTAGATGTGGACCTGCCCCAGAACAAGGGGCTTCCGCCGGCAGTGTGGCTGATCGGTTCCTGCGTCATCACCCTGATCGCCCTTATCATCGTGGCATCCATGTGGCTGGGGGACGCAGGTGTGTCCCTTTCCGATATCCAGCAGGTTTTTGATGGCGGAAACTCGGCACAGTCGGTGGCTGTGCCCAGCCTTATCAATGAGAATTATGAGGAATGGGTCAAAAAGGTGGGAAGCGGCGAGTACGATTTCCGCTTGAAGATCTCCGACCGCATTTTCAGCGATACCTTTGAGGAGGGCGCTATCATCAGCCAAAGTCCCTTGAAGGGAGAATTTCTTTCTCCCGGCGGCACGATCCTGGTGACTGTCAGCAAGGGCAGCGCAATGAGAACCTTGCCGTCTATCAAGGGCGTCAGCTTTGCAGAGCTGCAGGAGTTGTTGAGGAAGAACGGCTTTACTCCCGTGCAGGAGGAGGAACCCAGCGAGGATGTAGAGCCCGGTTACGTGATCCGCTATAAGGAGCACGAGGAGGGAGAGTCCTTGGACTACGGCTCGACTATCACAGTGATCGTCAGTGCCGGACCGGAGGGATAACGACAACACGTTACCTACATAGTTGAGATTTTGAAACGCCTTTTTCAAGAAAGGGCGTTTCTTTTTTTGCACTTTTGGTGTGTTTGTCCGAAGCCTTGCAAAGGAGGAGGTATCCAGGGGCAAACAGAATGCCGCACGCCACTGTTTCCGCTCCGATCTGCACAAAGGGATTGGCGAAGGAAATAGCCGCTATTAGCTTACTTCCCAACCATACAGAACTCACTGCGCACAATAGCGGCAGCAAGATGTGCCACAGGAGGGAAAGGTGAACATGTGTCACTTTTAAGAGTCTGTGGAGACTGAGGGCCGCGTTGAAAATGGTGCTGAAAAACAGGATGCACACGTAGCTTTCCATGCCAAAAAAGCGCAGGAAACATAGGATCAGCACCACCCGGATCAGAGAATCGGAAAAATTGTACTTCATGGAGTTGAACTGTTCGTCCATACCCTTTAAGAGACTGTCCACCACCACGTCAAGATAAATCAGGGGCACAATGGGAGCCAGTACCCGCAGATATTCTCCG
>JAFLRP010000120.1 GCA_022511515.1 Acutalibacter sp.
TGAAGATAGCATTTATTTGACCTCCCTTGAGTGTCCCGACTGAAAGATTTCTCCGAAATCCCGGTCAAAAGTGGGGAAGCTTTCCCCGAAGGGCCAAAGAAATATCCCGGCAGCGCTGAATTCTCGCGCCGTCATCTCCGTGCTCCTCGTCATAGGAAAAGCTTTCCAGCAGCGTACAGGGGAATTCCCCGCAGTCCCCGCAGAAAATCACACCGTGGTCCATAGCGCATTTTGCCACGGGACAGGGCTCGTTTTCCGCATGAAACGGGAACCCCTTAGTGGCAATGCACCCGCCGCAATGGCAGTTTTCCACAAATTCACAGCCCTCGCATTCCAGCCCGCAGTATGCCGTGATTTCTTCCCTTGTTTTCGGTAATTCGTTCATCATTTTCATTCCCTCTTTTCCCAAATTTACCGGGAAATGCCCGGTAACACTAACATACAAACAAAAACAGGACAACTAACTGTCCTGTTTTCCGTAGCGTTCTAAAAAATTTTCTCCCTGCCGGTACAGATCTTCCCGCAGTTCTTGGGGAGACAGCACCGTCACCGCGTCGCCAAAGGACAGCACCCAGGAGCGCATGTTGTCGTAAAAGGTGAAACGGCAGGAAAACCGCAGCTTGCCGTCCTCCTGCTCGGTAAAGCAGGCGGGGCCGTATTCCTCGACGAGCCGGTATTTTACCTTGGGGTCGAAAACCGCCTCCAGCCGGTAATTTTCCTGCCAAACGTACTCCGCGTCCAGCTTTTCCTCGGGAATTTTCCGGGGAGAAAAATGCTTGTCCGTCAGCGCTAACTCCCACAAACGGGATAGCTTAAACATGCGGAAATCCCGGCGCTTCGTGCACCATGCCAGCAGGTACCAGTCGTTCCACTGAAAAGTCACCACATGGGGCTCAACTTGCCGGAAGGCTTCCCCTTTTGGCGAATAATAGCGGAATGTGATGAGCAAATGTTCCCCGATGGCCTTGCGCAGCAGGGAAATTTTCTCCGTTAAGCTGTCCTTATAGTGAGAAGCCAAATCGATGGAGAAAGACGGAGCCGAATGTTCGGGAAGCGGCAACTTTTCCCGGAGCACGGCCATGGGGGAGACAGGAGACACGCTGCCCACGCCCTGCAGGCCGGAGAGAATGGATTCCAGTTCCGCCTGAGTGAACAACTGTCGGTCCAGGGTATAGCCGGGAGCAATGGAAATGCCGCCGTTTCTGCCCTGCTCGGTGACGATGGGGATGCCCGCCATGCACAGCGCGTCGATGTCCCGGCTGATGGTGCGGCGGGACACCTCAAATTTTTCCGCCAAAAACGGGGCGGTCACCTTTTCTCGGCGCAGCAGCGCCGCCAAAATGCCCAGCAACCTGTCAATCCTCATATTTTTCTCCCGTGAAGATAGTTTTTTCAATATCACCACTGAGCGGCCCGACAGGAAGTTTGTTCAATTCTGAAAATTAGTCCAACTTCTCTTGAAAATAAGCCACCAATCCCTCAATGGGGAGACGCACCTGTTCCATGGAATCCCGGTCGCGGACGGTGACGCAGTTGTCGGCGGGAGATTCCCCGTCGCCTACGGTCTGGAAATCCACAGTGACGCAGTAGGGCGTGCCGATTTCGTCCTCCCGGCGGTAGCGCTTGCCGATGGAGCCGGTTTCGTCGTAGTCGGTCATAAAGTGTTTCGCCAGCATATCCCGGACCTCCATGGCCTTATCGCCCAGCTTTTTGGACAGGGGCAGCACGGCCACCTTGTAGGGGGCGACCGCAGGATTCAGGTGCAGGACGACGCGCATATCGTTCTTTGCCTCGTCCAGCATTTCCTCGTCGTAGGCTTCGCAAAGCAGCGCCAGAACGGTCCGGTCCAGGCCGTAGGTGGATTCGATGATATAGGGGATAAATTTCTCGTTGGTCTCGGGATCCAGATATTCCTGTTTCTGCCCGCTGTACTCCTGATGGCGGGACAGATCGAAATCCGTGCGGTTGTGAGTGCCGTTGATCTCGCCCCAGCCGAAGGGGAACAGGAACTCGATGTCGCAGGCGGCCTTGGCGTAGTGGGCCAGCTTTTCGTGATCGTGGAAGCGCAAATGTTCCGGGGCCAGGCCCAGATCTTCAAAATACTGTCTCCCGTACTCCTTGAAGTACTGATACAGCTCCTCGTCCGTGCCTTCTTTGCAGAAGGTCTGGAACTCCATCTGCTCAAATTCGATGGTGCGGAAGGTAAAATTGCCCGGGGTGATCTCGTTGCGGAAGGCCTTGCCGATCTGGCCGATGGAGAAGGGCAGCTTGGCCCGCATGGTGCGCTGGACGTTCAGGAAATTGACGTACTCGCCCTGGGCGTTTTCCGGGCGGAGATAGATGACGCTCTTGCTGTCATTGGTCACGCCGCGGTAGGTTTGGAACATCAGGTTGAATTCCCGGATATCGGTAAAATTGTGCTTGCCGCAGTTGGGGCAGGGAATGTGATGGTCCTTGATATACTGGAACATTTCCTCCTTGGTCATGCCGTCGGCATGAGCGTCGGGGTCAAAGTCATCGATGAGGTTATCGGCTCGGTGGCGCATTTTGCATTCCTTGCAGTCCAACAGGGGATCGGAGAAGGACGCCACGTGGCCGCTGGCCTCCCAAACTCTGGGGTGCATCAGAATGTCGGCGTCAACTTCGTAGCTGTTTTTCCGCTCCTGAATGAAGCGCTTGCGCCAGGTGTCTTTCACGTTATTTTTCAGCCGCGCACCCAGAGGGCCGTAGTCCCAGGTGTTGGCAAGGCCGCCGTAAATGTCGCTGCCGGGGAAAATGAAGCCTCTGGTCTTGCAGAGGTTCACGATTTTTTCCATAGTCTTTTCTGAATTCTTCATACTTTTCTCTCCTTTTTTGCTCGTGAAGATAGTTTTCTCGAAATAAAAGCTCGGTGGCCCGACCACTGCTTTCTGCGATTATTACGAGGCTATTATATCACATGCATAGAAAAACGCAAAGAGTTAATTACGTTCAAAAAAGACCCCTACAGCACCAACAAGATACTGTAGGGGTCATCGTTTCTATCGCTTCAATCGTCCGGCGGAACTTACTTGGCAGAGCCCACGGCGCGGAGCAGGTAGACGTAGTAGCTCTCCGTGGTGGACACATCAGAGAAGGGACTGGTAGTGTGCTGTGCCAGAAGCTGTGCCTTGGTGGCGTCATCGGGCTTGAAGCCGGCAGCGCGGGAAATGGCTACGATGGCTTCCTTTCTGGCCAGAGAATCCTTGGGCCGGAACTTGCCGTTGCCGTCGCCGTTGAGAATGCCTTCACTCGTCAGGGCATTGATGGCGGCAGACTGCCAGCTGCTCTCAGGTACATCCGTAAATCCGGCGGGCTCGGCGGACGCCGTGTTCAGACCCATGATCCGCGCGATCAGCACGCTCACTTCCGCACGGGAGATGGCCTCGTCCGGATGGAAGGTGCCGTCTGTGTAGCCGGAGACAAAGCCCTTCCGCTCGGCATAGGCAACGTACTTCTCATACCACTTGCCCAAGGGCACATCGGAGAAGGAGCAGGTGCCGTAGCTCTTGGTGGAGTCAAAATCTTCACAGAGAGCAGAGACTGCCATGCGAAGGAATTCCGCTCTGGTGACCTTCCGGTTGGGCTGGAAGGTGCCGTTCTCATAGCCGCTGACAAACGGCGTGCCGGAGACGGCGGGGTCGTCCTCTGTCGAGGGCGGCACGTCAACGACATCTTCGCCGGCGGAGGAATCGGGAGGAGTGACATCCTCTGTATCGCCGTCCTGAGGATTGCTTACGTCAGGATCATTTTCGTCCTTTCTGTCGCTCTCAGGTTCACCGGTGTAGACCCAATTCATATCCTGATCCAGGATCTTCACGGGAAGGATGGAATCAGAGCCGTTGGACTTGCCCAAACGGTAATTGGTGTTGTTGCCGAAAGAATAAATGAATCCGTCAGAGGTAACACCGAAGGTGTTGTCGTCGCAGGCAAAAACCTGAACATATTTGAGAGAGGTCTCCGTGGGAATCTCCAGACGGTCCTGACTGCCGTTGCCCAACTGACCGGAAATGCCGTAGCCCCAGGCATAGACAGCGCCGTCATTGGACACGGCAAAATTGTGGTAAGAACCGGCAGTCACACTGCGAACGCCGGTCATGATCTGCGTCAGGGGGGTAGCGGCATAGCTGGCCGTTCCGGTCTGGCTGAAAGTGTCATCGCCGCAAGTCCACAAAGAACCGTTCTGCATCAGCAGACAACTGTGAAGATCGCCCGTGCTGATATCCTTCACGCCCTCGGCGATCTTTACGGGCTTATCGGCCGTCTCCACCTTGGTGATACCCAACTGATAATAGGAATTATCGCCCCAGCCGTACAGGTCGCCGTTCGTCATCAGGGCCAGACCAAAGGTGCTGCCCAGGCTGACCTTCTTCACGCCGCTGTCCAAAATCATGATCGGCTCATCGGAGGCCTCAGTAGTGCCGTTGCCCAACTGGGAAAAATCGTTTTTGCCCCAAGTGTAAAGAGCACCGGTCTTGCTGACGTAAGCCGCAAAGGAATCATCGGCGGCGACCTGCGCGACATCCTTTGCCACCACAGTTCCCTTTACGGGCGCCAGTTCCTTTGTGACGGGGTCAATGCCGTAAGTACGAAGCTCGCCCTTGGCGGACACGGTCAGCGTGCGGCCTTCCGAGACGGCGGCATCTGCCACCTTGCTCTGTACCTGAACGGGCTCGGGAGAATAGTCGAGCACCGAGTCGGGGAATTGCCCTTGATCGCTGGTTCCCCAAACATACAGGTCGCTGCCGGCAAGGGCCACGGTATGGGTAGAAGAGCTCCATACAGAAACATCGTACTGTACGGATTTGACATCGGCGGCAGTGCCGTTTAAAGCAATGCCGGCAGCCAATGCGGCAGTCAGACCCATACAAAACAGAGTGCGAAGCTTTCCGCCGGACGGATGATTGGTTTTCTGTTTCAAGTTGGTTCCCTCCTTATCAATTTCAGTGGACGTTTCGGAGCCGGAACACCGTCCGAAACCGCTGAAAGAACAGGTAAAAATGACTGAGAAAGACGCTGAAAGGGCACATTCTTTGGATACACTTCCAGCTACTGACTCACTGTTATTATAGGAGATAAAAATTCTGATGTCAATGGATAAATCCGGGGAAAAGTCAAAAAATTTGCAAAATATTACGTTCTGTATAGTTTTTTGGGAAGAACGGGAAACCGGAAAAACACTTTATAGGGGAATAAGAGTTATGTAAAACACCATATCTGGCGTTTTTTTAAAAAAGTTGAGAGAAAGACCACAAAAATTCCAGGAAAATCCAGAAATAATCCAGATTTTTTCACCAAGAAAAAATCGAAAAATTTGTGAAAAAACCTTGACCTTTTATGTATTCTGAATATAATGGTATGTAGGATAAAATGAATGCTGGGGGTAGTGCCCCCTTTTGAGGAAAAATGCCCGGAATATCCGGGAAATTCCGACCGACAAATTACTAGATGTTGAATTTCGACAAAGGAGTATCTCATATGACATCGTTCAAGGGAGGGAAAACAATGTCACGTTGGAGAAGAATGCTGGCATTTATACTGGTCGTGATCCTGGCAGTCCACGGGCTGCCCATAGGCTCTGACGCCCAAGTAGTGGCAGGGAAAGGGGATGTCCTTCCGGTAAACGCCGCTTTGGAAGACGGAGATGAAGACGGCGGTTTGGAAGAAGAGGAGCCGGCGCTGCCGAATACCAGAATGCGCTTTGTGCAGACCGGATTCCGGAGCGAGATCATGGTCAATGAATTCACCGGCCAAGAGGAAGAGGTCGGCATTCTGACCATGAGCCTTCAGATCAGACCCGAACGGGGCGCCAACAATGAAACCCTCCAGGAAGGCGTGTTCGTGTTCCAGACCGATTCCGACAGAATCACTCCCGTCACCAACCCCCGTGCCGACGTCCAACCTCCCTATGAGACAGAGGAACGCAGGCTGATCCGGGACTACTATTCCGGGCGGATCGCCGTAGTAGCCGACGACACCTCCACCATGCCCGCTGTTTTCCGGGAATTTCTGCACGACGAGGACAAGGTGAAGCTCGTCAGCAGCAAAGGATTCCTGACCGCCATGAACGCGGAAAACTTCAACGTGAAGTACACCGGGTATCTGGTTTCCGGCGCGCGGACGGCCGAAACCGGCAAGCTGGACTGCTACCTCCAGTTCTACTATACCGACAGCTATTATCCCGAGCCGATGGATGAAGAAGGCTATATCAACGTGATCGATCTGGACTTCCAATGCTATGCGGGCGACACCGATCAGGTCACACCTGACAGCGTGCTGTCTGCCGGCGCGATCTACCTCCCCAAAAATGCCGCGGAAGCCCAGGACATCGTGGATCAGTTCAAATATAACAGCTCCTCCTCGGGAGAGATCAACTTCGCCATGGGCGGCGCGGGCTTTATTCAGAAATATTTGAACGCGAGCTATGCCAAGACCGAAAGTCAGGCGTACTACTATTTCAACGAGCCCACCCTCTCCCTGTGGAGAAAGGGAACGCTGAGCCGTTCCACATGGAGCACAAAGGGCTCCAACAGCATTACGGAAGAAACTGCCCCCGGACTTTGGTATCAGAACATGGACAGCAAGTATCGGGTGCAATACTTTACAGCCGGCGTGGAAAACACCGTCGGTCTCAAGGGAGACGATCCCGACCCCGATTTCTATATCCCTGTGGATTCCACCGGCGAGAGAGTGGAGTCCGGCGAGTACCCCCGGTATGCTATCCCCACCTATGATCAGTCTGGGGATAACGACAGAGAGAGAAATTGGATCCCTCAGGTATACACGGGCAGCACAAGCAAGAATCATATGCCTTTGAAGTACACCATTTCCACCGTTGTGGCCAACGGCGCCATTTCTTCTCCTCAGCACGAGGACTTCGAGGCGTTTATCGACGGGCTGAAATGGGAATTCCTGCTGAACGGGGAAAGCCTGAATCATTTTGACATCACCCCGGGCGAGATCGTTCCGGACGCCAACGACAACTATCTTGTGAGAGAGGCGATCCTGACCGACGAGCGCCTGGTCGGGACAAAGTTAGAGAATAAAAAGCTCTGGGTCCTGTACCAGCCGGACGATCCCTCTCAGGAATTTATGAGAACGCCGGTGGGCGTGACCCTTGACATGCTTCCTTCGGAAATCGGCTATTATGACGAATTTGCAGAGGGCGCGTCCTCTCCCCCGAAGCAGGACGAGGAGGAAGACGAGGAAGGGGACGACCGCATTATCCGTACCGATGTGTGCGCGCCTCAGCTTCACGTGAGCTATTTGGCGGCCGATCCCAACAGCTATATTTGGAACGTCGACGGCGCCGGCACTGTCAGCGGCGGTGAAAAGGCAAGACTCTCTTTCCAGGCGATTTATGACCCGGAAGGCAGAGCCATGGCCAGCTTGCCCATTGATGTGGGCCTGTACGTTGACAAATCTATTCCCGGTAAGCCGGAAATTGATACAAAGGGTATCGTAAGCGACATCAAGAGCTCCACCGGAGCGGAGAAGGTCGGCTTTGCCGTGGGCAATACCCAGTTGGACGGCAAAGGTACGGAAATCATCGACGATGCCGTGCTGAATGGAAAAGCCGTTGTCCATGCCACGCTGCAGGATCAGTACCATATGGGTTATCAGGGCAGAGTGTTGGATATGGAGTTCGTTCCCACGGAGGAGACGCAGTCCCGCTACGATGCATTGAGAAAGAAAAACCCCTTCCAGGTGGTTCATACCTCCGGAGATTCGTATACTATTATATATAGGGACGGTACAACGGTGAACGACGTGGTAGAGGGCGAGTATTATCTGCGGGCGTCGTATACCGAACCCAACGGGGATAAGCATTCCACCGAAGATGCTGACTATATCATATTCGTCAGCAAGCCGAAGGATCGGCTGACCTATATCAATGCGCCTCTGAGTATCAGCCATGTACAGCAGGATCCCGTGGAGGTGCAGGAGGGCGGCGCGACCGGCTCGATCATCAAGGTGATCTACGACGTTCCCACCCGCGGGTCGGAGAACTCCGTTACCACCTACACCGAGCAGGTGAACATTGCCGAGCTTGCCAACCAGTGGCGGGATCTGGAAGTGTCGGTGGACGACCTTTCCATCTATGATCTGGCGCTGGATATCCGCAATGCGAGCGGCACCGCCATCGATCTGGCAAAGGCCGCGTCAAAGAACATTCAGATCGACTTTAAAGCTACCGATCCCAGCGGAAAGGTTCTTTCCGCAGAGGACGCCCCCTTCGGAATGAACTTTGACAAGATCAGCATCGGCAGCTTCACCTTCGACAACACCACGATCGACAACACCCAATTCAATTTGAGACTGACCGTCACCTTTGACGGCGTGACCCGCTTTGTAGAGTATCAGTTCACATTTGCCAGACAGCAGCCGACACTGCAGGAGATCCGCATCTACGCTCCCTATGACGGGAACGGGGAAGAGATGGACCGCTACGCGCTGGATGTGCCGGTCAAGGCGGACAGCCCGGTGGAGTATTCGCTGGACATCGATCCCATTGACCAGTACGGTAGCAGTTGGAACTGGGGCGCTGTGGAAGTTGCCTACAGTCCGGGCGGCCGGTTGTATACCGGTCTCCCCTATGAGCCCTGGACCATTTATGCAGAAGATGGGCTGCCTGAGGGCGTTACCCTGATTACTGACAGAGGCAACGTGAAGTATATTCAGGTGACCAACCAGGTAAAGGATTGTTCGTTCATCCTCAGAGCCAAGTTTGCCGGCTGTATCTCCAATCCGATGAAGGTAGAGATCAAGCGGAAGCCCGGCGTGCCCACGGTGATGGGAACTCTCCTTTATAATGGAAACAATCAGATCACGTCCCCGACCAAAACGTCTCCTGATGCGAAATTTGAGCCCTCCATCCTGATCTACGATCAGTATGACGAGCTGATGTCTAATCCGACCACATGGAGATATAAAGTTTCTCCGGAGAGTGCCAAGGAATATATCAGCGTGAATACCAAGACCGGCGAGCTGACAGTAAAGAGCTGTGCGCCGGACTGCACCGTAGAGATCACGGCGGTAAAGGCAGAGAACGGCAGCAGCAAATCCACCGTGTCCACTGTAACGGTCAAGCGGGATCTTCCGAGACCGGCTTCTGTCACGGTGGTAGAGAAATCCGTTGCGTTCCCCTCCAGTATCGATATCGCCAACGGCGCTGACGTGATGAAGTATTTGACTGCTTCCGGCACCACGCAGTACGGGGACGATCAGGTCCTCTCTCAGGACAGCGTTACCTGGGTGCTGGAATCCGCCACGTTCCCCGGCGCCAACAGCGGTGACCCCGATGTTGTGCTGAGTCGTACGGATCCCTCAGATCCCAATCTGGAAACCGGCGATATTTCCTTCAGCGGCGATACCTACAGCGCACGGAACATGGTGTTCCTGACCGCTAAGGGCGCGTTGCGCTTCGGCAGTACCACGCTGGCTCACTACATTCCCAAAGAGATCAAGGTAAAGGTGATCTGCAGCAACGGTGCGGAAACGACCCAAACTATCCGCATCACCCGGGAGACTTCCGTTCCTCAGGAATTATTCTTCCCCCAGGATCGGGAGGATTACAGCAAGGGCGTGCAGATCCCCAACGTGGGAGAGACCGTCACTGTGCCGCTGATCGTCTATGTCCGTGACCAGTACGGCGTGGTGATGGATGACGCAGAAGTGGTTTGGGACTACGGCAAGCCCCTGCCCAACGGCGTTACAATAGATATAGCGAACAAGACCATCACGATCACACATACCGCTCAGGCAGGCTCCATCCTGCTGTGTCCCACCTGCGGCAATCTGCAGGGAGAATGGTACATTTCTCTCCGGCAGGATCAGGACCTTGTTCCCACATCCATTGACATTACGGGTTATAAGAGAGGCAAGGGCACGGTCCAGTCCATTCCTGCCGGCGGCCTTGAGTTCACCCTGCCGGCCAAGCCGGCTGCGGAAACGGCTCAGAGCTATGAAGATTACACCATGGTGTGGACCGTCAGAGACCAGTTTACCAATGCCATCTCCAGATCGGTGAGATGGTCGGTAAAGAACGTCACGGGAATAAGAGCTGAAATTTCCAATTCCAGTGCAAGCGCAGGCATTGTGCGGCTGTACTATACAGAAGAAGCCAAGAATAATTTAGCAAGCGCGGGCTTTACCCTCAGGGTGGAGGCCACAGAGAATTCAGCGATCTACCAGGAAATTCCGGTCAAGCTGCGGCTGGATCCTTCCGTGCCCACATATGCCGTGCCCTCTGCTACCATTTCCAGCGAGGACGGCTCTGTGGCGAACGGCGTGCTCCAGGTAAAACTGGGCTTGAAGGAGGATCCTGAAAAGCAGGCCTCCGTGACCGCCACCGTGTACGACCAGTACGGCGGCGAGATGGCCGGCGAAAGGGCAGAGTTGTGGCTGAGTACCGCAGCCAGCGGTGAAGTCACCGATGTGCCTGTGGGAATGCGCTTTGATACGGATTCCCGTACCTTGTACGTGGCCTCTAACGTCAGGGTGGAATCTGTGAACCTTGTGGCCGCTCCGGTGAGCAAGCCCGGGAATATCCGGGCGGAAAGCGCCATGCGGGTCACCTTTGACAAGGGCACCAGATATCCCTATGAACTGAAATTGTCAGAGGATAATCCCAGCACATACAGGATCCCTTATTGGGTCAGCGACAACGGCCTGAACGTTCCCGGCGTTGACGGAACGGATACCGTTTATCTGCGGGCTGAGATCGTCAGTCAGTACGACACCTGGATGGAAGATCAATCCGATTTGTATCATCCCATTTGGGAATTTGTGGGGGACCACGAGGGCGTGGAATTTGCCACCGGCGATGTGGACGGAAACGGTCTTGCCGAGGGAGAGGATCTTCTCCTGACTATCACCAACCGGGCCATACCTGCGGATCGTGCGCCGGGGCAGTACAGCTATTTGATCAAAATGCGGGTGCACTCCAGCGGCGATTTGACCGGCAGCGATTTCGTCAAAGAATGCACGCTGGTGCTGACAAGAGACCCGGCGGTGCCCTCTTACCTGTATATTACAGGTTCCGATGAGGACGGCAATTCCGTTGATCCGCTGCAAAGACCCTATGCCGAGGACGGCGCAAAGGTATACCAGTTTGATCCCGTGGTATATGACCAGTACGGCGCTCCCATTCAGGACGCGGAGATCAGGATGGATCTAGACGTCGACAGTCTGGTGCTGCCGGAAGATGTCGTGCTCGAGGCGATTTACGCTCAGGGCGAAAGCGCCGAAAACGGCGATGAGCCCATTGGATATCAAATTTACCGTGTGGAAACCGTCATGGTGGGCAAAAAGCCCCAGGAGATCAGGACTCCGCTGCTGGAATTTGATTGTCTCTCGGGAGAGATGACTATCTATCCCGAGTGTGATTGCATCGACCAACTGACGCTGATCGCGAATCATTCGATCCTGGGAGAAAAAACGATCACCTTCTCCTTCGTTCAGGAAAGCCGCTATCCCGCCAGTGTGCAGGTCAATCTGACGTCTACGGAATTCCTGATGTCCGGCAACAAGAAGGATATCATTCAGGATCACGCTACTCCCACGGTGTACGACCAGTACGGCGAAGAATTCCCCATTGGGAATGAAGTGCCTGTGCAGTGGAGACTGGTTCTGCCGGATAAGGATGAAAACGGCCGGTATCTCCCCTACGACAAAGAATTGGATGAAAACGGCAACGAGCGAATCCCCAGCCAGTTCCTGGTGTTGGCAGGAAGAACGGACGCGGACGGCATCCACGGCGTTACGGTGACCGTACAGCCGGAAAAATTCTACGAAGATAAGACGGTTCTTCTGGAATGTCTGGTGGTCGACCCTGCGGATCCCGCACACTGGATCTACGGCTACGCTCCGATCAACGTCCACCGCCCCAAGCGCAGCAGCTACGTTGACACTGTCACCGTGAGTTTTGACGCCGGAGAATACGGCAAGCTCGTGGGCGAAAGCGATATCGTCGTGGAGATTGGCAGCGCGCCGCAGAATCCCCCGGGCGTAAAGACCGAAGAGGGCTACGGCTTTATGGGCTGGACCTCTGACGGCGTGCTGGTGGTGGATGCTTCCCAAATCGCGGTGTTCAGCAATATCGTCTACACAGCGGTGTACAAGGACATCACCAACACCAAATTCGTGGAGGGCTACGGCGACCTGACCTTCCGTCCCGAGCGGCATATTACGAGAGCGGAATTCGTCTCCATGGTGGTGAGATCCCTGGGCGGATTCTCCTCCAAAGCCTATTATGGCTCCTACTTCAAAGATGTGGACGATAAGCAGTGGTACGCAAGTGCCATTGGCTACGCAAAGACGATGGGAATTATCGACGGTTACGGGGACGGCACGTTCCGGCCCAACAATCCCATCACCCGCGCAGAAGCCTCCAGAATTCTGGCGGATACCGCGCAGTTGTCCGCATCCACCTACGGCACTTTCACCGACGTGAACCCCGACGCCTGGTACGCCAGATATATTGACGCGCTGGCAGAAGCAGGGGTGGCTGACGGTTACGGCGACGGTACCTTCCGTCCCGGCAACTATATCACCAGAGCGGAAGCGACTAAGCTGATCGTTCAAATCACCGTCAACGCGCTCAATGAACTGGAGCGCACCAACATTCAGAAGTATGCCTACTGTCCCTTCACAGATCTTAGGCGCGGACATTGGGCTTATGCATATATCCTGCGTGCAGCGGGTATCGCTTAAAGCGTAAAGGAGGCTAGTTTTCATGAGTAAGATGAAAGCTAAATTTGGGAAAGGAAGTTATCGCAAGAGACTGATCGTTGTCTCCCTGCTGTTGGCTATTTTGCTGATGGTGGTGGGCAGTGTGTCGGCGTTTGCCGCCATCACTCTCGGAAAGAAATTCGAGCTGAAGGTCATAAACGCCACCGGCACCGGTAAAGATGGCAGCATCAGCGTTTCTCTGTCAGAGACGGTCAACTTCCAGTCGGATAAGGTATTTGTTGGATCCAATTTGTCCAGCATCTACTACCTCGTGGTCGAAGCGACCAATATGGGCACGGCAAAGCCTCTCTCCTTAAAGCTTGCCGAAGGTGCCAATAGCGGTTGGAAGCAAGATACTTCAAAGCCCGCGACAGAGTATACGAAGTATATCTTTTCTTCCCGTAATTCCGCGATTACGGCCGGTACATTCAACAGCTTGATGTCTCAGTTGAGCGTGAATTTCAACGCCAGTACCGGTCAGAAATCGGCGGAGGAAAAGGTTTCCATCAAGGGCTACAACAGTGACCCCACTGTCAGCAAGAATCCGCCCTCGGCGGTAGGTACATACACCTGTACCTTCAAATTCTATGACTACGCAGAGGGCACGGTGGACGGCGACACCGCTGAGATGGACTATAAGAGCGACTACGCCGAGTCCTACGACTCCAAATATTCTGACGACGTGCCCGATGGGCAGGTCAACACCGGCGTGCTGGTGGCGTCTCCCGACAAGGACGGCGGCCAGGCCACCTTTGACCTGTACCTGACCCAGGTGGGCGGCGCA
>JAFLRP010000121.1 GCA_022511515.1 Acutalibacter sp.
TGAAGCCGCCTGCCCGTCGCCGTCATAAACGAAATTCGGATACACCGCCGCAGACACGATCCCGCCGTAGCTTACCGCCGAAACATGAAATCCTGTTTTGCCCAAAACACGCTTTTGCATAAAACTGCCTCCCAAACATGATACCTTGCTGTTGGGATGATTCTACCACACCGGAGCCCTTTTGTACAGAGCAAATCACCTCGGTTTCTTGCCTTTTCAAGCGGCATGTGGTATCATTTCCAAAACGAAACCGACGCCGTCCTCGGCCTTGACAAGGAATGAGATTTCTATGAAAAAGACCGCTTTCTCCCTGGCTTCCAAGCAAATCACGCTCTATGAGCAGCCCGACCCAAGTGTCATTTTCTTTCAGCCCGTGGACGACCACGATGAAGCGTCTCTGGACAATCAGGTCGCGTACATGGAACAGCACACAGACCAAACCTTTGCGCTCTGCGCGGCCAAGATCAATCAGTGGGGTCAGGAACTCTCCCCGTGGAAAGCCCCTGCCGTTTTCGGCAAGGATGATTTCGGGGACGGGGCAGGAGATACGTTAGACTTCCTTGCGGATATGCTGATCCCCGAGCTCAAAGCCAACTATCAATTGGGCGAGGGTGCGAAAAAGATCCTCGGCGGGTACTCGCTGGCAGGGTTGTTTGCGCTGTGGTGCGGGTATCAGACCGACCTGTTTTCCGGCATTGCTGCCGCTTCGCCCTCGGTGTGGTTTCCCGGGTGGATCGACTACGCGAAGGAACATTCTTTCCATCCCCGTAACGCTTACCTCAGTCTCGGCAATAAGGAAGCCAGAACCCGCAACCCGGTGATGGCAACGGTGGCGGATTGTATTCAGGAGCAGCATGAGATTTTCCGTTCCGTCGGGGTGGACGCCGTGCTGGAATGGAATCAGGGCAATCACTTTCAAGATGCCGATATCCGCACGGCAAAAGGGTTTCTGCATTTTTTGAAAACCTCTTAAGGCAACGGGGGTCGAACCCTAAACCGCCTCCCAGCGGGTCTTTTGGTCGCTTTTTGTGCTTTCTTCTTTGGTGGGCGCCAGCCCGCTCTGCAGAAGACACGACGTCGTCGTGTCTGAAATCGCAAAAATCACCTCAAAATCCCTCGCCAGGAGGTGCGCAGCAGTTTTTTCAGAACAGATTTCTGTCGAGATAAGGCAAACGCCGCAGAGAATACTAGCGTATTGTCAAGGTGTTTAACACAATATCTGCGGAAATCTGCCCGAAAAAACCGATTTGTGTTCAACTCCCGTTGCCTTAACCCCGGAAAGATGCCTGCTAGCAGAGAAAATTTGAAAAAGACAAAACCCCCGAGCGCCGCGAAGGACAGCGCCCGGGAGTTTTCTTTTCTCAATTTCGTCGATTTGGAGCTACTGAGACTTTAGGGTTTACACCGTTTACAGGGCTGATAACCCTTCGCGATCACTTCGTCCCTTGTGCCGTTGTACGCAAGATAATTTTTCGGCGAAATGTCTTTCACGCTGGAGCAGTTGGGGTAGTGGAATTTCATGGTGTTGGTGTTCAACACATAGTCCTTGCCCGCTGTGTCAAAATCGTTTCCCGGGCCGAAATTTCCGCCGCTGCCGCCGGATTGGGACTCCGATCCCTGTGCCGGTGCCGGAGTTGCCGTGGGAGTGGGCTCCGGCGTCGGAGTAGGCTCCGGAGTGGGTGACGGTGTAGGCTCCGGCGTAGGCGTGGGACTTGGTGTCGGTGTGGGTGTAGGCTTCGGTGTGGGACTGGGAGTGGGCGTTGGCGTCGGCGTGGCAGTAGGCACAGGGCTTGGGGTCGCTTCCGGCTCTTCTGCCATGGAAGAATCGGCCATACTCACAGCGCCGGAAACTGCACTGCGACCAGAACCGGGATCTGTTTCCGCACACCCGCCGAAACCGATGATGCCGATCCCCAAAATCACAAGCAGGAGCCAAACCCGCCAGTTTTTAGGTAAGGACGCTTTTACTTTTTTCGCCCGCTTTTGCTTTGTCATATCATCCACTTCTTCCCTTAAAGATATCCCTTATGATTTTGTGCTCTATCTCGGAACCTTCACGCCCCGTGCCTTTTGAAAAAACTTTCAGGAACGGCCCAACTCACTGCGTAATTGCTCCATGATCTCTTTCGGTTTCATGCCTTGGCTACTCAGGGCCATTACCCGGTGCAAGGGTTTATCCGCGTGGGCGAAAAACTGCTTCAAGCCTTTGCACAGCAGGTACTGCCCCGGCTCGCCGTCTTCGGATGTGCCGAGGCGGTCCTTGAGGCAGCCGCCGTTGCAGCAGGAGAGCCATGGGCAGCGCTTGCATTCGGCAGTCAGCGTGTCGCGTTTGGCGTCTCCGAACACGAATTGCCGCTCTGAATTGGCCAGCGCGTCCAGCCGTTCTCCGGAGAGCGTGCCCAGTCGATGCTCGCCGTCCACAAAGTGGTCGCAAGCGTACACCGCGCCGTCCTCCTCCGCGATGAGCACCCGGCCGCAGGTGGGAGCCATCCAGCAGAGATTGGCCTCGCCGCCGGCCCAAATGCGGGCGGTCTCGGCAAAAAGCTGCACGTCTAAACTCCCCAAATCGTGGGTCACCCACTCGTCAAATACCGCGCAAAGAAACGCGCCATACCCTTCAGGCGTAACACTCTCAGGAGAAAGAGTGTTGCTTTCGAGGGTCAAATCGCCATTTTTCGAGGAAAGGTCTCCACCTTTCCTGCGCACGATGATGGGGATGAACTGCGCCCATCCCGTGCCCAGCTCCCGCAGGCCGTGGTATACCCCCAAGGGGTCGCCGGCCGCGTCGGAAGTGACGGTACACAGCAGGTCGGGCTGGATGCCCGCCGCCTGCAGCCTGCGCACAGCCCGCACCGTCCGCTCATAGGTTTCCTTGCCGCCCCGGTCCCGGCGGTTCTTGTCGTGGACCCACTGAGCGCCGTCGATGCTGACCCCCACGTCGAAGCGATTCTCCCGCAGGAATCTGCACCACTCGTCGTTTAAGAGCAGACCGTTGGTCTGGATGTTGTTCCACACTTCCCAGCCTTTTGGCAGGTATTTTTTCTCCAGTTCCACGACTTTCCGGTAGAAATCCAGTCCCGCCAGAGTGGGCTCGCCCCCGTGCCAGGTAAAGGACACCGTGCCGTCGCTCGCCTCAATGGTCTGGCGGATCAGCTTTTCCAGCAGCGTGAAGCTCATGCGGCTCTGTTTCGCGTGGGCGGAGAACTGGCCTTTTTCCAGATAATAGCAGTAGGCGCAGCGCATATTGCAGCGCGATCCCACAGGCTTTGCCATCACGACAAAGGGTTTTCGGCTGTCCTGCATGTTTGCCTCCGGATCACTTCAAATGTCTGTCAAAAAATTCGATGCACTTGTTCCAGGAATCCATGGCTTGCTCCTGTCGGTACATGGGCTTGTCGTAGTACCACATGCCGTGACCCGCCCCATCGTACCGATGGAACTCGTAGTCCTTGCCCAATTCCTTGAGCACCGCCTCCAGCTTATTCACGTCCTCCACGGTAGGGCTGAAATCCTCGTTGCCAAAGATGCCCAGCAAAGGGCAAGCGAGCTTTTCCGCGTAATCGATGGGCGCTACGGGCCGGGCAGGACTCAGTTGTTCCGGCGGGCAGACTACGCCGCCGCCCCAGCAGTCCACCGCCGCATAGATGCCCTCCACGGTGCAGGCGGCCAGGAAGGTGTGCCGTCCGCCGGAGCACATGCCGATGACGCCGGCCTTGCCGTTAGAAGCGGGCTGATTTTTCAAAAAGGACAGCGCGCCGGCTGTGTCGGCCATCACGTTGTCGTCCGTGGCGCCGCCGGCTTCTCTGGCCTTCTGGGCCACCTCGGTGGGCGTTCCGTGGCCGAAATCCTCGTAAATGTTGGGGCACAAAACGCTGTAGCCGTGGGCGGTGAAACGCCGGGCAGTTTCCCGGCACCACTCATCCCAACCGGGCATATGGGGGATCAGCACCAGACTGGGGTGAGGCCCTCCGCCGATGGGCCGGGACCAATAGGCGCGAATGCTCTTGCCCTCGTGCCCGGAAATGCTGACCGTTTCCGCGATCATGCCTTCATAATCAACCGTGTTGAAGCTGTTCCACATAGTAACTCCTCCTGAAATTGATTTGGTTTCATTCTATCATGTTTACAATGGATTGACAAGTCTTGCACTCTTGACTTTTCCCCCGCGTTCTTCTATATTTTAGGTAGGAATTCTATTCTTGAAGGGTGGAGCAGAAATGCCGCTGGAAATCGTCAGAAACGACATCACGAAAATGGCGGTGGACGCCATTGTCAACGCCGCCAATTCCTCTCTGCTGGGCGGCGGCGGTGTGGACGGCAGTATTCACCGTGCCGCAGGCAGCGGATTATTGGAAGAATGCAAGACTTTGGGCGGCTGCAAAACCGGAGACGCAAAGCTCACCGGCGGGTACGATTTGCCCTGTAAATATGTGATCCACACCGTGGGTCCCCGCTGGATGGGCGGCCATCTGGGCGAAAAAGAGCTGCTGAGATCCTGCTACCAAAAATCCTTACATCTTGCAAAAGAAAAAAATTGCGAAACCGTGGCCTTCCCCCTGATCTCCTCGGGCGCTTACGGATACCCGAAGGATCAGGCGTTAAAGGTTGCCATCGACACCATCGGCGATTTCTTACTCACCCATGATATGACCGTCTATCTCGTCATTTTTGACAGGGCCGCGTATCAGATCGGGGAAAAGCTGTTTTCCGCCATCGTCGAATATATCGACGATCACTATGTAGACGCATACACCGACTACCGCCTTGAGAGGACCCGCATGGTCTTTCCGCAGGAGGCCAGCTTTTCGACGTCCCGCGCCCCGGAGCCGCCGGCTTTTGCCGCGCCTCAGGCCATGCCTATGTCCGCCGAAGCAGGCTTGGACGAAAAGCTGAAACAGATCGACGAGAGTTTTTCAGAGATGCTGCTCCGCAAAATCGACGAAAAGGGCATGGCCGACGCCGACTGCTACAAAAAGGCCAACATTGACCGCAAGCTGTTTTCCAAGATCCGCAGCGACGCGCATTACAGACCCAGCAAACCCACGGCCATTGCCTTTGCCATCGCTCTGGAACTGCCCCTGGCGGAAACAAAGGACCTGCTGATGAAGGCGGGCTTTGCCCTATCTCACAGCAACAAGTTTGACATCATCATCGAGTATTTTATCAGCAAGGGAAACTATAATATTTTTGAGATCAACGAGGCGCTGTTTGCCTTTGATCAAAGTTTACTGGGGGCGTAAAACATGATCTACACCGAAATGACAAAGAAAGCGCTGAAAGTCTCTTTTGCGGCCCACAAAAATCAGGTGGATAAAACGGGTATGCCCTATGTGTACCATCCGTTTCACCTTGCGGAACAGATGAAGGACGAGGAAACGACTATCGCGGCGCTCCTTCATGATGTGGCGGAGGATACGGAGATGACCGTAGACGATCTGCGGGCCATGGGATTCTCTGAATCGGTTTGTGACGCTCTGCGGCTGCTCACTCACGATAAGAATGTTCCCTATCTGGACTACGTCGCCCTCATCAAAGAAAATCCCATTGCAAAAGCCGTCAAGCTTGCCGATCTTCGCCACAACAGCGATTTGACAAGGTTGGATACCGTGACCGAAAAGGATCTGCAGCGGGCAGAAAAGTATCAAGCGGCCATAAAATTGCTGACGGAATAATTTGTCGCCTGCGAAGCGACCGGACCTCTCTTTCATTGGTGTAGAATGACATCATCAACTGAAAGAGAGGTTTTTTTCATGAAAAACAACAGTACGGAATTGGTCTTCATTTTGGACAGAAGCGGCTCCATGGGAGGCTTGGAAAGCGACACCATCGGCGGGTTCAACGCGATGATCGAAAAGCAGAAAACGCAGGAGGGCACTTGTTACGTTTCGACAGTCCTGTTTGACAACGAAAGCGAAGTCCTTCACGACCGCGTAATGCTCAGCGATGTCCCGAAGATGACCGACAAAGACTACACCGTCCGGGGCTGTACCGCGCTGATCGACGCTATCGGCGGGGCGATCCATCACATCGGGAACATCCACAAATACGCCCGCCCGGAGGACGTCCCTGAGCACACGATGTTCATCATCACCACAGACGGACTGGAGAACGCCAGCCACCGCTACAGCAGCGAAGAAGTCAAGCGGATGATCGAGCGGCAGAAAGAAAAATACGGGTGGGAGTTCCTGTTTATCGGCGCGAATATCGATGCCGTTGAAACGGCAGCCCACTACGGGATCGGCAGGGACAGAGCGGTCAACTACCACGCAGACAAACAGGGCACTCGGGTGTTGTACGAAACGGTCACCGAAGCGGTGTGTAATGTCCGTGCCAATGAGCCCCTGCAGGCCAGTTGGGGCGAAAGGATCCATGCCGATTTTCAGAGCCGGAAAAGAAAGAAGCAGCGGTAAGTAAGGCGGTGTCGATTCTGCGCCGCCGAAAACAAAAAGCACGTATAGAAACCCCCTCTGAGATTGCTGATCTCAGAGGGGGTTGTCGCATTTTCAGCCCGATTACTTTTTATAACCGCACTTGGGGCAAACGCCGTTTTCGTTCAGCGCAATGCCGCACAGCGGGCAGCGGTCGATGCTCTTCTTCGGGGCGTACTCCTCGGTGGCGCCGTTCACGCCGCTGGTGAAGGTGAGTTTCACGATGTTCAGCTTGTCCTTCAGCAGATCGTAAACGATCTTGATCATGCCTTCGACGGTCATGGTCTCCTTGGTGACCACCAAACGGCATTCCGGATAGGCGGTGGCAAGTTCAGTCTTGAAAGCCGGGCCCTTCTGCTTGTTCTGGGGGGTGCCGTTCTTGATGCCCTGCTCCTCATAAACGCCGAGGATAGCGGGCAGCAGCGGATCGTCCTCCCGGAGGACCAGCGCGTGGTCAAAGTTCTGCAGAACTTCCCACGCGGTCTTTTTGATCTCGTTGCAGGGGAAAACCATGTTAACGCCGGGCTCGACGGTATCCTCGACCTCGATAGTCAGGACTCCGGTGTGTCCATGCAGATACTGGGCCTCGCCCTTGAACCCGTAGAAACGGTGGGCATACTGCAGGTCTAATGTAGTGATACTTCTCATGTTCATGCTCCTTCCAGATTTTGATATAGCAGCTTTCGCCATCGTTTTTTTGTATTTCATAGTATATCACAAAATGGCTTTCCTTACAAGACTTGTATTTGTTCTGATGGCATAGTTTCGATGGGGCAAAATGAGAAACACCCGCCGCCATTTTTACATAAATTTTACATCTTCTTGAAGACTTGATGATAGAAATTCCCATATGGTATAATCAAAATCGATAAAGGAGAGCGCGTTATGTTTGGGAATTCGTCCGGGTGTAAAAAGTTTTTGGCTGCTGGACTGTGTGCTGTCCTGCTGCTTTCCATGAGCGCCTGTCAGGAAAACCCTGAGGGTTCCATTATCGTCCACAAGGATATGGACAATTTGATCAGCAAGGCGCAGGAGGACGACCCCTCAAAGGTGGACGCCGCCGACATTGTGGACGAGGTGGCGGAAAATTTTGAAACCTATGTGACCACTATCGAAAATGAAAGCCTGGGCGTGACGGTGAACGTGAACGCAAAGGTGGACGTGCCCCAGGTGGACACGCTGAACGTCTATCGGGTGGAACGAAAAAGAATCGATCAGGAATTTGTGGACAAGGTGCGCAAGACGCTGATGGGAGAGAAAGAGGTCTACTTCACCCGGGCATTATATGCACCGACCAAAGCCGATTACGAAAGGTCGATCAAGGAATGGCGCGATCAGCTCCGCGAAGCGGAGGAAAAGCTTGCCAACCCCACGATCGAGGATAGGACGGAGGGCTCCCCGGACAATCCGACGATCATTTCCGAGGAAGAATTCAGAGAGCACTATCAGGTTGTGGTAGAAGCGCGTCAAGCAACCATTGACACGCTTCAGGAAGACTACGAAAACGCGCCGGATGAGGTGGATTTGAAGCAGTATCCCAGCGACGGGCAGTTCCTGACCTATCGGGAATACTATGAGCGCTATCCGGAAATTGCGGATGAATATCGCGCCTCTGCCTATCCGGATGACGAAACTCTTGATATTGTGGCCGACAGCGGCGACGGACAGTACCAGACGCTCAGTGCGAAGAATTCCGAAGATGGGGGCAGCGGGCTGATTTACTATTCCTGTCCCGGCCAATATGTGGATTCTCCCTTGAAGCCTGCGAATTTAGACACCTATCTCGTCGATGGCAGCGCGACCATGGACGGCGTGGGATTCAACAAAACAGTGCCGGAGAATTTTTTGGGTTTAGGAGTCGTCTTTGACGAATCCACCATATTCACTCCCATTGAAAACGACGAAACTACCATTACCATGGAAGAAGCCATCGAGAAAGCAAAGAAATTTCTGGAAGAAATCGATTTACCCGACTTTGCTTTCGCCGAGGGCGGGCTGTACAATGAGCCTGTGTATTTGCTTCAGTACGAAGAGCCTGCCAACACCAGTTATTATCGCAATTATTACATTCTGCTGTTTTACCGGGACATCGACAGCGCGCTTTTGACTCAGTCCAGCGGAAGAAAAGAAAGCGAAAGCGGAGAGGGCGTCGACTATCGGCAAAAGATTTGGCCCGGTGAAATGATACAGCTGCGGATCAACGACGCCGGCATTGTGGGCTTCAACTACGACTCCCCCATCGAGATCACGGAAACCGTCGTCGAAAATGCGGTGCTCAAGCCCTTTAGTGAAATCAAAGAAATCTTTGAGAAGATGGTCTGCGTGGCAAATGCCGACGATCAGCGCGTTTCCTGGATCAACATTGACCGGGTGCGGCTGAGCTATTCCCGCATCAGCGAGAAGGACAGCTTTGACACGGGCCTTGTCGTTCCCGTGTGGAGCTTCGAGGGGAAAATCGATTACGCCAATCGGGGCCAAGAGGACTTTGTTCAGCACCGGACGACCAACACGAACACGATCATGGCCATCAACGCCATCGACGGGTCGATCATAGACGGAGAATTGGGATATTAAAAATTCACTTGGCAACATGCTGGAAACGGATTGAACTCGTCTTGTTATTTCGATATCCTCTTTCTTAATTGCATATAACAAGTCAAGACCTCCCCTCTTAGGGGAGGTCTTGACTTTACACGCTTTCATAAATCCCTAGAAACGCAATCGTGGGTTCCAGCCTACTGTCGGTGATTCTGATACGGATACCGTCCGTGCGTACCTTTTTCAGCGGCACGATGCGCTTGTACCCCACCACCGTCCCGCGATATATTTCAGCATATTTGCCGTCTATGCGGGCTTCCACGGTAAAGGATTCGATGCGCTGGCTGCGCAGAATATTTTCTTTGAGCACAATGTTGCCGATCTCCACCGGCGTTTCCCACTCCGCCGTAACCTCTGTATCAGTGCAGTAGGTGTCGTAATCGTCCACGCGTATCGCGTTGCGTACCGCATCATTGGAAACCGATGCCGAATCCATCAAGTTGTTCCTAAAAGCCGCGTTCAGATACGCTCCCAACTCCGCAAGACGCTTTGCATCGTTTTCGTGAAGCAAGCCCTCGCTGGTGGGCGGGATATTCAAAAGAAATGTGGCATTGCCGCCCACGGAGTTGTTGTAGATGTGAATGAGCTCCTCCAGACTGCGCACCTTGTCGTTTTCGCTCTCGTGCCAGAACCAACCGGGACGAATGGAGGTGTTGACCTCGGCAGGGTACCAAATCAGCTTGTCTTCACTTGCCAAAACCGTGCGGCTGCCCAAGTCTTCATCTCGCGCGTCTACCCTGCGCTGACGAAACTCGCCGCTGTCCTCTTGCTGGCTTTTCTCAGCGACAATTTCGCTGTCCTTGGCACGCTCCGGCACCACGCTCCACTCAGCAGGGCGGGTGTGTCCGGCCTCGTTGCCGCACCAGCGCACGTCCGGGCCGCAGACGGAAATGCAGGCGTTTGGCTGCAGCTTGCGAATCACCCGGTAGTAGCGCCTCCAGTCGTAAACCTGCTTTTTCCCGTTTGGCCCTTCCCCGCAGGCACCGTCAAACCAAACAGAGAAAATCTCGCCGTAGCCCGTCAGCAGTTCGGTGAGCTGATTGACAAAGTAGTCGTCGTATTCTTTTCCCTGCCCGTACAGCGGGCAGTTTCTGTCCCACGGCGAAAGATACACGCCGAATTTCAGCCCGTGCTTTTTGCAAGCGTCGGCGGTTTCCCGCACCACGTCGCCCTGTCCGTTTTTGTAGGGGCTGGAAGCTACGGAGTGGGTCGTGTACTTGCTGGGCCACAGGCAGAAACCGTCGTGGTGCTTGCAGGTCAAAATCAGCCCCCGCATACCCGCGGATTTTATGGCCTTTACCCACTGTTCCGCATCCAACTTGGCGGGGTTGAAAACAGACGGACTTTCCGTGCCGTCGCCCCATTCCCGGTCGGTGAAAGTGTTCACCGTGAAGTGGAGAAAGGCGTAGAACTCCAACTGCTGGTGCGCCACCTGCCGCAGGCTGGGGGTGACGCCGGTGAGTTTTTCGTCAAGGGTCATGGTTTTCTCCTCCGTTGTGTTTATCATTGTAGCAGAGGGCCAAGGTGCTGTCAAAGTGTTTCTCTCACGCGGCGAATCCGATATGCACAGCCGGTTTTGTCTCCCGCAGGCCTTCCGGGGCGGTGAAATCCTCGGCCGTCAGCGCAAAATCCTTTTCCACAGCGGTATCGTCGTTTCCGTACACTCTGGACGCATAGCTGAGAATCGCATTTTCCACAAGATTTCTGCAAAACCGCCCGTTGCCCATATCGGGGTTCTGGACTGCCAGCCTGCAGATGGCGGCCGCCTTTTCTCTTGCCTTCGGGCAGATGGTGAATCCACGTTTCTTTGCCTCCAAATCGGCAATCTGTACCATTTCATTCACTGAGTAATCGGCAAAGCTGATCTGAAAGGGCACCCGGGACCGAAGTCCGGGGTTTCTTGCAAAGAGCGCGTCCATTTTATCCGGATACCCGGCAAAGATCACGATGGTATTCTCTCGGTTGTTCTCCATCTCCTGCACGATGGTGTTGATCGCTTCATCTCCGAACTGCCCGGCGGAATTTTCCACTAAAGAGTAAGCCTCGTCAATAAAGAGCAGCTTTCCTCTTGCCCTGCGGAATACGTTCTTCACTTGCTCGGCGGTGTGGCCCACATATCGCGCCACTAAATCGGCCCGACCCACCTCCACCAAATCGCTGCTTGCCAGCAGTCCGATCTGGTGGAAGATGCCTGCCAAAATTCTTGCCACGGTGGTCTTTGCCGTGCCGGGATTGCCCACAAATTCCATGTTCAGCACAACGGGAACTGTCTCTCTTCCCAATGCCGCCATATCTTGCTTCATCTTTGTCAGCGCCGTAATTTTTTTGACCTGCTCTTTGACACTTTCAAGGCCGATCAGTTCGCCTAACATATCGGTATAGTTGGGCTCGGGCAGTTGGACTGGAGCGGGCAGTGCACCTATCTCACACAGCTTTTTCTTGATTTCCTCCTTGCTTTTTCTGCCCAGATTGCGAACGCGGCAGAGATCGTCTTCCGACAGCGCCCGCAGCTCCCCTACGGTGTCGATCCCTGCCCGTTTCAAGCAGTTAAAGGAACGGACGGTGAGGTGTAACTCGTCAATGGGTGCGTCATCCTCGATATCTTCCGTAAAGGGCCCTTCCATGTCTTCTTCAGGTTCTTCCACATCCTCCTGCTTAGGCCGCTCCAGCATGAGCGCCCCCATTAGGCCCGTCATGACCTCTGTCAGATACTCTGCCGAGCAACGCTCGATGGGGTCCGATGCCGTGATTTCTACGGCTTCCGTGCCCGGAAAGGCCAGAGAGAGCAGGGTGCGCACGCGCAGGGTCATCTCGCCCTGCAAGCTGATCAAAATTCTGCCGGCCGCATCCTGCGTCATGCGAAGCATAGCCCCGGTCTCGCCCAGCGCGTCCAAGAGTTCTTTACAGTGTCTTCTGTCATCGCCGTATTCGGGATTTTCCTGTGTGTGTCGCAGGGCGTATACTTTGCGGTCTTCTGCCCACAGTTCTTCCAGAGAATCCTGCAGCAGGGTTTCCACAGATGCGCAAGGCTCAAAAATCCAGCCGAAGTCCTCTCGAGTGACCGCCGCGCCCAGGCCGGAAAAGGCAAAAACATGATGGTTTCCAGATTTATCGGTGTTGAGCTGCCAGCCAAGGAAGCCCCCTGCTGAGAGCAGCTTCGCCGACCTGACAAATCGCTCACACGCCCTTTCCGCATTTTCAAAGTTGTTATAATCGAAGTCATAATTCTTGACAGACAAAACTGCTATGGTGTTTTCGATTTTCATAAGCTGTACCTCGCTTTCAAGTTTTAATCCCGCAAATCGGTTCCGATGATTCCCTTGGCACGCTGGCCGCTTTCAGCGGGTCATGGCGATTGCTTCCCCGGGCCGGTCACCGGCGCCGCTTGCGGATTCGATTTTCAAGGTGCAGATTTCCGGCAAAGCAAAAAAGCCGATGCTTTGATAGAAACCAAAAATGGACAGACTACTCCCCTGGAGCAGTTAACCATTTGATCACTATCAAAGCATCGGCTTTGAAAAACTTATTCAGTTGTGAGCCTATCTTATCACACCAGCGGACGGGTGTCAACAGGGGGATTGAAAAAATGGGACGCCCCGCCTCAGGATTGTCTTTTCTTCTCCGCTATGCTACAATCATTCGAGTATAGACAATAAAGGAGAGAAAAATATGCTTACTTTAGACAGAGCAAAGGAATTGCTGAGCACGACCACCACCGAGGAGCATCTGTTCCTCCATGCGAAGAATGTGATGGCTGCCATGGGCGGTTTGGCGAAACATTTCGGCGAAGACGAACAGCACTGGATGGCCATTGGCTATCTGCACGACTACGATTACGAACAGCACCCCGACGAGCATCTGCAGCACACCGAACAGCCGTTACGGGACGTAGGTCTGCAGGAAGAAGAAATCCGTGCGATTTTGGCACACGGATACGGTTTGTGCAGCGATGTGGAACCCCTCACACCCATGGAAAAGTCTCTGTTTACCGTTGATGAACTGACCGGCATTATTCAAGCGGCCGCCAGAATGAGACCTGCCGGCATTACCGATATGGAAGTGTCCAGCTTTATGAAGAAATTCAAGGATAAAAAGTTCGCCGCCAAGTGCAACCGCGAGGTGATCCGGCAAGGTTGCGACATGCTGGGAATGGAAGTCCGAGATGTGGCCGCCATCTGCATTGAAGCCATGAAAGCGTATGCGGAGGAATTGCAGCTTGGGCCGAAGGAATAATATGCTTTTATAGGAGACAAAGAACCCCCTCTGAAACAGTTTGTTTCAGAGGGGGATTTTTTACCGTCTGCCGCTTCCACGATAAGCTGGAATTCGCAATCCTATAATTTCCTTGCCTTAAAGCAGACTGAAATGGGGAGCATCTTGGCTTTTAAGGTCTTGTTAGTTATTTCTTTGGATTCCGCGGTATCGTCAACATTTTGTTCTACCATTTGCTCAATAACAAACCCCGCCTTAGCTAATGCGTTCACATAGGTCGATATTTTTC